>WOZC01000168.1:24857-38998 GCA_011620465.1 Anaerolineaceae bacterium | reverse complement strand
TACGCATACGAGCTGGCAAAGGCATTCAACGATTTTTATAATCAATGCCAGGTATTGAAGTCGGAGGGTGAGCTTAGAAATTCACGCCTTATGCTTGTGCAGGCTACCAGGGTCTGCCTGGAAAAGACACTCAACTTGTTGGGCATTCAAGCTCCGCAAGTGATGTAGAATAGTAGAAACCAAAAGGAAAAAGGAGATTTATATGAGTCGTATTCGTACAATCATCATGGGAGCTGCCGGTCGTGACTTCCACAATTTCAATACTTATTATCGTGAAAATGATAAGTATGAAGTTGTTGCCTTCACTGCCACCCAGATCCCGAATATCGAAGGTCGTAAGTACCCTAAAGAATTGGCAGGAACGCTGTATCCCAACGGCATCGACATCTATCCCGAGTCTGAACTGCCCGAACTGATCAAAAAGTTCGATGTAGATGAGGTTGTCTTTGCTTACAGCGATGTGCCCTATGACTATGTCATGCACAAATCTGCTCTGGTCAATTCATTGGGCGCTGATTTTCGTTTGATGGGTACAAAAGCGACCCAAGTGAAATCGACCAAACCAGTGATCGGCATCTGCGCCGTCAGAACCGGATCTGGCAAGAGTCAGACGACCCGCCGTGTTTCCAATATCCTGAAGGATATGGGCTTCAAGGTTGCAGCAATCCGTCACCCAATGCCCTATGGCGACCTGGTCAAGCAAAAAGTACAGCGCTTTGCCACCTATGCAGACCTTGACTTGCACGAATGCACCATCGAGGAACGTGAAGAGTATGAACCCCATATCGATAACGGTGTGATCGTTTTCGCCGGAGTTGATTATGAAGCGATTTTGCGTGAAGCAGAGAAAGAAGTTGATGTTATTCTCTGGGATGGCGGTAACAATGACTTCTCCTTCTACAAGACAGATTTGTTGATTACCGTAGCAGATCCACTGCGGCCTGGTCATGAGATCGGTTATTATCCTGGCGAGGTCAACATCCGCATGGCTGACGTTGTTGTGATCAACAAGGTCGATACCGCCAACGCGGAAGACGTTGTCAAGGTGCGTGAAAACGTCCACGCTATCAATCCGACCGCTGTCATCATCGAAGCAGCTTCCCCGATCTATGTAGATGATCCTGATGCTATTCGCGGGAAACGTGTTTTGGTGGTGGAAGATGGCCCGACCCTGACCCATGGTGGTATGAAGATCGGTGCCGGTTGGGTGGCTGCCCGCCGCTTTGGTGCTGCTGAGATCGTCGATCCCCGTCCATTTGCTGTGGGCGAAATCACTGCGACCTACAAAAAATACCCCGAGACCGGCAAGATTTTGCCTGCCATGGGCTATGGTGAGCAGCAGGTACGCGACCTGGAAACCACCATCAATTCTTCTGATGTCGACCTGGTTGTGATTGGTACGCCGATTGACCTGACCCGTGTCATGAAGATCGAAAAACCTTCCCAGCGCGTTCACTACGAACTCGAAGAGATAGGCAAGCCTGACCTGGAAGACATTCTCAAGAAAATGTTGAATAAGTAATTTCGACAGGATTATGTAAAGAGGTCGGGTGATCCCGACCTCTTTTTCGTGTTAAACTTCTTCCACCTAAAGAAAGAGAAAAAATGTTCATAGATTCAGTAGTTATTAGTGTTGCTTCCGGAAAAGGTGGCGATGGTATGGTGCATATGCACCGTGAAAAGTATAGACCAAGGGGAGGTCCAGACGGCGGCGATGGTGGACGCGGTGGGGGTGTGATCCTCAAGGTCAACCCGACTTTGAATACACTCAACCGTTTTCATTACAACCAGAAGTTTGCCGCACAAGCGGGCAAGAATGGCGGACCTTCGAACCGTTCCGGTCGCTCAGCTGATAATCTCATCATCGAAGTACCCCCGGGAACAATCGTTTATAACGATGAGAATGCTGAATTGATCGGCGACCTGGTCGAAGCTGGTCAGACCCTGGTTGTTGCAAAAGGTGGACGGGGAGGAAGAGGTAACCAGCATTTTGCCTCGAGCCGCAACCAAATGCCCCTGACCGCTGAAAGAGGCGAGCCAGGCGAAGAATTCACACTCAAGCTTGAATTGAAACTGATCGCGGACGTTGGGTTGGTTGGTCTGCCAAATGCCGGGAAATCCTCGATTTTAGCTGCCACAACCAACGCGACACCCAAGATCGCTGACTATCCCTTTACCACACTTGAGCCCAATCTCGGCGTTGTGCAGCTTGATATGGATAACACCATGGTCATGGCGGATATTCCGGGACTGATCGAAGGGGCTTCAGAAGGTGTGGGTTTGGGTTTCGAATTTCTGCGCCATGTCCAGCGTACACGCATTCTCATCCATGTCCTGGATGGGCTGAGTGAAGATCCATATGCTGATTTTGAAGCGATCAACAGCGAACTGGACATGTTCGACGAAAGATTGGGCGGTTTACCCCAGATCGTGGTCTTGAACAAAATGGATCTGCCCATGGTGGCAGAGAAGCTGCCAGCATTAAGCCAGCAATTTGCCGATGAGGGTGTCGACCTGATACCGATCTCAGCCGTAAGCCATTTGAACCTGAAAGAACTGATGTGGAAAGCCTGGAACCAGCTGCAAGTATTGCCAGTCGAACCGGTGGTTACTGCATTGCCGGTCTATCGCACTGATGAAGACCCTGATGCTTTCGAAATCGAAAAAACCGATGAGGGTTATATTGTCACCGGTACGCGTATTGAACGGGCGGCAGCGATGACTTTCTTCGATCAGCCTGGGTCGGTCCGACGTTTCCAAAAATTCATGGCTGGGATCGGGGTAGACAAAGCCTTGCGGCAAGCCGGTATCCAGGAAGGCGAAAGCGTTTTTGTTGGCGATTGGGAATTGACCTGGCAGGATTAAAAAAATGTTCGTCGACCAGGTGAAGGGGGCACCTGACCGACGAACATTGAGATTATCCCATCGAGCCACCAGGATGTCAACTGAATATCGTTTTATTCAAATTTTCCAGGTTCCATCAGTGCCAGATCGTTTTGTGTTTGAATGCACTTTTCTAATCCAATGACAATTTCTTTGAAGTGAGCAGGATTGTTGACAAAATCAAAGCGCAGGCTGTTGATCGTGAGAACGGGGCTCTCAGCATACTCTTGCGCCCACTGGTGGTAATAAGAATCGAGCAGACGCAGATAATCGGGGTCGATCGTATCTTCTATTGAGCGCGCCCGCTGTTTAATTCTATCTATAAGCGTCTCAACCGGTGTGACCAGGCGGATGAGCAGGGTGGGTTTTGGGAGCGTTTTGAGCACCAGGTCGTACAACCTGAAATAAGCCTGGTAGTCGCGATCTGAAAGGTTGTCCATCTCATGCAACGCCCGCACAAAAATATGGGCGTCCTCGTAGATGCTGCGGTCCATGATGGCGGAGTTGCCAGTTTTGACCAGGTTTTCGATCTCATTGGCACGATTTCCGAGGAAATACATTTGAAGATGAAACGCCCAAGTCTTCATATCGGCATAGAAATCCGCAAGATAGGGATTGTTTTCAACAGACTCATAAGACGGGGTCCATCCAAAGGACAGGCTGAGCAGTTGGGTCAACGAGGTCTTACCGCTTCCGATATTGCCAGCCAGGACGATGATTCTTTGATTTTGGCTTAATTCAAGGCTCATATTAGCACTCACTATGTCCGCAGGTGTAACACTTGCGGCAGCCTTCCTCGTTGATCAAGGTCGCCTCGCCGCATTCAGGGCAAAGTTCGCCGATGGGATGAATTGCAGGTTGGTCAGGCGCAAGGGGCAAGGGTCTGCTTGCCACCGGCTGGCTTTGGATTTCGGGTTCCTCTTTTTCCTGGTATAGGTATTCATCCAGGGCTTTAGAGATCCCATCTGGCAACGAACGAACACGGTTGATCCCAAAGCCCAGTGAGCGACCACCGCCGATGCCAGCCAGCTGATCCAGGATGATACGCAGACGTTCACGCGGTTCAACTGGTGAGAGAATTCGAAGATTGTAAGAGATCAAGCGACCGATTGCTTCTGAATGCGCAGCTGTCTCAGAGCCAGCTTTGGCAGTATTGATAAAGACTTCAAAGGGCTGCCCACCGCCGTTTTCATTGATGGTGACAAATGCTTTGCCTAACGGTGTTTCGATGGAATAGGTATAACCTTTGAGTGCCCGAGGACGGGGCTTTTTGTTTTCTTTTAAGAAGCTGAGTTGACCGCCTGAATCTTCACCAAACAGTGGAATTTTCGCTGTTTCTGCTGGTGTTTCTTTCTTCTCCATGGTCTTTTTGGTTTCCAGGACTACTTTTTCCCGCGAGCCCGTGATGTAGACGGTGATGCCCTTGCAGCCTAACTTCCAGGCGAGTTTGAAGGCTTCTGCAACTTCTTCTTCAGTAGTTTCGGCTGGAAAGTTGATGGTCTTGCTGAGACTATTGTCAACGAATCGCTGCAGAGCTGCCTGGATGTGAATGTGTTCATCAGCTGTGACATCCGAAGAGACTACGAAAACGTTGCGGATGTGCAGCGGGAGCTGCTCAATATGCTGGCAGGAACCATGTTCCAGGACTTTGTTGATAATTTCTTCTTTTTTTTGATCGCTTAAGTCGACCGCATCCAGCGCTTCCTGGAAATGGGGGCTGACATAATTAAGAACCAGGTCCTTGCCCTTGTCGTTGACATGCCGGATATATGCGAGCGCAAAGACCGGTTCGCAGCCGTAGCCTTCAACACCAGCCACAGTACCGATGGTACCGGTAGGTGCGATGGTGGTTTGGGCGGCATTTCGAATGCCGTGAGCCTTGATGCCGTCGGTGATCAAGCTCCAATCCAGGAAGGGACGCTGCCAGTTGCGGCTGTATGTTGAAAGCGGGGTGGGGGGTTCCCAATTCAGGTTTTGGGGGTCGTAGATGCTGCCTGTGATGGCAGGGAAGGGACCGTTTCTTTCAGCCAGTTCGATGCTTGTTTCCATTGCGAAGTAACGTACATACTCCATCACCTGCCCGCAAAACTCAAGCGATTCTTCTGAACCATAGCGAACGCCGCAGTGATACATCAGGTCAGCCAAGCCCATGATTCCCAGCCCGATCCGACGACAATTCATCGCTGCTTGTCGTAACTCAGGGATATCCGGAACATAAGCATTCTTATCCACCACGTGGTCAAGGAAAAGCGTGGCGGTTTTGGTAGTCTGGCGTAATTTCACCCAATCGACTGTACCGTTTTCTCCAAAATGCTGAGCCAGGTTGATTGAACCGAGACAACAATTTTCGTATGGACCCAACCATTGTTCGCCACAGGGGTTGGTCGCTTCCAGCTCGTAAAGGTGTGGGACGGGGTTCTGGCGATTGGCTGCATCGATGAAAAGTGCTCCCGGCTCACCGTTGTGATGGGCTTGTTTGACAAATTTATCGAACAGCGCGCGAGCTTTCACCGTTTTATAGGTATTGATCGGTAACCCAGCTTTTTCTGCCTGGGTGATCGTCCCAGTAAACTGTTTATATTCCGGTGCGTGGATATCAGGGAAACGTAATTCCCAATCCCCATCATCTTCCACTGCTCTCATAAAGTCATCGCTGATCGCGAGGGAAATATTGAAATTTGTGATGGCTGTTTCGTTGGTCTTGCAAGCAATGAAGTTCTCCACATCCGGATGATCCATGCGCAAAACTCCCATATTTGCTCCGCGGCGTGTACCTCCCTGTGCGATTTCACCGAAGGCATTGTCATAAACCTTGAGGAAACCAACTGGTCCGGTTGCTTGACCGGCGGAAGCGTTCACAAGCGATCCGGATGGTCGTAAACGGGAGAAGTTAAAACCGTTTCCACCGCCAGTTTGCTGGATCAAGGCGGCGTTCCGCAATGTGCTGAAAATACCATCTTTGGCGCGCCCCATGTCATCAGAAATGGGTAAAACAAAGCAAGCGGCAAGTTGACCGAGTGGGGTACCAGCACCTGTGAAAGTGGGGGAATTCGGGAAGAATGACTTACTGACCAGCATATTGTAAAACTCCCTGGCAAGCTCATCATGGTTTTCTTCACGTTCAGGGACATCCGAAACATGCCAGGCGATTCGCCAGAACATTTCGTCGATCGTCTCGATGGGATGACCATCTTTGCCATGGCGAAGGTATCGCTTGGCAAGGATCTGGTGGGAATTTTGGGTCAAATCAATTGACGGAAGTTCTTCCGGTATTGGGGGTGTTGGGTACATGCCCAAACTTTTGGGTCTCTGATCTTTCATAATTATTCTCTCTGGTAATTATTCTTCTTCGGTCAATAAACGATTTATTTCGTCACGGATCGTGTGTAAATCATCCATGCGAAGGTAAACAATCGCGTACCGGATATAGGCAATATGGTCGATTTCTTTGAGCGCTTTAACAGCCAAATCCCCCACCAGTCGTGAACTGATTTCGGAGCGCCCTTTTTTCTGTAATTCTGCTTCAATGTGATCAACAAGCTGTTCAATACGTAAGGCAGAAATGGGTCGTTTGGAGCAAGCCATTCGCAGACCGCCGAGCAATTTTTCGCGATCGAACTCTTCGCGGGTGCCGTCTCGTTTGATGATAAGAGGAGTTGTCAGGATAGGTCGTTCATAAGTGCTGAAGCGTTGATGGCAAATCTTGCATTCACGCCTGCGGCGAATGCCGCCATGCGCGTCTTTGGCAGTGTCGATAACGCTGGTGTTCAGGTTTTGGCAATACGGGCACTTCATAACAAAAAACTCCTCAAACCCCCTATATATTGGGGTTATAAATAATTTCTCCCTAAATGTAGTGTCTCATTTTAGCATGCTGCAGGGTAAAGAACAAGAAAAAAAGCCTGAGCCAACCTTAAATTTCCGGTTGTCAGTAATTTGGCAAGATATACACGCATTGATGATTATTTCAAAGACAAGAAAACGAAAATCCCCGTTTTTCGTAGGGGGTTGGATATTCAAACTGAAATCGTTAACATAAGAAAAAAGAGATAGCTATAAAAAATGGAACAAACATGCGCGTAGTCTGTTATTCCTAGCAGAAGCGAAAATTTTATACATTAGGGGAATGGAGATTTGCGCGGGCCACCTTATGCCGTGTCACGTTGTCCAGGATGAACACGAAGTATTATTGATATAGCAAGGCACAGTATTCGGGCGAGATTGAGGAGGATGTGGATGTGTGCAGCTATAAAGCCGCCCTCCTCAATCCGCCGTTGCGTTCGAAACGCCCGATGAAAAGATTGGCGGATTGGAAGCACTCGACATTTACATACGACAAATTTACGGTGCTTCCAATCTCGCCCTACGCGTGAATGTCGCGAATGTGCCCGTAGGGCTAGATGATTGCCGATATACCCGTATCATTTTGGTAAAATCTGCCTATGCCAAATTACCGAAGGAATTATATATCTGGTGGCACCTATTTCTTCACCCTGGTCACCTTCCATAGAAGAAAATATTTTGATACATCAGAAAGGCTTGACCATCTTTTAAGCATAATCAGGCAGGTCCAAAGATCCAAACCATTTAATTTGATTGCCTATTGTCTTCTCCCGGATCATATACATTTATTGGTCAAATTACCCGAAGTAGATAGCAATTATTCAATTAGAATGCGGGAAATCAAACGGTTATCTACCACATGGATGAGGACTGAATTAAACGCCAATGTTGACCGCATTTGGCAGGACAAATATTGGGAGCACACGATCAGGGATGAGAGGGATTTGCAGATTCATTTCGATTATATTCATTACAACCCAGTAAAACACGGATTAATGGAAACCTTTGATGGATGGAAGTGGTCAAGTTTTCGAAGTTATTTCGATGAGAACCATGATGTAGAGAAGATTGATCCAGAACAATTCAAAAAACACCGTGATGGTTTTGGTGAATAGAAAATATGATGGTGTGACGAAATTTTAGTAGGGCGTGATTGAGAGGGTCGGCACCTCGATTCGATTGTACATTTTTCCCTCCTCAATCCGCCGTTTCTGACGAAACACGTATATCCCAATGTTCCGATGGCGGATTGGAAGCGTGGAACTTTCAAATACATCAACGTAATGGTGCTTCCAATCTCGCCCAACGCGTATGTGTTTAGGATGATAAAAAATTGCCTAAGATAACAAGTATGATGCAAAATTGATCATTCTCCTCCCTCATGAAGAGGGAGGAGTTTGGATTGGTTGCGCAAACCTTAGAGGAGTCCGTAAGGTCCTAACGAGAATTTCTGTTCTTGCGGAGGAAAGCGGGCATATCTATGTCGACATCACTGGTGTAGACATACTGTTCCCGAGGAGTCGTCCGAACAGATTGTGTTTGGTCGTTTTTTTGCTTGGGTTGCTCAACGTTGCTGAGACGATCTACCGTTTTTTGCGAGGATGTTCCCCGAAAAAAACTTTGCTCTCCCTCCGAAGAAGAGACACTTCGGTCAAATCCAGTCGCGATCACGGTAATGCGGATGTTATCACCCATGTTCTCGTCCACCACGGCACCAAAGATCAGGTTCACGTCTGAGCTGGCAGTTTCCTTGATGATGGCTGCAGCCTGGTTGACCTCGAACAGCGACAAATTCTGACCACCAGTCACATTAAAGAGGATGCCGCGGGCACCGTTAATGGTGACATCGAGGAGCTGGCTGGAGATAGCCTGTTCAGCGGCAAGCCGGGCACGGTCTTCACCGGAAGCTTGACCAACAGCCATCAAGGCTGCTCCGCCTTCCGACATGATGGTGCGAACATCAGCAAAGTCAAGGTTGATCAGTCCAGGAACGGTGATCAGCTCTGAGATGCCTTGGATACCCTGGCGAAGAACGTCGTCTGCTAGACGGAAAGCATCGTTGAGACCAATGTTTTTGGTCACGATCTGGAGCAGGCGGTCATTCGGGATAACAATCAGGGTATCGGCATGCTCTTTGAGAGCCATGGAGCCTTGTTCAGCAGCTTTCGCGCGGTGATTGCCTTCAAATGAGAAGGGGCGGGTGACGACGCCGATAGTGAGAGCGCCGATTTCCTTGGCAATCTGTGCGACCACAGGTGCCGCCCCGGTACCGGTTCCGCCGCCCATACCAGCAGTGACGAAAACCATGTCGCTGCCCTTGAGCACTTCATACAATTCTTCCGCCGATTCTTCTGCAGCAGCTTTTCCGATTTTTGGATCGCCGCCTGCGCCAAGTCCGCGAGTAGCTTTATCGCCGATGCGAACGCGATATTGTGCCTGGGATTTCAGGAGAGCCTGGGCATCGGTATTGATAGCAATAAACTCGATCCCCTGCAGACCTTCGGCGATCATGCGGTTGACTGCATTGCAGCCACCACCGCCGACGCCTACGACTTTGATTCTTGCGAATGATTCAGATTGTTTTGCTTCCATTTTATATCTCCTCTATGAAATGCGTTGGTGAATTAGGGTAATATGCGTTTCAGCCAATCCTTCAACCCATCCGCTTTGGGTTTAAGATTCGACCGTTTGCTGCTTCCAGAACGCTCGGGAGCAATCTGGTTTGATTCACTAAATAGGATGCCCCAGTTGAGCAAGCCAACACTGGTTGCAAAGGCAGGGCTGCTGATTTGATCGGTCAGACCGACCATTTTCTCCGGTTCTGCGATTCTGACAGGCATATTCAGTATATTGGCTGCCATTTTGCGAATACCGGGCAATTGTGCGCCACCACCGGTCAATACGATTCCGGCAGGGAGCATTGAATCGTAGCCGGAACGCTTGATTTCCTGTTGTACCATGATCAGGATCTCTTCAGCGCGGGCTTCGATAATATTGACCAGCTCGCGGCGATCAACTTTTGAAGCTTGTTCTGAGCCGAAAGCGACGATATTGAAGAATTCTTCTTCCTCTATGTCCTCAAGTAAGGCATAGCCATGTTTGAGTTTGACCTCTTCGGCAACGTCGAGGGGTAAACGCAGTCCCTGGGCAATATCGGAAGTGATATGGTTGCCTCCGACGCTCAAAACGTTGGTATGAAACACATCGCCTTTGACGTAAATAGCGATACCGGTTGTGCCGGCGCCAAGGTCGACCACCGCTACACCCATTTCCCTTTCGGTTTCCGAGAGAATGGCTTCACTGGAGGCAAGTGGGTTGAGTACAAACTGAGAAACATCTATCCCAGCCATCGATACACACTGCCGTAGGTTTTCCATGGTGGAAGCTGCGCTGGTGATGATATGGGCTTCCACTTCCATGCGGTAGCCGTGCATGCCAATCGGCTGACTGATGTCTTCCTGACCGTCAATATTGAAACCACGCTGGATAACATGGACAATTTCTCGATTATGGGGCACTGCGATCGCCTGGGCAGAATCCAACGCGCGATAAACGTCTTCCTGGTCGATCACACGTCCGGAGATCCCGACCGCGCCTTTACTGATGGTGGAGGATACCTGAGTACCTGCAAGGTTAACGATAGCGCTGTTAATTTCAAACCCGGAAGTGCGCTCAGCTTTTTCAATAGAGCGAGCGATCGCTTCTGAGGCGGCGTTGATATCGTTGACGGTGCCTTTACGGATGCCCTGAGAGGGTTCAATTCCCACCCCAAGGATACGCAAGTTTGCTCCGTTTTCCACCCTGGCAACGAGTGTACATACTTTTGAAGTTCCTACATCTAATCCAACAACAATTGCTTCTTCTTCCATGTTAATGCTCCAAACGATAAAAAGGTGCGTGTAGAAATTCCATGCTGATTAAAACAGGTTGCAAGTTTTTGTCCAGAATTGCTTCCACGATGTGGCTGTATTCGATCAATTTCATGTCAATATCTTCTGTCTGAGTGCCAAAGTAAACCTGCCACCCATGCGGGTCAGTCCAACCCAAACCTCTTTCACCGTCATAAAGCATGGCTGTGTCGGTTGGTTTGATGGCATTGAGCTTTTGAACTGCCTGGATAAAAGCCGGGTCAATGGGAGGAATAGGGGTTACAGGTTCTTCTTCCCCATCTTCTACTGTTTCCTCGATCTCCACCGATTTCGGATCAACGTAGCCAAGTGCGTAAGGTGGGGTCGTATTCGCGTAGACACGAATTGGCAGGTTGGCTTCTCCGCGTATGCTGAAGGCGTATCCATCCTGGTCGATCCAGAACAATTCCTGCTCATTTTCCAACCAGAGAATGGCGGGGATGCGTTCCTCGATCAACACATTGAGGGTGTTTGGCAGAGCTACTTCCACTTGGGCAGATTTAATATCCGGGAAGGTTGCTAAAATCTGTTTTTCCACCTGGGCTGGCTTCACGTGAATGATCGATTCTCCGGTCACATTCAAGATTGCTTTTACTTCTTCCGATGGGACCCGGATACCGCCGCTCAGGTTGACCGTGTTGACCTCGAAGGTAGCTGAATTGAGCATCATGTAGAGCAAAACGACCATTCCAAGGGCAAGCGCGGCAGAGAGCCAGCGCCAACTGAAACTGATGCGGGGCAGGGTGGGTAAGCGCACTTCGCTTCCCGGTGTGCCAGTGGGAAGATAAACCTGCCTGCGCTGTCGATTGGATGAGGTGTAGGTACCGGTGGAATGGTAAGTGTTGTGGCGTGAAACCACGCGCGAAGCATTATAGGCATCCCGCGAGGTACGATCTACGCTGCGGGGAATCGGCTTTCGCTGAACCTTCTCAATTTTCCTTCGGGCTCGAACCTGGTCTGCCCGGGATAAGTTCCTGGGGTTATTGTTCATCATCGACCTCGAATTTCCTGAGTGTACGCGCCTGATCTGCTTTTCGTTCCAATCCAAGCTCTATCAATTGGTCAATCAGCTGTCTGTAATTCAAACCGCTGTAAGCCAGCAGCTTGCTGTACATGCTGATCTGTGTGAAACCTGGCATGGTGTTGATTTCATTGAACCAGGCTTTTCCGCTGTTTTTGTCCAAAAGGAAGTCCACCCGTGCCAGACCAGCTCCGTCGATCGCACGGAATGTTTGCACAGCCCAGGTTCGTAATTGTTCGGAAACCGGTTCTGGAAGAGGAGCAGGGATGGCGGTTTCCGGGTCGCCGGAATGGTACTTATCTTTGTAGGTGTAAAACTCGTCGCCTGGGACGATCTCACCCGGCACAGAAACTACAACATCCTCATTACCGAGGACACTGATCTCGATTTCCCGGGCTTCGATTCCACGTTCGACCAGGATACGGCGGTCATATCGGGCAGCCAGACGGAGTGAATCTTGCAATTGTGATCTGTTTTTTGCTTTCGTAATGCCTACTGAAGACCCCAGGTTGGCGGGTTTGACAAAGACCGGATAGGCACTGATCCCTTCAACGGCTTCGATCACGGCCGGAAGATCGTTTTCGATCTGCTGTCGACTGAAGATGCCATAAGGTAAAACTGGAATTCCGGCATTGGCAACCACATCTTTGCAAAGAGCTTTATCCATCGCCACTGAAGAAGCTAACACGCCCGCGCCAACATAAGCACAATTCTGGATTTCAAACAAGCCCTGGATGGTGCCATCCTCGCCGAAGGTGCCATGTAAAACCGGGAAAACGATGTCAATTTGCGTAACTTCACGCAGCTGTCCATCGATAAGTTCATAGAGATAGGGGGTCTCATTCCTGGCCAGGATAAAGGCTTCATTCAAGCTCTCACCGTGCTTGTTTTCGAAGACCTCCAATGCGTTTGCAGCATAGGTCCAACGACCCTCGCGGGTGATCCCGACTTGGAAAACCTGGTATTTTTCCGAATCAAGAGCGTTTAACACGGAGCGCGCGGACATTAGGGAGACGGCGTGTTCACCGGATTTGCCTCCAAAGATCAAAACAAGATTGAGCTTAGTCGACATCTTCGAACTCTCCCAATAATTCGATTTCGAGGTCCAGTTGAACACCAAACTGTTCCATGACTCGCTTCTGACCCTGTCGGATCAGGCAGTAGTAATCCTGCGCGCTGGCTCCACCGTTGTTTACGATGAAATTTGCGTGGACTTTGCTGAAGGAAGCGCCACCGCAAGTAACACCCTTCATACCGGCTTCAGCCAAAAGTTTTCCGGCAAAATTACCTGCTGGGTTTTTGAAGGTTGATCCAAAAGAGGGACCAACCGGTTGGGTTTTATGGCGTTTTTCGGTCAATTCGTGCAGAAGACTCATGCAATCCTCCGGGTCTGCTTTTTGACCAACGAAAGTCGCCTCGAGGATGATCACGCTCTTGCGCTCGCGTTTAAATTTACTGGAGCGGTATTCATAACCCATATCTTCGTTACTCAAGAGCTGGCTGCCGCCTGCACGCGTAAGCACCAGGGCAGATTGCAGGATTTGAGAAATATCTGTTCCGTGTGCTCCTGCGTTGCCATAAACCGCACCTCCGACAGTACCCGGGATGCTGTTTGCCCATTCAAAACCTGAAACGCCTCTGCGGGAGGCAAGCTGAGCGACTTGACCCAAACTTGCGCCACTTTCTGCGATGACCAGGGGAGGTTCATTCTTGGTGTTTACTTTGACATTGTGGCTGCGATTGTGCAGAACGATGCCATCATAGCCGCGATCACTGATCAGGAGGTTCGAACCACTGCCCAGAATGTAGTAAGGAACGTTTAATTTCCAAAGGTTGGTCAGAGCAAATTCCATCTCGCTGGCAGAATTGATCGAAATCAAGCCGGTCACTGGACCACCGACCTTGGTGGTGGTGTAGTTGTTCATATGGACGCCTTCTTGTAAGCGTTCGCCAAAGATCTCCTGGAGTTGAGATATCGGTAAGTTAGTCATTGAATGCCTCCAGATGGATTGCTGTACATAACGCCTGGGAAAACTCAGGACCTTTACCAGCGGAGAATACAATAATCAAATCTTTTTCACCAAGGTTTTCCAGGATGTAGTCAATCGCCTTGTTGTTGTCAGGCTGGTAGATGCAGGTGTTTTTGATCTCATCGGCGATAGCGCAGGGACTGAAGCTGGGGTCCTCTTCGCGAGCACCAAAGAGCTTCAGGATCACAGCATGATCCGCTTGTTCCAGTGCGCTGGCAAATTCATGCTGTAAGCGCCGGGTGCGGCTGATGGTGTGAGGCTCCCATACTGCCCAGATTTTGTGATCGGGGTAGCTTTGCCTGGCTCCCTGGATTGTTTGCAGGAGCTGGCTGGGATGATGACCGTAATCGTTGTAAACCCGAATTTTCTCGTTGCTGCAGACCAGTTCAAAGCGTCGGCTTGTGCCTTCGAAAGTGCTTAAAGCATAGGTGAGCATCTTCAAATCGATTCCGACCA
>WOZC01000168.1:8038-24757 GCA_011620465.1 Anaerolineaceae bacterium | reverse complement strand
GAGTCCCAGAAACATGTAATCGTACTCGTCTGCCTCGATGGCGAAGAATTCATCTTTTCCAGCATGGGCATTAACGTGCAGACCTCTGATGTCCGCACCGAGGATAAAGCTGGGGTCAAGATCGGCTGATCTCAACAAGTGGACCAACATGGCTGTGGTGGTGGTCTTACCGTGTGAACCAGCAATCGCCAGGGTTTTGGAGCCAGCTGTCAATTGGGGCAGGAACTCAGAACGCTTCAAAACCGGGATGCCGGCAGTTTGGGCAGCCTGGACCTCCGGGTCATCGTCTTTTACTGCAGAAGACCGCACGACTATATCGGCTTCAAGTGCCAGATCAGGGTGATGACCAAGCCTGGTGAGAGCGCCCAACCTTGTGACTGCTTCGAAATATGGGGAAGCGTGCAAATCAGTTCCACTCACCTGTATGCCTCTTTCGAGAAGCAGTCTGGCAATTGCTGAAATGCCGGTTCCACCAATTCCGATAAAATGAACTTTGTTCATCAGAGTATCACCGCCAGGACAATAGCAACTGCAGCAACCAGAGCGATATAGAGCCAGTTGCCAGTCAGAACGTTAGGAAACGCATCCGAAAGCAGGTTGATAGCTGCCTGTCCGATGCCTGTGTTAGGATCTGGGGCTGAGATCCAACTGAAGGGATAACCTGCTTTTGCCAGGTAAAACCAAGCAGTGGAGAAGAAGATATAGCCGTTGAGCGCGCCAGTCACGCCACCCAACATCAAATCCAGCAAGGAATCACGTTCAAATCGTCCAGAATCGGTCAGGCGCCTGAAACTGGGAGTCTGATAGCCGAAGAAAGCTAAAGCAAATAAAACAATCAAATCCATGATCAGCACTTTTGTGCCTTCAAGAGATCCAAAAATCTTGGGCATAACCACTTCAATAACGAAAAGGCTCAAAATCCCTGCAACAGTGACTATCATTTCTTTACGAAAGCCACGGATCATTCCGATTGTGGCAAAGAGAATGATGAAGATGTACAAGAGAACGCTCAGACTAACCATATCTTTCTCCTATACCTCTGTCATTTCATAGAGCAATTCAGTGATGCGCTCAGCAGCCATCGGCTGGGAAAGAGAGCTCATCGCCCGGCTCATATGTTCAAGATGGGCTGGATTCACCAGCAAATCGTTGATCAACGCCAGTAAATCGCTTTTTAAGTTCTCATCTCGCATTAACATCGCTGCTCCCCGGTCCACCAGGTAATCGGCGTTGACTTTTTGATAACGCCAGGCGTATGGGTACGGCACGAGGATGGCAGGAAGACCAAAGTAAGGGTACTCTCCCAACGTAGAAGCCCCAGCGCGGGAAACTGCCAGATCAGCTGCCGACATGGCAGCGCCAATTTCGTGAAGATAAGGGAATGCGTGATAGCGATCGCCTGCATTCACTGTGGCAGCCTGGACGGATTCCCAGTCCAGGTGCCCGGTAAGGTGGATCACCTGGTACTTTTCAAGCAATTCATCCAAAATCGAAAGTACTGCCTGGTTGATCGAGCGGGCACCGCTGCTTCCACCCATGAAAAGGATGGTTGGCAGGTTGGGTTCAAGTTTGAAGTATTCGCGGGCTTCTGATTTTGCCCATTTCTTGATATCGTCTCGTAAGGGATAACCAGTAACTGTCATATTTGTCTTTTCACTAAACCATTGTTTTGATTCCAGAGTCGTTAAGGCGATGTGGTCCGAAAACTTTGCCAGGGTCTTTAATGCCAACCCGGGTTCGATATCGGGCACGTACAGCAGGGATTTGAACTTGCGACCTGCCAGCGCCATAGGGATGGCGACGTACCCACCAGTAAAGAACAACACATCTGGCTGAAACTCCTCCAAAATCTTTTTGGATTGTTGATAACCGCGCAAAAGCTTTGCCAGGTTGCTGGGCAGTTTTGTGATGGAAACACCATGCACGCCAGCTGCCTGAATAGCCTTGAATTCCAGACCGGTCCGTGCGATCAGATCGGCTTCCATGCCGCCTTCGCTTCCGATCCAAAGCACCTGGTGCTGGTTTTTATCCAGCTTTTCCGAAACGGTCAGCGCCGGATACACTCCGCCGCCAGTCCCGCCTGCGCAAATCAACAGTCGCACTGGCTTGACTCCTTTCCTGAATTTTTAATCCTTCTCCCTGGCGGGCAATGTTCATGATGATGCCGATAGCAGCCAGGTTGGTGACCATACTTGAGCCGCCCGCGCTGATAAATGGCAGGGAGTTGCCAGCGAATGGGAATAGACCCACGATAACAGCGATGTTCAGTAGGGCTTCGATGACGATCCAACCAGTCAGGCCGAATGCCATCAGGGAACCAAGTCGATCGGGCGCTTTTTGAGCGATCTTGTATCCACGCCAGATCAACAAAATGTAAAGCCCGATCAGGATGAACGAGCCGAACAAACCGGTTTCTTCTGCCAGGACCGCAAAAATACTGTCGGTATGGGGCAGAGGTAAGCCTGTGAACTTGGTGTTCGCGTTACCCAGACCGACCCCGAAAATACCGCCTTTGATCACGGATTCAAAAGTTCTGCGAATGTGATAAGAACCCAGGGTAGGGTCCTGAAGCCCCTGGAGGTATTCGGCAACCCGGACACGACCGGTTGTATAGAATTGGATCGCAAGAAGACCGGTGACCCCACCGATTCCTATGAGAAGCAGGATTTGTTTCCAACTTCCGCCACCCAGGAAAAACATGATGATCCCCAAGGCGAGAATGGTGATTGAGGCACTGATATCGGGTTGGAAGAAAATTAAGGCGGCAACCACTGCGAGGATGACTAATAATGAAATCAAACCACTTTTGAAGTCAGCTAATTGTTCATCATTTCGTTTCGAAAGCCAGACGGACAGGTAGAGGATGACCGCCACTTTAGCAAGCTCGGCAGGTTGAACTGAACCATTGAAAAGGGCGCGGGACGAGTTGAACTGGACCTCGTTGCGAACCAATACAACGAACAGAAGGATTACTACGAGCGCAGCAAACGGAACCACAAGTTTCTCGAAATTGTGATAGTCAAAGAAGGCTAAAAAGATCATCAGAGCCAGACCAAGCGCGACCCACATAACCTGGCGTTGGAAAATGTAACCGGGTTCTTGTTTCATACGGAGCGAGGCATCCAGGTCAGTAGAATAGACCATCATCAGACCGAATACAAGCAAGCAAATCAGAACGAGCACAAAAGGAATGTCGATGGAAAAACCTTTGACGGTTCTTTTCTTCACTTTAGGGGTTGTTTGACTAATCATAGTTGGTTCACCCAATCTCTGAAGAACTGCCCGCGTTCTTCAAAATCTTTGAATGCATCGTAGCTGGTGCCACCAGGGGAGAGCAGTACAACCTCTCCTTCCTGTGCCTGGATTTGGGCTGTTTTCAGGGCTTCCGCAAGGTCTTTGGTGGTGACGACCGACTTAAGATGCTGTCCCGGTCTGCGGGGACCGATCGCATCGTTGATGATGGGCGCTGCTTCACCGAAAATGATGACCCTCTCCACTTTGTTTCTAACCAAGGCTGCCAGTTGATCCCAGGGCAGGTCTTTGTCTCTACCGCCCAGGAGAAGCACGATGGGTTCTGAAATAGATTCAATGGCAGCTATGGTGCGTTCTGGTGCAGTGGCAATCGAATCGTTGATCCAGGTGACGCCATTGATTTCACGGACCGTCTCCAGGCGGTGGGGGATGCCAGTAAACTCTTCTACAGCGGATTGAATGGCGGGCAGGGCTAACGTGGTTGCTGCTGCAATGGCAGAAGCAGCCAGGACGTTATAGAGGTTGTGGCGACCGCGTAGTTGGATCCATTCCACCGGGAACATTTTCAGTTTTTCTCTGCCAATTTGAAGCCAAACCGAATCCTGGTCAACATATGTGCCGTTGGAGCGACCTTCAGGCTTATTGAGACCAAAGCTGATCAAGTCGCCTTTGATTTCGGGCAGCAAACTCCAGGAAGCTTCATCATCCCGGTTCAGGATTGCGATGTCGTCCGCATGCTGGAACCAGAGGATGTGGGATTTTGCGTCAATGTAAGCGTCCATGCTGCCATGCCGGTCGAGATGGTTGGGGGTGATGTTGAGCACTGCTGCAACCTGGGGTGAATTCTTCATCAGTTCCAATTGGAAACTCGAAAGTTCCATGATCGCCAGGTCATCTTCCTGGATTTCATCAAGACTGTCGATGAGAGGGTTGCCAATGTTGCCGCCGACCCAGGCTTTTTGACGATTCGATTTCATCTCGAAGGTTGTTTTTGCCATCAACCCGGTCAGAGCTGTTGTAGTGCTTTTACCGGATGAGCCAGTGATGCCTGCCACCATGCAGGGGCATTCCTCGAGAAAAATTTGAGAATCGTTGGTAAGCGGTATGTTGCGGATAAGCGCTTCCTGGATAAAGGGTATCGTGAGGGGCACGCCGCTGGAGACACAAACCAGGTCCGCGCCTTCCAGTATTTCTATGTGATGCCCACCGAGGTCGAGGGTTACAGGCAGATTCTCAAGTCCAGACAATTCCTCGCTGAGTAGTTCTTTCTCCCGTGTGTCGGTCAAAACAACTTGCGCTCCTCGTTTTGTGAAGAATCGCGCTAAAGCCTGTCCTTGACGGGCAACTCCGATAATGACGATCTTTTTTCCAGAATAGTTTTTCATAGTTACCTAATAAAAGTCAAACTGAGACCGATCATCGAGCCGACCAGCTCGATGATCCAAAAGCGGATAACGATCTGGCTTTCGGTCCAATTTATTTCTTCAAAATGATGATGGATTGGGGTGCGCTTGAAAACGCGCTTTCCTTTTGTGATCTTGAAATAGCTCACCTGGATGATTACGCTCAATAATTCCGCTGCTGGGATTATGGCGATGAGGGGCAAAAAAAGCCAGCGACCGGTCATCAACGCGACCACTGCCAGCGAAGCGCCTAATGCCTGCGAACCAGTATCACCCATGAAGAGGCGGGCAGGGTTGCAGTTGAACCACAGGAATCCAGCCAGGGCACCCAAAACGCAGAAGCAGAAGCGACCGAGATAGACTTGCCCTTGCATCAAGGCGATGATGCCGTAGATTCCGAAGGCTGTCATGGATATGATACTGGCAAGTCCATCTATACCGTCTGTAAAATTCATGGCATTAGCCATGCCGACGATGATTATTGTAGCAAGTGGGAGATATGCCCAGCCGAAATCGAGAGGTACATCGGATGCCGGCCAGAATAAATGCGGCACCAGCAGGATATCCTTCATGCCATAAGCCAGCACTAATGCAGCGATCACCTGAAGGATGAACTTGGTGTTGGCACGCATTCCCAAACCTCTTCGGGAACCACGGATTCCTTCCCAATCATCGATTGCGCCGATGATCGCGAAAGCCCACAATGCTGAAAGAGGAACAAGGATGGAAGACCCGATCAGCTTCGAGCCAAAAAGTGAAACTGCGTTCAAAATCACCGTCAATAAGGTGATCTGCACCAGGAACATGAAACCGCCCATGGTGGTGGTGTCTTCCTTCTTTCGATGAGTGGCGGGTTGATCTGCCTTGATGCGTTTGCCAATGTTGAATTTCGCGAGCAGCTGGATGAAAGGCTCACCCCAAATAGTCGAGAGCAGGAAGCTGATACCGCTCATGGCGATTGCCAAAGAGAATCCACTCATCAGATTTTTTCCTCCAATGCAGCGATGATTTTGTCCATCCTCATGCCGTGCGAACCCTTTACCAGGACTGTTTGACCGGCTTTTAGGTCAGATTGCAGGTAATGGGCTGCTTCTTCAGAGTTTGCAAACCAGCGCACATCTTCTTCAGGAAAACCCGTGTCTAAAATGACATCGCGGGTTAACATACTAATTGGACCGACTAAAATGATCTTTTTCGCGACCTTAGCGGCTTTTCGACCAACTTGCTCGTGCCCTTCAGTTTCATAGCGTCCGAGCTCGAGCATGTCACCCAGTACAGCAACTTTTCTACCCTCCAGTTCATCGAGCAATTCAAGCGCGGCAACCGTGGAAGCGGGGGAAGCGTTGTAGCTGTCGTCAACGATCAGTGCTCCAGTGTGGCTGGTAAAGATGCGCACTCTCTGCACAATTTCCTGGCTTCGGACTGCCTGTTCGATCTCGTCCCAGGTAAAACCGAGCTCAAGCGCAACTGCGATGGCACTGAGCAGGATGTAAACCGAATGTTTTCCGAGCAGTTCGGATACGATCGTGTGTGAATGCCCTTCGTGATGAGCGTTGAAGCGGATACCGGAGAGACCGGTGGAGAGAATTTCGTCCGCCCATAGGTCTGCTTCGGGGGTGAACCCGTAGGTGAGCACGCGGGCTGAGGTGTGAGCAGCCATGGCGCGAACGCGAGGATCATCGTTATTCAAGACAGCCAGACCTTCAGGACCAGCAGGCAGGGCTTGCACCAACTCGGATTTGCCCATGGCGATCGTTTCGATGTCGCCGGCACGTTCTGCGTGGACCGTTCCGATATTGGTCACAACCCCAATGCGAGGTTTGGCGATTTTACAGAGCAGATCGATTTCTCCTGGAACATAAAAGCCCATTTCAAGCACAGCTGCTTGATGGCTTTCGTGGAGCGAAAGTAATGTCAGAGGCAGTCCGATCTCATTGTTCATGTTGCCCTTGTTTTTGAGCACTCTAAACTTGAAGCCCAGTAAGGCTGCCATGGTTTCTTTGGTCGAAGATTTGCCAACACTACCCGTAATACCGATGACCGGGATATCAATCTGCGCTCGCCACCAGGAAGCAATCGTTTGGAGCGCTTCCAATGTGTTGGGGACGAGAACGGAAAAAGGTGGTTTCCGAAGGCGATCAGGACGGTCGCTCAGGTTGAAAACAGGATAAGCACTCTTGATCTTGTGATCAACCAGGGCTAAAACCGCGCCGCTATCAAGAGCCTGGTCAACATAGAGATGACCGTCAGTACTCTCACCGCGAAGCGCAACAAACAGGTTGCCATTCGTAGCCAGACGCGAATCGATACAACCGCCCGTAACTGCTTCCTGGCAGCCGCGTGGATCTGTATCCATTCCGAGAGCGCGTAGAACTTTACTGACCGTCAACATTTCTTTAGTCCAGACCTCACTGTCCAGTCATCGTACTACTTCCTGCCAGGCGAACACTGTCAGGGGGAATATCCATCAGAACAACCAGTTTGCTGACCAGCTCAGAGAAAACTGGTGCGGCAACTTCGGAACCCCAGATCGAGATCGAAGGTTTTTCGAGCCAAACAAAGACCAGGAACTTCGGGTCTTCAGCAGGTCCCCAACCAACAAAAGAGACATTTGTTTCCGAGGAAGAGTAGCCGTAGGGGGTTGCAATTTCACCAGTACCGGTCTTTCCAGCAACGGTGTAACCTTCTACAAGGGCGTTGGATGCTTCATTTTCAAGCGAGTTGACCAGCATCTCGGTGAGCGTATGCGCTGTTTCAGCTTTGATTGGGTTGCCTACCACCACCGGGTCGACATCATATTGTTGACCATCGATGACCATCGCTTTGACCAGGTGAGGAGCCATCATGCGACCATCGTTAGCGACTGAGCTGATTGCCATGACCAACTGAATCGGTGTCAGCGAAATACCCTGACCGAAGCTGTTGGTTGCCAGGTCAACTTCATACCACAGGCTGTCGCCCGGCAATTTCAGCGGCCAGTTGCTCTCGCCGCCAAGGTCGATGCCGGTTTTTCGGTCGAGCCCAAAGTTTTTCAGATAAGTGTAAAAAGTGTCCGGTCCCATTTCGGTGGAGAGCCAGCTCATGCAAACGTTCAATGAGTATTGCAGACATTCGGTCATATCCACGTCGCCCCAGGCACCCATGTTCCAGTTATAAATGGTGGTGCCGCCAATATTGAAAGCACCGGTGTCCTGGAAACGAGTGTCGGGATCCACCAAGCCTGAATCCAACGCGGCAGCCACGGTGAGCACCTTGAAGACGGAACCGGGTTCATAAGTCTTGCTGATTGCTGAGTTGTAGGGCATTGGGTCGGGGAAGAGATCGGCATAATCCCAATAGTTGTTCGGATCCAAGCGTGGAGAGGTTGCCATGGAAATCACGCCGCCATCTTCCGGATCGTAAACGATGATGGTGCCGCCTTCGGCACCGGACCATTCGATCGCTTCATCCAGCTTCTTTTCAGTCATTGCCTGAATTTCACGATCCAGTGTCAGAACAAGGGTCACACCAGGTGGAACTTCTTCAACCGTGCTCAGACGTTGGGGATCGAAGGCTACATAGATCTCCTGGGGTGTACCGGAAAGTTGGGAATTGTAAGCTTCTTCCAAACCAAAGTATCCGATACCGCCTGTGCGATCGAGATAGCTGTAGAAACCAAGAATGTTGGAAGCAAGCGTTCCTTCCGGGTAGGTGCGTTGGGTATGCGCTGTCCACAGTAAACCATCAATATTTGGCAGGATTTCGTTGCCTTTGGCTTTGCGGCTGTCGTAATCAGCTTTGATGGTTTCCAGTTCTACTATTTTGTCCTGACTAACGAAATCGTCCAGGACCTGGTAGACAGGGTTGCCGTTACCAGGAGTCATTTGCGCATAGCCGAGAACCTGGGCATAATCGAGGCCCAGCACACTCGAAGCAATACTGGCGACTGTTTCGGGTTGGGTGACACTGTTCAGATCCAGACCGATTTCGTAAGATGTCTCATTACCAGCCAATAATCGTCCTTTTGAATCGTAGATGTTACCACGATCTGGATAGACGACGCGGGTGACACCCTGATAGCTCTCGCTGGTGTCTAAAAGGCGCTGGGCAGCCTCGGCGCTTTGGATACGGATCATCTGTATACCGACGATGATCGCAACCGCTGTGCAGATCACGCAAATTGCCAAAAAGCGGGTTTTGATACTTTCACTCATGGCTGCACCTCGCTGGTTGGGGTAGAATTCTGGGTTCCTGCCTGGAGTTTCGAAGAAATCCACTCGAGGAAGGTGCTGGTGAACTCGGGTAACAAAATGGGAGTACGCTCTTCCTTGATTGTTGGCGGAGGAGCAAATGAGGGACCTTCTGCGGGGACGTACCCTGGAACTTCCAGGTAAAGGGCTTCGTCTGGAGTCAGTGGACGCATATTCAGGGAATTGATGCGTTCAGAAAGAGCGCGTTCAGATTGAATCTCACCCAAGCGGGTTTCAAGGTCGTTGTTTTGCCTGTGCAGCGTTGCTAATTCGCTTTCCAGGTTTTGGATCCTGCGGCCAGTAGCGGCAGAGCGCCCGCTGATATATAAGTAAAGTCCAGCGACTGTTGCCACAGCGACAACGACCAGGAGGAAAACTCCTACCCATTGCATTTGGGTTCTCCAGGGAGCTTGTTTGTAGGCTTGTAATATGTCTTTTTTCATTTCTGCACTACAGGTTCTTTCTTATTTCTTTTCAGCTACTCTCAGCTTTGCACTGCGAGCTCTCGGATTTTCCTCGATTTCCTTTTCAGTTGGACTGACCGGTCGAGGGGTGAGAACTTTTATGCTGGCTACATGTCCACAGGTGCAAATGGGTTGCTCAGGTGGACAGATACAATCGACACTCTCTCTGCGAAAGGCTTGCTTTACCAGGCGATCTTCCAATGAATGGAAGCTGATGACTGCGATGCGACCTTTCGGATTTAAAAGTTCAATCAGGCTCGGGATAGCTTCTTCAACCGTTCGTAATTCATCGTTGACTGCGATTCGGATAGCCTGAAAGGTGCGTGTAGCGGGGTCGATCTTGCCATGCGCCCCTCCAATTGCTGAACGGACCGTTTCTGCCAACTGCGTGGTGGTCAGAATTGGTCGGTTCTGGACGATCTTTCGCGCAATTCTACGGGAATGTCTTTCTTCTCCGTATCGATAGATCAGGTCGGCAATTTCCTTTTCACTCAGGTTGTTCACCAGATCTGCGGCTGTTGACCCTTTGGTGGGGTCGAAGCGCATATCCAAGGGAGCCTCTGTGCGGAAGGAAAAACCACGTTCAACCTGATCGAGTTGCATCGAAGAAACTCCCAGATCCAGAACGATTCCGTCAACTTTGTCCCAGCCTTTTTGTTGCAAGATTCTCGCCGCGTTCAGATAGCTATCATGTACGATTGTGGCGCGTTCACCGAAAAGGCTGAGGTTTTTGGTCGTGAGTTGAATTGCAGTCGGGTCAAGATCGATGCTGATAAGTTGTCCGTTAGGAGCAGAAAATTCGAGGATACCGTAAGAATGTCCCCCTGCACCGGCTGTACAATCCAAATAGCGACCTGAGCTGTTTGGAGCCAGATATTCAATTGTTTCTTGGTAAAGTACTGGGCGGTGGGGCTGTGAAGCCGATGGCACCGCTTCCATCAATTTCCTCTTGTTGTCGTGATGTTTAGCGAAGCCCAGGCGTTTGCTTGAGCCTCTGGGTCGCTCTTAGCCTCATAAGCTTGAAGCCGTTCCGAATCCCAGATCTCGAAATATTGCCCAACTCCGACGATCGTCACGTTCTCCTCGATCCCAGCCAACTTCCGCAAGTGTAGCGGGATGAGGATTCGCCCTGCCGAGTCATAAGTCAGTTCTGCTGAGTTGCCTAGTATTTCACGTCTGAAAGAACGCAGGTTGGGGTCCGTGACCGAGATGCTGTTCATGGATTCGGCGAAGATATCAAAAGTTTCTTTCGCGTATACCATCAGGTTTCCATCCAGCCCTTTTGTAACCACAACACCATCCGGGGTTTCATCCCGGTATTTGGAAGGGACTGTCATTCTGCCCTTCTTATCGATGTTGTATGGCGACCTTCCGTAAAACATTTGTTCTAATCCCTATTTTAAGCAGTGAAGCGCCTCTTTTGGCGCCTCTTTCTCAGTTGTTTTGACACTTCCTGACACTTTATGACAAACTTACCCACATTATAGGGCTTTTGTCTTAAAAAGGCAAGGGTTTTTAGCACGAATTTTGGAAAATGGTAGACAAAAATCAATATTCCTGAAGCGCAATTTTCCAGATGTTTGTTTTACTTTTCTTGGGTTGTGCCGGTAGATTTCAATCGTTCGTTGGCAGGGGGATTTGCATTATAATCTCCGCTATGGAGATGCCCAGCCTGCTCAACGATCGTTACCAACTCCAGGATACACTGGGGACTGGCGGTATGGCGGTTGTTTACAAAGCCAGGGACCTGATGCTTGAGCGCAATGTGGCTGTCAAAGTGCTGCGAGAAGATTTCTCCAAGGATCCTGCTTTTCGTGAGCGTTTTCGCCAGGAAGCCCGGGCCGCCGCCAACCTCTCGCACCCCAATATCGTCACCGTGCACGATTTCGGTCTCGACCAGGGACACCTTTTCATCGTGATGGAATATCTGCCTGGTACAGATCTGAAAGCCCTCATCAAGCAGAAAGAGCGTTTTTCAGTGAGCGAGACATTGGAATTGATGATCCAGGCTTGTGGTGGGATTGGCTATGCCCATCGCGCTGGTTTGGTGCACTGCGATGTCAAACCACACAACATGCTGGTTACGCCAGAAGGACGCCTTAAAGTGACCGATTTTGGCATTGCCAGGGCGCTTTCCACTATCTCACCAGATGAACTCAGCGATGTGGTTTGGGGTTCTCCGCACTATTTCTCGCCCGAACAGGCTGGGGGTCGTCCCCCTTCTCCTGCTTCAGATGTCTATTCCCTGGGTGTCATCCTGTACGAGATGATTACCGGTCGGCTGCCTTTTGTGGCGTCTGACTCAACCGAATTGGCGCGTATGCATCGCGAGGACAAACCAGTTGCCCCACGCTATTACAACAACAGCATTTCTTCCGCATTGGAAGAAATCATTCTGAAAGTACTTTCAAAAGAACCCAGCTCTCGTTATCGTACTGCTGACCAATTGGGTAGATTGCTGTTGGGGTTATATGACACCGACCCTGAATCCAACCAAAACATGTCTTTTGTTCACGATACATTCCAGGGTGCGCGCATCCCTCAACCCTCAGTGAACGGCGGAATAGTGGAAGTCACACCACCTCAAACTCCGATCAAGGCTGAACCGCTTACCAACCAACCAAAAAGTGCCGTTCCTGCACCTGTAACAGCCATTCCGCAGGTGCTTCCTGTTGAAGATACTGATAGCTATTACTATGAGGAAAACTGGGAGGAAGAAGAGGCTCCCATCGACTGGAAAACATGGGCACTTGGTATACTCGCCAGCCTTTTACTGATCGGGTTAATTCCTTTCTGGTTCTACATTTACATCATTCTCAAGCCCTGAGAGGTGCCTATGAAAACGATTATTTCCCCTTCAATTCTCTCAGCCGACTTGAAAATCCTAGGTTCACAGGTACGAGCTGCCCGGGAGGGCGGGGCGGATGAGATCCATGTCGATGTGATGGATGGGCGTTTTGTCCCCAACATCACCTTTGGTCCTGATATTGTTCGGGCATGCAAGGATTCGTCCGATCTGCCAGTTGACGTCCACCTGATGATCGTTGAACCCGAGAAGCACTTGAAAAACTTTATTGAAGCCGGCGCCAGCACAGTAACGATCCATTATGAAACCTGCCCACATATCCACCGCAGCCTGCAATCGATCCGTGAACTGGGTGCTAAAGCCGGTCTGACATTCAACCCCGGCACACCCGTGGACGCTTTGAATATACTGGCAGACCTGGTGGACCAGGTGTTGATCATGTCTGTCAACCCAGGCTTTGGCGGTCAAAAGTTCCTGCCAATCGCGTTGCAAAAAATTAAACAGGTCAACGAGATTTTGAAAGATAATGATTCCAACGCGATAATCCAGGTGGATGGCGGTATTACCTCCGACACCATCCTGGAGGTATATCGTGCTGGTGCCAGGAATTTTGTGGCTGGAACAGCGGTTTTCGGGCATCCTGAGGGCATTGCCGCGGGTATTGCTGCGTTGAGGGCAGCCCTGGCTTAAAATCAAAAAAGCCGCATAGCGACTTTTTGATGTTTGTTTTGGGTGTAAAAACTAGCGATAAGCCTTGGTCAGGGTTTTGATGCAGCGTGCGCAAAGTACTTTGCGAACTTTCTTACCGCCTTCCATTACGGAAACCTGCTGCAGGTTGGGGCGGAACTTACGTCGGGTTGCGACGAGTGAGTGACTGCGATTGTGACCGAAGGTGGTGGTTTTTCCACACTGACTGCACTTTGCCATCTCAATACCTTTCTTGCATTATAATATCGTCTGTCGCGTAACTGTTTGCACGCGCAAGCGTTTATATTACCAGAGATTTTTCAAATAATCAAGAATCTCGGAGAAAGAGCTTAGAAAAGAAATGTCAACACAAGAAAATCCACTTGGGAGCATCTATATCCTCTCACAAGCCATTCGCACGGTTGCCCGCAATGCTGCTTTGCAATCTTACGGCGTGATCAGTCTGATGCCGGGGAATGTGGGTGAATCAGTTTCCAGATTCTTCAACAAAGATGCGGATTTTGGCGTCCTTGTCAAAACTGAAGAAGATGGTGTCAGCCTGGAGTTGAACCTGGTGATCGAATATGGTCTTCGGATTAAAACAGTTACTGATTCAGTGGCTGAGAGTGTCAAATATGCTGTGGAGAAAACAATGGCAGTTCCGGTGAAGCGCGTGGATGTCCATGTGCGGGGGTTAAGAGTCAGTAATCCGGATTGATGCTGCCCAGGTGAATAATGAATCAAAATAAATATGTCCTTCCCGATGAAGAGGAGCGTCACTTGTTGCTCCAGTCACCTCTGAATGGTGACGGTTTAATGTTATTGTTCGAAGCCGGTCTGATCTGGCTGACAACCAACCATGCTTACGTCAACTCCTTGAATGTTTTCCCGGTTCCCGATGGTGATACCGGCACAAACATGGTCCTGACGATGCAGGCTGCCTTCAATGAAGCCGATCAATTGCGCTCGAAGAATGCCGGAGAGACCGCCAGAGCTTTTGCCCAGGGTGCCCTGATGGGTGCGCGTGGAAATTCAGGTGTGATCCTCTCCCAAATTTGGCGTGGTTTTTCCCGTGCGCTGGACCATTACGAAACCATGGGTCCTGATTTGCTGATGCGCGCCATGCAGGAAGCTCGCAACACAGCCTACAAGGGCGTGGTAAAACCAGTTGAAGGCACAATCCTGACGGTGGTAAAAGATATGACCAGTGCGGCTGAAGAAGCGGTCAAAACAAATGCCACATTGAGCGAGATGTTATTAACCATTGTGGAAGCTGGTGATGCAAGCGTAAAGAACACACCTGAGTTGCTACCTGTTTTGAAACAAGCCGGTGTGGTCGATTCGGGCGGGACAGGTCTGTTTTACATATTTGAAGGCATGTTGCGGTTGCTTCAAGGGCAGTCTTTAGATGCCAGCGGAGCGATCTTGAAACCTTTAGCGGAACTTGACCTCGCCAATGCCATGGAAACCGTCGAAGAAGGGCAGGATTACGAGGTCGTAATCGATTTTGCTCCTCATCAGGATTTTTTACTTGAAAAATATTACGAAGACCTGGCTGAGATTGGCACCAGCATCCAGGTTGGAGAAGGCGACGGAATCTACCGCATGCATATCCACACGGAGTTGGCTAAACGTTTTGAGCCTATCAGCTATACCGAAACCCAGGGTGTGGTCAAAAAGATCATGATGGAAAATTTGCAGGACCAGGTGAGCGAACGCCAGGCTGAACAAGATGACTTGACCCTCACACCGGTCAACCCTGGTGAGATTGCCGTGGTGGCTGTTTCTCCTGGTAAGGGATTGTCTTCGATTTTTGCCAGTTTAGGCGTCTCAGCCATCGTTGAAGGTGGTCGGACGATGAATCCCAGTGTGCAGGAATTGGTGGCTGCTTTTGAAAACTTGCCTACGGATAAAGTAATCATTTTGCCGAACAACAAAAACATCATATTAGCAGCTCAAAATGCTGCCAAAGTCAGCGTTAAGAAAATTGCCATCATTCCCACCCGCAACGCCCCCCAGGGCTTCGCGGCAATGCTGAGGCTAAACCCAGAGGGCAGCCTCGAGGAAAACGAAGAATCGATGAAAGAAGCCATCCAGGAAGTGCATACCGGTGACATCACGATTTCGACCCGCTCGGTTGAAATTGATGGCGTCGAGGTGGAGAAGGGCGAAGTCATCGCGCTTTATGACGGTCAGCTGGTTTCTTCTGCTCCGACGATCGAAGAAGCGATTGAAGAGCTGCTCGAAAAAGCAAATATGGACGAAGTGGAAAGAGTCACTTTCTTTTATGGCGAGGATCTTAACCAGACCCGGGCAAACCTGCTGGCTGATAGCGTACGTAAAGATTACCCGGACGTGGAAATCGAGATCCACGATGGCGGTCAACCGCACTACCAACTGATCATCGCATTTGAGTAGAAATCTGAACGAAAAAGAAGACTTTCTGTCTTCTCCTCGTTCATCACTTGCAGATTAATGCGCGTAGCCACAATTGGCTGTGATAGGGTGCCTTCAAAGCAGGGTGTTGAAGGCACTTGGTTTTTAGCGTTGTGAACTGCACCCCAAAAGTTGGACACAAAATCCAACCGAGGAAGTGTATTACATTGTCCGACTTTCAGTGTCAAGGTGAAATAGAAATGTCCGACTTTCAGTTCAATTAAATCACCGCGTGTGTTAAACTTTTACGGCAAACCCAATTACCTGCCACACCTCGATTACTTCCATTGAGTTGCACTGCATCATTGCTCTCTGCTGTTTTCTCTACGATTGCCATGCCAGTTTCCGTACGACAGCCATATTCATTGCCTTCGCCAACAATTTTTCAATATGCTGATCAGACCGATTCAAAGTAATCTTTTATTCTTTTCTCAAAAACAAGCCTTAAGTATCGTATCTCGAGAAAAACAGCCCTTTACTTATTAATTGAGTGCAATACAAGTCTAAATGTTCAAGGTAATCTCACTTTCTGAAGCGATAAGCATTGTCCAGAGCCAGTTTGGTCACATGAGGTTGAATGTGGAATCGGTGGCTCTCAGCAATGCTGTTGTTCGTCTCTTGGCAAAAGATATCGTTTCAGATGAATTCGTGCCTGCTTTCGACCGTTCCACAGTAGATGGTTTTGCTGTGATCAGCCGTGATTTAGTGGGTTGTTCTGAATCAATACCTGCCATCTTACGCAAAGCTGGCGAAACCCAAATGGGTGAGATGCCAGCGCATACGCTCAAATCTGACCAATGCTTTTATGTCCCAACCGGAGGCGCCTTGCCCCAGGGAGCGGACGCGATGGTGATGATCGAATTTGTTGAAGACTTTGGTGGGGGCGATTTCGCTTTTGTAAAGCCTGTCCCGCCAGGTGCGAACATGATCTTTAAAGGTGAAGACCTCAAGCCAGGCGATCTGATCCTGCCTGTTGGTAAAAAACTAAATCCCGCTGATATCGGTACCCTGGCTTCGATGGGAATGACCGTAATCGACGTCTTCAAACAGCCAAAGGTTGGTGTAATCTCTACTGGCGATGAACTGGTGCCGGCAGGCGACCAACTTGATCCGGGCAAGATTCGCGACGTGAACACTCCCATGCTGGCTGCTCTGCTGCAGGAAGCTGGTGCATTCGCATTAACCCACGAAATTGTGCCAGACCAACGCGAATTTTTGAAAACCGCAATACAAAACATGCTTGCAGAAACTGACATACTGCTCGTATCAGGCGGTACTTCGGTTGGTGAGCACGACAATATGCCGATCCTGATTGACGAATTAGGGCAGATCTTTGTGCACGGTATCGCCATCAAGCCCGGTAAGCCGACGATCGTTGGTCAAATCGAAGGCAAACCAGTCTTTGGCTTGCCTGGCAACCCGGTGGCAGCTTTCTTCATGTT
>WOZC01000168.1:3673-7938 GCA_011620465.1 Anaerolineaceae bacterium | reverse complement strand
CTGATTTCTGCTGGTTTGCGAGCAAAAACAGAACAGATAAAAACTGTGAACGCCAATCACCGAATTGTGGCTGAGGCAGTTTATGCGCACATCAGCGCCCCTCACTACAATTCCTGCGCGATGGACGGTATTGTGCTGGATGCCAGTTTGACCTATGGTGCAACCGATACACGACCCGTTACCTTGCTGGACGGTCAATTCCGCTGGGTTAACACTGGCGACCTGCTTCCCGAAGACTGTGATGCGGTTGTGATGGTTGAAGACGTGATCGAGGGTGAAGGCGGAACTGTGCAGCTTTTTTCAGCAGCAGTGCCCTGGCAGCATATCCGTCAAATTGGGGAAGACATTGCCGCGGGCGATATGATCATCCCCAGTTACACCGAAGTGACCCCCGCCATCCAGGGTGCTATGCTGGCAGCCGGGGTTTTGGAAATCAAGGTCATGAAGAAACCGGTTGTTGGCGTGATCCCAACCGGTAATGAATTGGTTTCCCCCCAATCTGACCCCCAGAAAGGCGATATCATCGAGTTCAACTCCACCATTATCAAAGGCATGCTTGAGGATTGGGGTTGTGAACCAATTGTTTATCCGATCGTCCGCGATGAGCCTGGATTGGTTACACAAGCCCTTCGAAAAGCAACTGCAGCGTGCGATTTTGTTTTGCTCAATGCCGGCTCCTCTGCCGGGAAAAAAGACTATTCTGTGGATGCCATAGCCGAAGTTGGTGAGGTGATTTTGCATGGTGTCGCCATCCGTCCAGGCAAACCCGTTGTACTCGGATTTGCACTCAAGGGTGGGGAAGTGGTACCCTTGGTTGGACTACCCGGTTACCCGGTCTCTGCCATTTTAGTGATGGATGAACTGGTGCGTCCGGCGCTGAACCTTTTAATTAAGAGAATTGACGATGAAAAACCCAGGGTTGAAGCCAGTATTTCAAGACGTCTGACTTCTTCTCTCAAATACCTAGAATTTATCAGAGCCAGGGTCGGGAACGTCAATGGTAAGGTGATAGCAGTGCCGCTTAACCGTGGTGCTGGTGTGGTCAGTTCATTTGTTAAGGCTGATGGTATTATTGAGGTTCCTCAAAATACAGAAGGATATGAAGCTGGCGAAAAAGTGCCAGTGAACTTGGTGAGGAAAATGGAAGACATTGACAAAACATTGGTAATTACGGGCAGTCACGATCCGTTGATTGACGAACTGATTGACCTGATGAAAATGAAATGGCCTGACAGCAAGGTGGTATCCTCGCATGTTGGCAGCCTGGGCGGTTTGATGGCGCTAAAACGCGGTGAATCTCACTTGGGCGGTACCCATTTGCTGGATGAAGAGACTGGCGAATACAACAAGAGCTATGTCCGACGTTACTTCCCTGAAGGCGGTGTCCGGCTGATCAGCTGCGTTTTTCGCAGCCAGGGTTTGATCATTGCCAAAGACAATCCCCTGGGCATTACAGGGGTAGCGGACCTGGCGAGAGTAAATTACGTCAACCGGCAAAAGGGCTCCGGAACGAGGATTTTGCTGGATTACCTGCTGAAACAAAACGGGCTTGAACCTGCGCAGATCAAAGGCTACGAACGCGAAGAGATCACTCATACAGCTGTTGCTGCAGCGGTTGCGAGCGGGACCGCGGATGCTGGTATGGGCATTTTGGCGGCAGCCAAAATCTATGATCTGGGCTTTGTCCCCTTGATCCAGGAACAGTACGACCTGCTGGTTGGCGAAAAAACTCTCAACCATCCGGAATACTTACGTTTGCTGGAAGTGATGTGCAGCGAAGACTTCAATCAGCGGCTTGAAAAACTGGGTGGTTACCAGATTAACAACCCTGGAGAGATAATCTTATGAAGATGACCCACCTGGACGAAAACGGTCGCGCTATCATTGTAGATATCAGTCAAAAAACCGATACAGAGCGCGTAGCCGTCGCATCAGGCACAGTTAAAATGCTTCCGGAGACCCTGGAAATGATCCGCTCAGGAGAGGTTAAAAAAGGTGATGTCCTGGCTGTTGCCCGCGTGGCAGGAATTATGGCTGCCAAGAAAACCTCAGAGCTTATTCCGCTTTGTCATCCGCTCCCATTAACATCCGCGAAGATCGATTTTGAGTTTGTTGATGACAATACGCTTAAGATTATTTCGGAAACAAAAACCACTTATGCCACGGGTGTTGAGATGGAAGCGTTAACTGCCGTAAGCGTGGCTGCGCTCACGATTTATGATATGTGTAAAGCGGTCGATCGCGGTATGGTAATTGGTGAGATAAAGCTTGAAAAAAAGAGTGGCGGGCGATCAGGGGAGTTTATGCGGGAGGAACAAGTAATTTGATAGATTCATTTGGCAGGGTTATTGACTACTTACGCCTTTCATTGACCGAGCGCTGTACTTTACGCTGCGCTTACTGTCGAGTTGACGAGGGTTTGTGCCCCAAGAGCCAGGAACTGAATACAGAAGAATTCATCTTGCTTGCAGAAGCTTGTGTCGAACTGGGTATTCAACGGATTCGGTTGACAGGTGGAGAACCTTTGCTGCGTAAAGATTTGCCTCAGATTGTGAGAGGCATCGCCGCTCTGCCTGGGTTGAACGACCTTTCAATAACAACGAATGCCCAAATGCTGGCAGAATTGGCTGGCGACTTGAAAACCGCTGGATTGATGCGTCTGAATATCAGCATGGACTCACTTGATGAAAATTTATTCGCAAAACTGACTGGCGGCGGCAGCCTGCAGAAAGTGCTGGATGGAATCCAGGCGGCGATTGCAGCAGGATTTGACCCGATCAAGATCAACGCCGTGCTGATGAAAGGGATCAATGATCATGAAGTGGATGATTTTATTGCTTTGACAGTAAAACACAAGGTCGACGTGCGTTTTATCGAATATATGCCCATAGGCAGCGGCAACGGAAGTAACAAGTTGCGCTTGAATAACCAGGAATTGATTGCGGAAAGACCATGGTTGAAGCCGCTTCCGCCCCGTTTCCATAGTCAGCCTTCCTCAGACTACACCTTTGAAGGCGCGTTAGGTCGGGTAGGCTTTATCAGCCCGATCTCCCACCGTTTTTGCTCGGATTGCAACCGCATCCGCATCATGAGTGATGGTACTTTACGCACCTGCCTGGGTAGGGATGCGGAAATCTCCTTGCGCGAAGCCCTGACCGAAGGGAAGGACGCCCTTAAAAAGGTTATCAAAGAGGCAGTTTTTGAAAAACCAGAAAAACACTGCTTCGACCAGGTAGCTTTAGAAAAACGTAATATGAGCAGGATCGGAGGCTAAATGGGCAGAGTCGTTTCAGTTAACGTTAGCGAGAAAAAGGGCACGATCAAGCATCCGGTTGAGCAGATAGAATTGAAAATCAACCACGGCATCCTCAACGATGCCCATGCTGGCGACTGGCATCGGCAGGTCAGCCTGTTGGATTTGAGCAGCTTTGACAAGATGCATAACAAAGCCAATGTAGAATTGAGACCTGGTATTTTCGCGGAAAATATCACCACCGAAGGCATCGATTTATGGTCGCTGCCGATAGGAACCCGCCTCCAAATTGGCGGGACATTGCTTGAGATCACTCAAATTGGCAAAGAATGCCACAGGCATTGCCAGGTCTTCAAGCAGGTTGGCGATTGTGTCATGCCAAGAGAAGGAATTTTTGCCAAAGTAATCAAAGAAGGCACGATTACCATGGGGGAAGCCATTAATATTATTCCAACAATTCGCGTAGCCATCTTAACAGTGAGTGATAAAGGCTCATCCGGGGAACGGGAGGATCGTTCTGGTCCAGCCCTTGTGGAAGCCATGCAAGGAAAAGCAAACGTAATTTTTCAGGATATCGTTCCTGACGAATCTGAGCAAATTAAGGCAAAACTGATTGATTATTCCGAACAGGAGATAGATCTGGTTTTTACAACTGGCGGCACAGGCTTCGCGCCCAGGGACCATACACCAGAAGCGACAATGGCAGTTGTGGAACGGCCGGCTCCCGGGATCGTCGAGGCGATCCGCTCACAGAGCCTGAAGATCACGCCTTTTGCCATGTTGTCCCGCGCGACTGCTGGTATTCGCGGAAAAACACTGATCATCAATTTTCCAGGCAGCCCAAAAGCAGCCCTGGAGTGTCTGGATGTGTTCTTGCCTGTGATGAATCACGCGGTGGAAACCCTGCGCGGGGATGCCTACGAGTGCGCCCAACCTGGTGCAAGGTAAGGTTTCACGAACAAATTCATTATCCCAGGTCTTAACGAGACCAAATACGATTAGTGGAAAGTCG
>WOZC01000168.1:0-3573 GCA_011620465.1 Anaerolineaceae bacterium | reverse complement strand
TATGAAATCTATTAATCTGAAAAATTTTTTTGTCCTGACCCTCGTATCAATCCTTTTACTTTCGACTTTTGGATGTAAACAGGAACCTGAAAACAAAGTGATCCGCATGTCCACGACCACTTCTGTCAATGACTCTGGTCTAATGGCTTACCTTCAGCCTGAGTTTGAAAAAGCGACCGGCTACACCCTCGAAATCACCTCTGCTGGAACCGGCGCGGCGATTGAAAAAGCGCGCATGGGCGATGCGGATATGTTGCTTGTGCACTCAAAATCAGCTGAAGAAGAATTTATTGCTGAGGGTTTTGAGGAAGAACGCTTGCCCTTTATGTACAACTTCTTTGTGATCGTCGGACCTTCTGACGATCCCGCTGGTGTTGCTGGCTCTGCGACCGCAGCTGAAGCATTCCAGAAAATCGCTGATACCGGTTCACTATTTATATCCCGTGGTGATGACAGCGGTACCCACAACAAGGAAAAGGCGATCTGGGAGTCCATTGGGTTCGATCCTGCCGGGCAGACCTGGTACGAAAGCGTTGGTCAGGGAATGGGTCAAACACTGACTATTGCGGATGAAAAGCAAGCTTACACACTCTCTGACAAAGCCACCTTCCTTGCGCATGAAAACTCTCTGTCAATGCTCCTGGAAGAAACCGATGATATGAAGAATACCTATTCGATGATCGTTGTTTCTGCAAAGCGCTTTGCTGAATCAAATGTGGCTGGTGCCCAGGCTTTTGTTGACTGGATCAAAACCGACCAAGCCCGGAAAATGATTGCAGAATATGGTGTTGCCGAATACGGTGAGCCTCTCTTCTTCAATCTTGACTAAACCTTTATAATAACGTCCGGAAGGGCAGAAATACCCTTCCGGAGACGTTTACATTGGAACTCATCAACTCCATCTTTGAACTCCTGTTTGGCTCAGATCCTGAATTGCGCCAGATCATTGCTGTGACTCTGCGCATGTCGTTTTTCAGCACGCTGGTCTCCTCTATAATCGGAATCCCAGCGGGAGTACTCTTAGGGGCAAACAGTTTTCGAGGGAAAAACTTTCTCACCCGGCTTGTCAATACCCTGCTTGGGTTGCCCCCAGTTGTTGCTGGTCTTCTGGTGTTACTTTTGCTCTCCCGAAGTGGTCCGTTAGGAACTTTTCGGCTGCTCTACACAGTTCAAGCGATGGTGATCGCCCAGGTGTTACTGATCACACCCTTTATCACTGCTATGACAGCCAACCTGGTGGGGGTTAATGCAACCACGATCAATGAAACACTAGTAGGAGTGGGAATTCGGGGGGCTAAACGGCTGAAATATTTCCTGCTTGACTTCAGAGTGCCCTTTATCTCAATCATCCTGGCTGGTTTTGGACGGTCGATTGCAGAAGTGGGAGCCGTACAGATGGTTGGTGGCAATGTTCAATACAAAACGCGTGTCATGACCACTGCTATCATGATGCAGACCAATATGGGGCGTTTTGATTTTGCCATTGCACTTGGGATAACATTGCTCTTGATCTCCTTTCTGATCAACTCCATTGTGAACCGTATCCAGAAGGTGGCGGCAGATGATTGAAGTGAAGGATATCCTGGTTAAAGCCAAAAACCGCCTGATTTTGGATGTTCCCAGCCTACGCTTTGAAGAAGGGAAACGATATGGCATCATTGGTGAGAACGGAAGCGGTAAGACGACGCTTTTACGCGTCCTGATGGGTACTGTGCAGCCCAGCCAGGGTTCGATCGAAGGTTTGAACCTGGACCACAACGTGGGTTACCTGCCTCAATCTCCCTACGCGTTCTCTTTTTCAGTGCTCCGTAACATAATGATGACGCTGGAAAACGTTCCATCGCGTAATGATCTGGCATTGGATGCTCTGGATAAAGTAGGGTTGGGGTCTTTGACCAATGCAAGAGGGAACACACTCTCTGGCGGGGAACGGCAGCGGCTCGGTTTGGCAAGATTATTAGCCGTACCGAAAACAGTGTTACTCCTGGATGAACCCACCTCAGCAACAGATATCCGGGGTACAGATATCGTGGAAGGTTTATTGCAGGAATGGTTTGAAGAAACCAGAGGTTTGCTGCTCTTTACCACCCACTCACCAGCACAGGCTCTGCGCATGGCTGATGAAGTCGTCTTCATGGAAGATGGTAAAATTGTGGAAAGCGGAAACCCTCAGAATCTGTTAAATAATCCCCAGGAACCAGAAACTCAGGCTTTTCTTTCTCATTGGGTATTTTAATAAACCATTTTTCCTTTGAATCTATTGAAAAAGCGAACTGTTTGCCCGGCTGGGGCAGCTGCAGCAATTTGGTTATCCATTAACCTCCACCTTCCCTTGATATGGAAGGAGCATTTCGGTTTTATCCTTGACCGAAAAGGGTTTGAAGGTTAGGATTTTAGTAGTCAAGAATGCCCCAAATCACAGGGCAGCATGAAACACCGCCAGGTGTATGAGAAACGATGACTAATTAAATAAAAGGAGAGATCTTATGTCAAAGTATGACCGCGTCTACAACTTTTCAGCAGGTCCCAGCACCCTTCCCGTTCCAGTGTTAGAAGAAGTTCGCGATGAGATGATGAACTACCAGGGTTCTGGTATGTGCGTTATGGAGATGAGCCACCGCAGCAAAGTCTTCATTCGCATTGCCGAGGAAGCTGAAGCTGATCTGCGCGAACTGATGAATATCCCGCACAATTACAAAGTCCTGTTTATTCAAGGCGGCGCAACCCTGCAATTTGCCATGATCCCCATGAACTTGATGAAAAATGGCGTTGCTGACTATATCGTGACTGGCAGTTGGTCAAGCAAAGCTTATAACGAAGCCAAGAAATACGGAAAGATCAACCTGGTCGCCACCAGCAAAGACAAAAACTACAGCTACATTCCCGATGTTACCGATCTACCCATCACTGAAGATGCTGATTATGTTTATATCTGCGAAAACGAAACCATTCACGGCACCACTTATCATAATCTTCCCAATACCAAGGGGAAACCGTTGGTGTCTGATCAAAGCTCGATGTTCCTCTCCAAACCGGTCAATGTCAGCGATTATGGCTTAATTTACGGCGGCGTTCAGAAAAATGTCGGTCCTGCTGGTCTGGCGATCGTGACCATTCGCGAAGACCTGATCCGCACCGACCTGGACGAGAAAATCCCAACCTACATGCGCTATGATATCCATGCCGAAAACGGTTCGATGTACAACACCCCTAACTGCTGGGCAATCTATGTTTGTGGTAAGGTCTTCAAATATTTGAAGAACCTGGGTGGTCTGGAAACGATGAACCAGATCAACATTGAAAAAGCGCAACCGTTGTATGACTTCCTGGACAACAGCAAAATGTTCAAGGGCACCGTCGTCAAAGAAGATCGTTCCCTTATGAATATTACCTTCGTGACCGAAACCCCAGAATTGGACGCCGAGGTTGTGGCTGCAACCAAGGCTGCTGGTTTTGACAACCTCAAGGGCCACAAATCGGTCGGTGGTCTACGCGCCTCGATTTACAACGCCATGCCTAAAGAGGGTGTGGACGCTCTGGTGGAATTCCTGAAGGAATTCGAAGCCAAACACG
>WOZC01000050.1:26967-42752 GCA_011620465.1 Anaerolineaceae bacterium | reverse complement strand
GAACTGGCAGGACTGCATTTCACGAACCTGGATCCTTCCAAGATCACCACGGTCATGCTTACCGGTGTGACCGCTTTGGTACGCGCTACAGCCGTGGGTATGGACCAGCGCGGGGTACTTGTACCTGGTGAAAACATAGCCCCCATTATGCAAGAGGCGGACATTTTGCACATCAGCAACGAAGTGCCCTTTGCCCAAAATTGTCCGCCGCATACCATGGGGGGCTACCTGGTTTTCTGTACGCCTGAAAGTTACATAGAACTGCTCCGCTTCGTTGGGACAGATATCGTTGAGCTGACTGGTGACCACTTTGAAGATTATGGTGAAGAAGGCATGCTCTACACCCTTGAGCTTTACGCCAAAGAAGGTTGGCCGGTTTACGGCGGCGGCAAGGATATTTTCGAGGCGAGCGCGCCAGTGAAACTTGAAGTGAATGGTACCAAAATCGCCTTCATCGGCTGCAATGCCAAATCGCCCAATTTTGCCCAAGCAAGCGAGACCGCTTCGGGTGCTTATCACTGCGATATGGACTACATGGCTCAGACTATCCGCGAACTTCGCGCTGAGGGTTATCTCCCGATTGCCACCTTTCAGCACGAAGAAGTCTACACCTGGTCGCCGGTAGCAGCCATCGAGCGCGACTTCAAAATCGTCGCTGATGCCGGCGCGGTCATCGCCAGCGGCAGCCAATCGCATGTTCCTCATTATGCCGAGTTTTATGGCGATAGTTTCTTCCACTACGGGTTGGGTAATCTGTTTTTTGACCAGTATGGTCTTACCGAAAACACGGACATTGGCTTCCTTGACCGCCATGTCTTTTACGAAGGCAAGTATTTGGGGGTCGAGCTTATCCCGATCCAGTTTATCGACAAAGTTCAGCCCCGCCTGATGACTATTGAAGAAAAAGCGGAGACGCTCGCAATCATGTTCGAAACCTACCGTATGTGGTGGAAGGACGAGAACAACCAACCGATTATGCCATCCTGGAAGTAGCAATAACCCTGATCTGACCAGGTGCTCCATTTCGTTTCACTTGTTCCGGGAGACGGGAGCCGACCTGATATAATAATGTTGAAAACAACCCTCAACAATGAGATTGTTTGTCGGAGGTTAACTTATGGAAATTACTTGGTATGGAAATTCTTGTTTTCGGATCACCGAACGCAATTTTGCTACTGTTGTCACCGATCCTTTCGATTCGGCCGTGGCTGGTTATAACCCGCTCAAATTGAAAGCTGAGATCGTCACCGTCAGCAGTAACGACCTTTCTCACAACAACATCAGCGTGGTAAAGGGCAACCCTTTCGTAATTGAAGGTCCCGGAGAATATGAACGCGGTGGCGTCTTCCTCACTGGCATCCAGACCACCCCACTTCTGTCCGATAAAAAAGAATTACGCAACACCATTTATGTGCTCGATTATGGTTCCATCACTATCCTGCATCTTGGGCAAACCAACGTAGTCCCGAGTCAAACGATGGTCGAGGAGTTAGGCAATATTAACATCGCCCTTGTTCCGGTGGGTTCCGGTGGTGGTCTCAATGCTTCCAAAGCCGCTGAAGTGATCAGCATGCTTGAACCAAATATTGTCATCCCAATGCAATATGAAACCCCTCATTCCAAACTGGATCTTGACCCCTTAAGCAAGTTCCTCAAAGAGATGGGACTCACAGAGTTGGAAACGATGGAAAGCTTCAAAATTCCACCCACAGGGGGATTCAGTGAAGAGGGCACCCAGGTCATAGCGCTGGACCCGAAACTATCGCCACTCTAAGCTTATGATCAAACTTTTAATGACTTGGGATGTCAAACCAGGAAACGAACAGGACTACTTCGCATATGTTTTGCACGAGTACCTGCCGCAAGTTAACCGATTCGGCTTTGAAGTAACCGATGCCTGGGTGACTGTTTATGGCAACCGTCCCCAAATCTTACTGGGCGCGGTAATGGCTTCCAGGCTAAAAGCGCGAACAGTTTTGGAATCTGACGAGTGGGATCGTCTGAATGAACAGTTGATGAATTATGTTGATAACCTGGAGTTCAAGTTAGCTCCTTACAAAGGTAATTTTCAGTTCTAAATGTCCTTCTCACAAGCCGTCTTGACATGGTATGACAAGAACGCCAGGCAATTGCCCTGGCGTTCTTTTCCATCACCTTACCGGGTTTGGGTATCCGAAATCATGCTTCAGCAAACCAGGGTCGAAACCGTTTTACCTTACTTTGAACGTTTTATAACCCGCTTTCCAAGCCTTGAAGTTTTGGCAGCAGCCAGCCAGGAAGAAGTTCTCAGGTTATGGGAAGGTCTTGGATATTACAGCCGGGCAGGCAACTTACATAAAGCTGCCCAGCAAATGCTATTGATGCATGCTGGACAAATCCCTTCAATCGTCACCGAGTTGGAACGCTTGCCCGGGATCGGAGGCTATACCGCTGCAGCGATCGCGTCCATCGCGTTTGGCGAGCCCGTTGCTGCCGTGGATGGCAATATCAAGCGCATCTACGCCCGCGTTCTTGCTCTTATAGAACCGTATGGCTCAGTCCGTTTTGAAAAGGTTGTCGGGGACCACGCCCAAACCGTTTTGCCCCCTGATCGTCCTGGCGACTTTAACCAGGCGCTCATGGACTTGGGCGCGAATGTTTGCCTTTCTCGCCAACCACTCTGCAAGGCTTGCCCGGTGATGGAGCATTGCCTGGGGTTTCAAAGTAGTATTCAAAACGAGTTACCGGTCCGAATCAAGAAAGCCCCGGTTCCACATTATCAAGTCTGCGTAGCCGTCATCCAATCGCATGGGAAAATTCTGCTTTGCAAAAGAGGATCAAGCGGTGTGTTGGCTGGCTTGTGGGAATTCCCCGGAGGCAAGTGTGAACAGAAAGATAACAGCCTGGAGGATTGCCTGGTAAGAGAAGTTCTCGAAAAGACCAGACTGGAAATCTCGCCTGACGGGAAGATAGGCGTCTTCAAACACGCCTACACGCATTTCAAGATCACAGTCCATGCCTGGCACGCTAAGCTGCTCCCTGGTCAACTGCCTGAGGTCCCAGAGAATTACTGCTGGGTCTCACCCCCCGATCTGGCTGATTACCCCATGGGCAAAGTCGCTCGAAAGATTAGCGATAGTATTGCCGGTAATAGTACTTTGTTGTAACGAGTACCTTTGAGGGGATCTATGTCCCGAACTGCCTGTCTCCAGCGTCTCCCAAACCAGGCAAAATATAACCGTGTTCATTCAAGCATTCATCGATCGCAGCGAGATGGATAGAAACATCGGGGTGGGCGCTGTGCAGGCGTTCAATCCCTTCCGGTGCAGCCAGGATACCGACAAACTTGATCTTGGTCACGCCCCACCTCTTTAGAATATCCACGGTTGCCACAGCCGATCCGCCAGTCGCCAGCATCGGATCAAGCACCAGGCAGACCGAGACTGTAGGTTCTATCGGGAGTCTGTTATAGTATGAGACCGGTTTGAGCGTCTTCTCGTCGCGGTAAAGCCCAATATGCCAGACCTCTGCACCGGGCATCAGCTCCCAGAAGCCTTCCACCATCCCCAATCCCGATCGTAAAATTGGCACAAGACCAATGCGTTCTAAAACCGTGATGCCTTTCGTCATCATCAGCGGAGTTTGAATATCAATTTGTCCCACTGCCAGGTCCATGGTTGCCTCGTATGCAAGCATAGCGGCAATCTCGCGAATCAACTCGCGAAATTTCTTTGAATCAGTCTTTACATTACGTAAAAGACTCAGCTTAGCGCCAACTAAGGGATGTGATGATGGGTATACGTTATTCATTTCTGTTCTTCCTCCGCCAGGTTTTGTTTAGTTCAAAAATGGAATATGTCCATAATATCAGAATTATTCCCAATATGAGAGAAAACCACACAATTTCCGCCTTCAAGCGAAAATAGGCAGCCAGTCCAGTAAGAAGGAGGGCAAGAATGTGACTGATTTTTCCTACAAGTCTGCTCTCCTTGACAAACCTCATCCGGGCTGAATCCAGATAAGCCAGCAATATTAATGTCAAATCAAGCACCACCCCTAAAGCCAGGAACCACAGCCAAAATTCACCGGCACCTTCGAGAAGTACGCCAGCAAAACCGACCAGATAAATAAAAATGGCAATTAAGAACAAGATCATCTTCAGTCAACCTGCCTGAAATCTTGGATGGTTTTGTTTTCTTTATTGTTCCAATGTTACGCCCGTAAAAGCGGTAACAACGCCAAAATCGCCAGGAAAAATATGATAACTCCTCCACAAATCAAATCTATTGGTAAAGAGGCTGGCGCCAAAATCCACAAGCGCCATCGTATCTGTTGTAAATTCATGTTTCTCAGCCACTGGTCCGATTGTGCGCGCTCGCACGGTCGCCTGGTAGCCACAAAACTGGCATGCCAAACCTGAAGTAACCAGGTTGTATGCCAGGTGTCCACCGCATTGAGGGCAGGTATACCCTTGGGCTTTTTGCTCCTCTTCAGGCTTGCGTTTGGGAGCAAAAACGGTTATCCCGGGAAGTACCGGGGTTACTTGTTGAAATTCTTCATTCTGGGCCAAGTTTTCCATCTTCCTGCTAATTATAATCTCGCTGGAAGTTATGGCGCGTCATATAAAACGGCTCCTGGGTTACAATAATTGCATGCAATACATCATCGACGGTCATAACCTGATCCCAAATATTCGCGGATTGACTTTGAGCGACCTTGACGACGAACAAGCCTTGGTCGATTTGCTGACTCCCTTTCTGCGCGCCAAAAAATCGCGCGCTATGGTATTTTTCGACCGGGCTGCTGCTGGGCAAGCCGGGCAGCGCAATCTTGGTCTCATCAATGCGGTTTTTGTCCCGGCAGATCAAACCGCGGATGCCGCCATCGCCCGCTACATCCGCCAATTGGGCGGAGCCAGCCAAAACCACACCCTGGTCAGTTCTGATCGGACTGTCCAGGCATCTGCCCGTGCTTATCACACAACTGTCCTGACCAGCCAGGAATTTTCTCAACTGCTCCAAAGGTTTTACGAACAAGAACCTCAATCTGATCCCGCTGAGCGCAGCCTCTCCCCAGAAGAAGTCAAACAATGGGAAGACCTCTTCAGTCAATATGGGACTCAACCGCCTGACGGAATGAACCCTTAGCTAAACAGCACTCTAAGTTTTTACGTAATTTTACAAATTGTTTACAATATTTACGCTTTTTTCCTGCCTGAGTGCATTGCCATTGTCGAAGGTAGAAGCTATAATAAACATTATACAAAGGTATATAACAATTGCATCAACCCCAGCGCTACCAACAAATTTTCGAGACTCCCAGTTTTTTTCAATGAGAGAATAATAAATAAATGATCAAAATCAAACACCTCACCGCACTCAACAGAAAAACCGTTCTTCTCTTTCTCACTCTGAGCCTTTCACTCTCGGCTTGCCAGACCCTTGCCCCTATCCAAGCCGCAAGTACTGTTACAGCCTCACCGACTACGCCTCCACCTACGGCAACCAATTTGCCAACTCCCACACCCAGCCCAACCCCTGGTCCGCTAAAGTTAAACCTGAGTGCAGAGTTGCCAGCTGATTTGTTTGCCGGCATGCCAACACCTCTGGGTGTAGTCCTGTCTGACGACCCTGAAGAATCAGATGTCATTGTCGAGGTTGCTTCTGATAAGCAAACCTATGAATCAATCAGTTACCAGGTGTACGCCTTGGTTTCGCCTTTTTTTACCGTCCAGGATGACATTCTCCTCAAAGACCTTGCTTCCTACCTAACCGGAAATAGTCATGAGGAACAGGCGCCTTTCAAGGAAATTTACGCAAAAGAACCGATTACTCTACTGCAGCGTCTGATCGACCCCAAAAACCCAAATCGTGTCGCCCTCACGCCCTCAACCTCTACCGAGTTTTCGGTTTTTCCTGATGATTTGTGGATGATCGTACCCTTTGAAGAATTGATACCAGAATTTAAAGTGATTTCCGTTAACGGCATCAGCCCGCTCGATGACGATTTTGATCCATCGGAATACGCGCTCTCTCTTCCCATTGGAGTGCGCCTGGTGACTACAGACCGTGAAATCGAGCCTGAAGTGTTCAGCTCATTACTGCCCGAAAGCAATTTCCATCCAGACCAACTGACCAGCCTGATCATGACCGGTGTAACCGCAATGGCACGCGACACGGCATTCGTCATGTCTACCGAAGATGTGCTCTACCCAGGCACCAACATCCGCAATGTCATGCGCTCAGCAGACCTGACCCATATCAGCAATGAGGTTTCATTCTTTGCCGACTGCCCCTTCCCGGACCCCGACTACGAGGGTTTTATTTTTTGCAGCGCTCCGGAATACCTCGATCTGCTTGTTGACCTCGGCACCGATATCGTTGAACTGACCGGCAATCACAACAACGATGTACGTGCGATTTATAAAGTCGATTCTGTCCCCTATACCCTCGATCTGTATCGCAAAAATGACATGCAATGGTATGCCGGTGGAACCAACATCACAAATGCCAAAACTCCTCTAAAAATTGAGCATAATGGTAACAAGCTCGCTTTTGTGGGCTGTAACTCTTATGGACCCTACATGGCTTGGGCGACCGAGGACAGCAGCGGCGCTGCCCCTTGTGAAGATTGGGAATGGATCAAGCAAACCATTGCAGCGTTGAAACAGGAAGGTTATCTCCCAATCGTGACCCTTCAATTTGAGGAGGAATATCTCTATACTGCCACCAGCAAAGCTATCCGCGATTTTCGTCCTTTAGCCGAAGCTGGCGCAGTGATCGTCAACGGGAGTCAATCTCACGTCGGGAAAGCACTCGAGTTTTATTCAGATGCGCTCATTCAATACGGCCTGGGTAATTTGTTCTTTGATCAACCCGGCTACTTTATTACGTACGATAGTTTTATTCAAAAGCACTTCTTCTACCAGGGGAGGCACATTAGCACGCAACTGCTCACCATTACCTTGGAAGATACCGCAAAACCCCGCTTTATGACTCCCGAAGAGCGGGTAAAATTTCTTCAGGATATTTTTAATGCCTCTGTGGAGCTAAGGAGCACACCATGAGCCAAATCGACAGCTACCCGACCGACCCAGAATTTACGATCAAAGCCGTTCAACACCGCACAGGTATCAAACCTGTGACCTTGCGTGCCTGGGAACGCCGCTATAATCTGCTTGAACCGATGCGGTTGCCTAACGGTTATCGTCTTTATTCAGAACAAGACATCCAATTGCTGCTTTGGGTGCAACGCAGGGTTGATTCAGGAATCAGCATCAGCCAGGTGGTACAGCAATTTAATCAGTTCCGTGAGAAAGGCACCTGGCCAGAGAGCATCCAAACCTTCAGCCCGGCTAAACCGCGAAAACAACCACCCCGCCCCGCCCGGCATTATGCCGAAATGATGTTTGGCGCGCTGGTTGCCCACAATGAAGAACAGGCAGCCCTGATTTTCGAGGAATGCCAGATCTACTTCGATCTTCTCACCATCTTTCAGGAGGTGGTACAACCCTGCCTCGAGTTACTGGAAGAGTCCTGGTATGTAGGCGACATTCCAATCGCCACCCGCCACATGGCTTCCCAGGTACTCAAGGGTCGCCTCGCAGGCATCATGCAGGGTTTGCCGACCATCAAAGAAGGTGCCCTGATTTTGGTTGGCTGCGGTCCAGAAGAGATGGACGAGATGGACGCGATGATGCTTTCAGTCCTGCTGCGCCAAAGCAATTATCATGTTGAATATCTGGGACCGGACCTGTCCATTGACGATCTTATCGACTATTCCAAAATCGCCCGACCTAAACTGATTTGCCTGGCAGTCAATTCAGAACCGACCGCGTTTTTGTTGAATAGCTTTGCAAAACAATTGACCAGCGTCCGCGGAAAACCTAAGTTTGCCTATTTTGGGCGTTATGTCAGCAAGGATGAAAGCGTGCGTGAAAAATTAGCTGGGGTTTACCTGGGTAATACCCTCAAACTGAATCTTGAACGCATCCGCCGCCTTTTGACTATGGGTTCGATATAAGCTTCAATTTGCGATCAGGTCTCGCATTTCGCTCTGACTTGAGTAGCAGAAAATTCATATGAGTAATTATATAAACACTAAAAAAGAACGGTGAGAGCTTACTCCCACCGTTCTTTTGTCTTTTCAAACTTCGTTCTGGAAAATCTGAACATTTGGATTGATCGTTGTTAAAAACCTTCCAACTTCGAAAAATCCGCGTAAGGTTTCATCAGACCAGCAATCCTCTGCAAAATACCTAACCTGGATCCACGCAGATCCTGGTCTTCCACCATTACCAAGACCTTTTCAAAGAAGGCATTGATTGGCTCCACCAATCCTTCCATCTGAACTAATGCATTCTCAAAACTGGCTGATTGCTTGAGGCTTGCTTCAGCCGCATTAACCGCCTGGAAGAGTCGGATCTCCTCTTCTTCAACCAAGATTGAAGGCTCAACCACAAATTCTTGTTCCAGGTCTCGGGTAATGCGCACGCAGCGGCTAAAAGCCGGCAAAATATTGTTCCAGTCACTCTTCTCAACCCATCGGGTCAACACCTCAACCGCGCGGTCTGCCAGCGCTGGGTTTTCCCCGTGAACAACCTCAACCGCATCGACCACATCATGAGCCATATTCTTCTCGAGCAAAATGGTGTGCAAACGCCCGGTGATAAAAGCAGCTGCCTGGTCTTCCACCTCTTTCGTGAAGGGGACACTCAAGAAAGAACCCGCCTGCTTCAAAGCCCAACGAGTGTCAAAATCAAGGTCTTTACCCAATAGAAGACTAACCAGACCAATTGCTGTCCGACGCAGCGCAAACGGGTCTTTATTTCCTGTTGGGGTCAATCCCACAGCAAACAACCCTGCGATCGAATCCAGCCGGTCTGCCAGTCCGACAACAGTCGCGGCTCGGCTGGATGGCAGCGGGTCATCAGCAGATCTTGGTAAGTAGTATTCAAACACGCCCTCGGAAACGGCTTCGCTCTCTCCGGAATGGCGGGCATAATACTTACCCATCACGCCCTGCAAGCTGGTCATCTCGACCACCATTTCAGAAGCTAAATCCGCCTTGCACAATTGAGCGATTCGCGCTGTGGTTGCTTTCTCAGACTCATCCAAACCCAGTTTTTCTGCCAAAATCAGGCTTAGTTGTTTGATTCGTTCAGTCTTATCCAGCATCGAACCCAATTGTTTTTGGAAGATGAGTTGTGCCAACTTGGGCACAAATTCTTCCAGCTTCTTTTTCTTGTCCTCTTTTACAAAAAATTCTGCGTCTGCAAAGCGCGCCAGGATCACCTGCAAATTGCCGTTCAACACAATCTCAGAATGTTGATTGTCACCGTTTCGAACCACGATAAAGTGATTGGTCAATTTTCCCTGCGGGTCCAAAACAGGGATATAGCGTTGATGCTTCTTCATCACACCGATCAGAACTTCCGGGGGCAGGTTTTCGAGGTACCGACGATCAAAGGAACCTAACAATGCAGTTGGTTGTTCCACCAGGTTGCCGATCTCAGCCAGAAGATCCTGGTCATCCGCGAGTTTGCCATTGACGCTGCCTGCCAGTCTGAGTGCTTGCTGCCAGATGTTCTGCCTGCGCTCGACCGGGTCAAGGATGATCCCTTGTTCATCCAGGTATGTCTTATACCCATCCAGCGAATCTACAGTTGCATTAGGTTGGGCAGAGAAGCGCAAGCCCCAGGTTGTTCTGCCAGACTGGAGCCCTGCAAATTCAAAGGGCACAACCTGGTTGCCAAAAAGAGCAACCAGCCAGCGCACTGGGCGAGAAAAACTCGCTCCGCTTTGATTCCAGCGCATGGATTTTGTAAAACGCAGGTTACTGATCATCTCAGGCAGCTTCCCTGTGAGCAGTTCCATGCTTGTTCGTCCTGCTTCGGAAATCTCTGCCACGACGTAGCGTCCATTTTCGAAGGTTTTGACAGCCAGTTGGTCAAGTTCCAAACCTTTACTGCGTACAAACCCTTCCGCGACTTTTGTCGCCTTTCCTTCGCTGTCAAAAGCACGGTCGGCTGGAGGACCTTTCAGCTCCACGATTCGTTCCGCTTGCCGGGTTTGCAGATTCTTGACCATAACAGTTAACCTGCGGGGTGTGCCTTTTACCTGGAGCTGATCATAAGCCAGGCGCACTTCTGCCAGCCAGGTTTCAAAACCAACCTGCAATTGTTCAAGTGCCCGGTCCAACTCGGAAGCAGGCAATTCTTCTGTTCCTATTTCAAAAAGTAAATCCGCCGTTCCCGTAAGTTCAGCCTGCGGTTGGTTTGCAACCTCGGGTTGCTCCGCTTCGACTTGCTTCAGCCAGGGGAAACCCAGCGCTTCTCGCTGGGCATAGTACGCTTCAGCCACCCTGCGTGAAAGCTCCCGCATTTTGCCAAAAAGTGCCTGCCGTTCTGTGAAACCGACTGCCCCTCTTGCATCCAAGACGTTAAAAGTGTGGGAACACTTGATCACGTTGTCATACGCCGGCAAAACCAGCCCTCTTGCGAGTGCGTTTTCGGCTTCCTGGGTAAAGAGATTGAACATCTCACGCAACCTGGGGACATCAGCGATTTCATAATAGTAGGTGGAATGTTCGCGTTCAGCAACCTGGTAAACATCTCCATAAAGCCGCTGGTCGTTCCAACGGATATCCTTGAAGTGATTGACACCCTGCAAGGTCATGGCAATACGTTCCAACCCATAAGTCAGTTCAACCGCGGGCACATCCAGTGTCATACCACCAGCTTGCTGAAAATACGTGAACTGTGTAATTTCCTGTCCATCCAACCAGACTTCCCAACCCAAGCCCCAGGCTGATAGGGCAGGGGATTCCCAGTTGTCTTCGACGAAACGAATGTCATGCTCCTGGGGGTCAATCCCTAAGGCGAGCAAAGACTTAAGATACAACTCCTGGGGGGTTCCCGGATCTGGTTTCAGGATCACCTGGAATTGGTGGTGCTGTTGAAGTCGATTGGGGTTGACGCCATACCGCCCATCATCGGGGCGCACGGAAGGTTCCACGTAAGCTACACGCCAGGGTTCTGGTCCGAGTACACGCAGAAAGGTAGCCGGATTCATCGTACCCGCTCCTAATTGTGAATAATACGGCTGCCAGATCATGCAACCCTGGCTCGCCCAGTAGGTTTGTAAATTGAAAATAATTGACTGAAAATCTAATCCCTGGCTCATAAGACACCTCATTAATTATCTGCTTGATTATACAACAGCATCTTTTGTCATCCTGAGCTTCGGTTGCGAAGGATCTCCGATTGTATTCCGTAAAGTTCCTCACGAAGTACAATATGTGCCGCTTCGCTCAGCATGATAGACCGATTGATTCGATCTTAATCGATGAAATTTGTGGATTTTCCTTTTTTATCGACTATAGTCGATAATTTTTTGGCGGAAAAAGGCCAGACCCTTCCCTACTTTCGTCAAAAGCTACGAAATCGAATCGAGGAAGCCTGGCGTTTTGAGACTGTACTCAAGCAGATAAGTGAGGTACTTCTCGATCAACTTGCTCAACTCCCGGTCGACTTCCTCCGGAATGGTACGGTTTTTCACTTGCGGCCAGGGTGAGCGCTGGAAGAAGCGCATATACCGCAAGGCATTCATGCTCACAGACCAGGCGGAGGGATCTCCCGACAACGAATTTGGGCACACCACGCCGCCAAGTTTCGCTGAAAAATATTGATCTTCCGGCTGGATGGCAGCCCCACACACCACGCACTCCTGCAATTGCGGTTTGAAGCCCAAAATATCCATCAAGTGCACTTCATAATAATGCACAACCAACCCGGGTGATATCCCATCATCCAGGCGCGCGAGTGTCTCGACTACCAGGTTATACAGCGGTCTGTTTTCACCCTCTTCGTAGGTAAAACGGTCCAGCAGTTCCAACACGTAGGCTGCCTGGGCGGTCAGCTTCAGATCTTTGCGAATAGCGTCAAAATTGCGTATTGTCTCTGCTTGGGTGATCACTTCGAAGTTGCGTCCTTTTGCTAATTGAAGGGAAACCTGGGTAAAAGGTTCAAGGTGACCGGCTTTGCGGCTTTTTAGCTTTCTTACCCCTTTGGCAATTGCCTGAAGCTTGCCTTTTTCGAGTGTATACAGCGTTAAAATACGATCCGCCTCTCCGAATTCACGGTGGCGGATCACCAAACCTTGTGCGCGATATGATCTGGCTTCTTCGGTTGCCATCAGAGCCTGCTCTAAATCTCCAAATCTTCCGGACCAAAAGATCGCGGCAAAATTCCATCCATGGTACTCTCAAAAATGATATCCCCTTCATCATTTGCCAAAATCACCGGCATATCCGCAGCAGCAAATTCACGCATCACTTGCCGGCAGGCTCCACAAGGGGAGCCGCCATTACAGGTAACAATTGCGATCGCCTTGATTTTGCGGTTTCCTTCGGAAACTGCCCTGAAAATCGCCACGCGTTCGGCACACAACCCGGAAGGGTAAGCCGAATTCTCGATATTGGTGCCGCCGTAAACCTGACCATCCTCCGCCAAAACTGCTGCACCGACTGCATAATGTGAATAGGGGTTGTATGCCCGCTTTTGATACAGGCGAGCCTGGTCAATCAGTGCCTGCTTGAGTTCAATTGTCAACCCGTTCATGGGCGACCTCCTCATTGGTATCCTCTTTGGCAGGGACTCGCTGGACCCTGACCTTTAAGATTCGTCGTGCGACTACTTCTTCGACAGTAAAGTCAAAGTTTTCATTTCTGACAACTTCACCGGGTTGAGGTACACGACCAAGCTGTCCATAGATGTAACCGCCAAGCGTATCAGCATACTCATCCGAGAGGTTCAATCCTGTGATCTCATTAAACTCGTCAATGGTAGCACGCCCCTGGATCAGATAACCGCCTTCAGGCAGTTCTTCATACAAGCTGACCTCGCCCTGATCATATTCATCGCGAATTTCACCCACAATCTCTTCCACGATGTCTTCCAGGGTCACAACACCTGCTACACCGCCGTACTCATCCACCACAAGAGCCATATGCACACCGCGGGATTGCATTTCAGAGAGCAGTTCGTCTACTTTTTTGGCCTCCGGCACAAAATACGCTGGTCGGATCAGGTTTCGTTGGTTTGCGATGGAATCGTCACCATCAACGACAGCCAAAAGATCTTTTGCATAAAGCAGACCAATCACATTGTCGATTGTGTCATCATAAACAGGCACACGGGAATGCCCGGCATTAATAAACTCCTGTCTGGCTTCCCGGATAGTGGTGTTCACATCCAAAGCTAAAACGTCCATGCGAGGTACCATGATCTCTTTGGTCATGGTTTCGCTGAAATGAAAGATCGAGTAAATCATTTCGCGTTCGCCATGGTCCAGCGTGCTCTCAGGTTGTTCCTGCTCCACCCAATCGCGCAGGCTCTCGTCTGTCACAGAAAGAGTCACTTTTTCAGCGTACTCGCCCAAAATCTCTGTCATCAATTTGGTGATTGGCGCTACCAGGGCGTTGATCACACTGGCTGTCCCTGTCCAGGTTAGGGCAGCTACCTCTGATGAAGCCAAAACATTCCGTTCGATTAGAAATTCGATAGCCGTGACGATCACTAATACCAGCAGCAAAATCAAGAGGATCAACCAGGTGTTTTCAATATTAGCCACACGGTATAGTAACAAGACACTTACACCAGCCAGCATGTAATGAGCAACTACAAGTCCCAACCGTAAAGCTGTCCGCAAGCCTTCTTTCTCGATCAAAGCAATAGTTTTGTCGACCTTGTTCGGATTCTCGATGCGCAAGCTGAGCAACCATGGCAAACGAACATGGCTGAATGATGATTTAGCCGCTGAGGAGACCAGGGTGAAAATAAAAAATAGCACCCATAAGGCTCCAAGCAAAATAGGTTCCGTCACGTTATTCCTTTCTTTCTTTGGGATGGGCTGGCACACCATACACAAGCGTGTCATCAGGTACATCTTTGGTCACCACCGCACCCGCCCCTGTTTTGGCATTTTTGCCAATCTTTAACGGCGCGACCAGCATTGTGTCGCTGCCAATAAATGTGTTTTCTCCGATTTCAGTCGGGTGTTTCACCTTGCCATCAAAGTTGCAGGTGATCGTTCCCGCCCCAATATTCACGTTCTTTCCGATTTTGGCATTTCCTATATAGGAAAAATGACCCATCTTGACGCCGTCTTCCAGCACAGAGTCTTTCACTTCGCCAAAATTACCCAGGTGGACGCCATCCATCAGTACGGCGCCTTTGCGCAAATGACAGAAAGGACCCATGCTGACATGGTTTCCCAAACTTGCTTTATCCGCGACACTGTATGTGACCATACAGTCATTGCCGACGGTTGTGTCGTTTAGGGTTGTATCCGGCCCGATCTGGCAATTTTCACCGATCCGGGTATTGCCGCGCAGGTGAGTATTGGGCAAAATGACAGTATCCTGCCCTATGACCACATCGCTCTCAACCGTGCAGCTTTCTGGATCCAAAAAAGTGACACCATCCAGCATCCATTGTTGAATTACCTGCTTGCGCAAAGCAAACTCGCAATCCGCCAGGTCCACACGGTTGTTGATTCCCAACCCTTCTGTGGGATCTTGCAGAATGTAAGCGTCCAACTTTTTGCCTTGCACCACTGCCATTTCAACCAGGTCAGTCAGGTAGTATTCACCTTTTGGTGATGTTTTGATTTTTTTTAGGTTTTCCCAAAGCCAGTCTGCCTCAAAGCAGTAAACGGAGATGTTGTATTCGCGTACTTTCAACTGTTCAGGAGTCGCGAGCGCTTCTTCAACGATTGCTTTTACTTGTCCGTTTTCATCCCTGATCACCCGCCCGAAACCCCGCAGTACATCGCCAACAACGCTGGTCATGGTCAGGGTATTTTCGGATTCCTGGTGGAATTGTAAAATGGATGCAATTGTTTCTCCCCGCAGCATTGGCATATCTGCCAGGGTCACCAATACCAACTCGGATTTTCCTGCCAGAAGTGGTTCTGCGCTCATCACTGCATGCCCGGTGCCCAGTTGTTCTGCCTGGAGAGCGAATTGCACACGCTCACCATAGGTTTCGCTCACAACCTTGGTAACTTCTTCACTGCCGTGCCCAACAACGATAACCGGAGGAAGCGTACTGATGTCAATTACACTGGAGAGTGAATGCATAATGAGCGGCTTCCCCAGAAGTTTATGCAACATCTTAGGTGTGTGCGACTTCATACGCGTACCCATGCCGGCGGCGAGTACAACTGATGCGATTGTCATTGATTGCTCCGAAAGTTAACACATAGAAACACAAGATGGTACTTCTTTCTCATCTTGTAAACAGATAGGTGTGAATCGTCTGAGTCTGTATCCACAATAATTCAGCCGGGGCACTTGGAGTCGAACCAAGATCCACGGATTCAAAGTCCGGTGTGCTGCCATTGCACCATGCCCCAAAGCGTAGCAAATATTTTAGCATAGTTTCTATCGCATGCCAAATCAAGCCACAGCGCTGTATTTTACATCATAAATTCAAAATTTGCTGGCAATTTTGAGACAAAAAGATTTCCTGAAACCTACTGAAAAAAATGTGGAAGGTCACTTCCACATCTCCATTCTTTTTTGCAACTTGAATCGAATTGCTTTATTTTGCAGGTTCAATCGACCAGGAATTTTCGAGCTTTTCTACTTGGTACTGAGTTTCCATTCCTGATGAATCAGTAAAGGTGAACCCTGTCTTCTCATTTTCGATCGCATCACGCACCAGATTCTTAAATGCCAGCGGGATGGCATTATTGGTGCCTTTCGGGATTACATAAAAATTGGAGAGCTCTGCAAACAGGTTC
>WOZC01000050.1:20193-26867 GCA_011620465.1 Anaerolineaceae bacterium | reverse complement strand
CCTTGATGCTCGAAAGTCAATGCTTTATCCGCCAGAGCAGTTTCAATTGCAGTGATCAATTCATTGGAAAGCAGCCCGCCGTCAACAGGTTCAATTCTTCCAAGAAGTGATTCTGCCACCGGTGTTAATCGGAAAAGGCGATAAGAATGCTGTCCAAGTGGTTCAAAATGATAAGAGATGCCGTTGATGCTGAATTGCTGCTTATCTTCTTCAAGTGCCTTTAAAAATGCAGTTTTTCCATCAAAGACTTCATTCGCCTTAACGGTGAAGATCAATTCGCTGTTCTTTATAGCACTGGCACGATAACCCTGCTGCCCTTCAGCTGGTAGGGTTTCTTGTGGTGCAGGAATAGCGGCTGGTTCACTTGGAGTTACAGCACATGCCGAAAGCAGAGCAATTAATAATAAAATCAGTAATGTTTTCTTAAGTATGTTTTTCATAGGGTTTCAATTGTAACTGAGAAAGCGGTAGGTTGTTAACATTCCGAAGTTGTCTAATGAGAGCAGCGTATTTTTCATTATTCAGGTAATTCAGAACCGCCTCAGGCGAGGCGGTTCTGTTATCTACTTAAACCAGACTTGGGTCATAAACAGAACTAACACGATCCAGACCACTGCCAGTGCTGCTGTGAGTGCCAACCCAGCCAGCAAAGCATAGAAAGTGTAATGCCTGGCTTCCGAATTCGTCATTCGCTCGCCATACATCTCTACTTTCTGCTTGCGGTCTGACTCCCGAGCCTGCCTTTCTGCAAATTTGACGTTTCGATCATGCCAGGGCGCTCCATCAACATCCATGTTGACAATCGTCTTGCCATCGTCATCGTCATATCGCTTTTTCTGATCCTTCATCGACTAAAGTTCCTTGCTCATTATATAGATGACATACTACCATATGTCCGGGTTCAATTTCACGTGTTTGTGGAACCACAGTTTTACAGATTTCCATGACATACGGACAACGAGTGTGGAATTTGCAGCCCTTAGGCGGATTGGCGGGTGAGGGGATGCTGCCTTCCAAGATAATTCGATTCATCTTGTAATTCGGATCCGGAACCGGCACCGCGCTCAACAAAGCCTGGGTATATGGATGAAGTGGATTGGAAAACAGGCTTTTCTTTTCACCGTATTCAACCAGGTCGCCCAAATACATCACGCCCACGTAATCAGAGATATGCTGCACAACCGAAAGGTCGTGTGAAATAAAGAGGTAAGCAATGCCTTCATTAACCTGGAGTTCTTCCAGCAAGTTGATGATTTGCGCCTGGATAGAAACATCCAATGCCGAAACAGGTTCATCGCAAACCACAAAATCAGGATTCAAGGCTAAGGAGCGTGCAATACAGATACGTTGTCGTTGACCGCCAGAAAATTCATGCGGATAGCGATCTTTATGATACGGCTGAAGACCGCATTGCAGCATTACTTTATCCAAATGATCCTCAAATTCAGAGGGCGGCACAATATTGTGTTCACGCACTGCTTCGCCAATGATCTCGCTAATGGGCAATCGAGGAGAAAGGCTTGAGTATGGATCCTGGAAGATCATTTGTATCTTGGGACGAACTGCACGAAGTTCAGCACGGTTCAGTGCAAAAACATCGATACCATTAAATAAGACTTTTCCGCTGGTTGCTTCATTAAGCCTCAGCATAGTCTTACCTACCGTCGTCTTTCCGCTACCCGACTCACCAACCAAACCCATGGTCTTTCCGCGTTCAATGTGGAAACTAATGTCGTCAACAGCTTTCACATACCCAACAACTTTCTGCATCAGACCTGCTTTGATCGGGAAGTATTGTTTTAAATTCTTTACCTCGATTACATTGCGATCGTTGCCGTTTTTTTGCTTGGTACCATTGTTATTATTTGCCATAATTCGCTTTTACCTCCTCATCTTCATAGAGATAACATACCGCCAAATGGGTTGGCGAGAGGAAATATTCAGGAGGATAAGGTCCATCGCAAATCGGCATTCGCCGATTACAGCGATCTTTAAAATAGCAATAGTTTGGCATATTGATTGGGTTCGGAACCGTACCAGGAATGCTATACAACTTATCGACTTCCTTGTTAATGATCGGCTTTGAAGCCATCAGACCGACAGTGTAAGGATGCATCGGATTGTTAAAGACTTCGTTTGCTGTTCCTTTTTCAATGATTCGACCGGCATACATGACGACGACAAAATCCGCCATTTCTGCGATAACACCCAGGTCGTGGGTGATGAGCATAATGCTGGAGTTGATCTTTTCTTTCAAGTTGCGAAGTAGATCGAGGATCTGCGCCTGGATGGTCACATCCAGGGCAGTGGTCGGCTCATCGGCAATGATCAGGCGCGGGTTGCATGCTAAAGCCATGGCGATCATGATACGCTGGCGCATACCACCAGATAATTGATGAGGATACATCTCGTAAACGCCTTCAGCGTTTGCGATTCCAACCAGGTCGATCATTTCAAGTGTACGTTTTTTAACTTCCTCAGACGTCATTTCAGGATTATGAAGTTGAATCACTTCATCAACCTGGAAACCAGCCGTGAAAACAGGATTTAGACTTGTCATCGGCTCCTGGAAAATCATTGAAACTTCGTTGCCACGGATTTTTTCCATTTCCGATACCGGGGTTTTGGCAATGTCGTAAACTTTATCTCCAGTGTTCAGTCGGACGGTCCCCTGGACGATCTGCCCCTGAGGTCGCTGTACCAATTGCATGAGTGACAGTGCTGTCACTGATTTTCCGCAGCCAGATTCGCCAACGACACCCACGGTTGAACCAATGGGTACGTCAAAAGTGACGCCATCGACAGCTTTGACCGTACCAATATCGGTAAAGAAATAGGTATGGATATTGTCGAACTCGACCACGTTGTTTGGGTCTTTCATTGTCGTCAAAAATTCACTTTCAGGCACATTTTTGCGCTTGCGCTGTTTCTCGATCGCATCGGTAATTCGGCGATTCTCGCGGCTGATGCGGGAAGATTCTCTGGCAGTTAAATGGATCTTCTCTGTAATGAGGTTATCTTCCTGATCGGTTGTGTCAAATTGTGTTAAGTCTTTTCCTTCAGTCATCATCTCACCTTAACGTTTCATTTTTGGATCGTATGCATCGCGCAGACCATCGCCAACAAAGTTGAAGCCCAACACAGTCAACAAAATCAGCATGCCAGCCGGAATCCACATGAACCAATAGGTTCCCATAATGAAGGCATCTGAAGAAATGTTGATAATGCTGCCCCAGGATGCCAGTGGATATTTAATACCAAGTCCAAGGAAGCCCAGGGTTGCTTCGGTGATGATCAAACCACCCAAGCTGGCGGTCGCCGTCACAATGAGGATCGGCATGACGTTCGGGATAAGATGGCGGAAAATCTTCCGGCTGGTCCTGATGCCCGTTGCTTCTGTTGCAACCATGAAGTCCTGTTCTCGAAGACTAAGGATCTGACCACGGACAACTCGGGCAATATATGTCCATCCCAGGAAACCTAAAATAGCCATCAAAATAAACATACGGTTTATTGGTGTTACTTCCAAAGTGTCCATAACGGAACCGAAGATCAAAATCAAAGGCATGGTGGGAATACTGTTGAACAAATCCACAAAACGCATCAAAGCCGTATCAACACCGCCGCCAAAGTAACCTGAAACTCCACCAATGACAACGCCGATGATCAACTCCAGGAAAACAGCAATAAAACCAACCATTAATGAAACCCGACCACCGTACATCAAACGGGTCAACATATCCATACCATTGTTATCTGTTCCCAGCAGATGTTTAGCCGACGGGAATTCGAATATATTGATCAGGATGGTTGGTGTTTCTCGTTTTATGTAATAGTTGGTATTAACACGATTGACATCGTACTCAGTGGTAACACCATTAGCGTCGACATATTCAAAACTAGTATCGCGGTTGATGATCGCATCCCGGGCTAATGCTTTAAAATCTACAGGTAGAAATTCGTTCTGATCGAGTGGGTTCACGATGATATTCGAAACTTCTGCAAAAGGCTCACCCTTATCATCAAGAATGGTGATTTGCCCTTCATGTTCATTAATTTTGTATATTCTCCCACCAAAGGTGAAGGTCTTGACATTCTTGACTCCAGCAGATTCACTCAACAAACGGAAGTCAAAGGAGTTGGTTAACGCTGCATCCTGTGGATTGTATGCATCAAAAATGGAATAGCTGGCGATCGCAACATCTCGTTGAGTAGAGATTTGTGTCGCTTTCATTTCTTTAGTAAGGATATAGGTCGTTCCTTCAAATACAAATGATGTTTTACCAGCATCATTGGCTTTTTTGAAAACTTCCTCAAATCCAGCAGGAATGGTATTGCCAGGCAGAGGGTTAAGCCTCCCTATCAAAGACTCGGCAAAGAGATCAAGTTGTACGATACGGTAAAAATTTTCGCCTTCTTCGATATAGGCGTATGTGTTCTCACCAGATTTGAAATGAGGTTGATTCTTGCCAAGAGCAAGCAAAAATCGTGCTTGTTCTGCACCGCCAAACTTTTCGCCTTCTTTTACTGAATATCGCAATTCAGTATTGAAGATCGCACCGGCATAGTCCTTGCTGATGGTATCGCTCCTATAGAATACTTGTGTTTCAGTATAAGGGGATATAAAAGGACCCAAAAAAGAGAACAGGAACATGGCGATAAGGATCACCAGACCGATCACTGCCAGTCTGTTGCGAATAAACCGTTTGAATACAAGCATGCCAGGAGAGAGCGTCTTGACACGACGAGCATCGTCCAATGCCATTTCCTGGTTCTGGGGAGCTTGGTTTGGGGTGGGTTCGTTTGTTAAATTTGTTGCTTCTAATTCACTCATCTTCCACCTCCTAATTAACCCTGATCCTGGGATCGACTATCGCATAGAGGATATCAGATAATAAAATGCTGACCTGTGTTAGCAAAATTAAAAATACCATGTAAAACATAGCAAACGGAATGTCGCCGCGAATGATCGCCTGGTAAGAGATATAGCCAATACCAGGAATCTGAAAAAGCGTTTCAGTGATCATAGCACCAGTAAACATTCCAGGCAAAATACCGCTCAACGACGTTACCAACGGAATGAGTGTATTTCGAAAAGCATGTTTGTTGATCACGACATTTTCGGGCAGACCTTTCGCTCGGGCAGTCCGGATATAGTCAGAATTCAGTACTTCCAACATGTTGGTACGTGTATAGCGCATCAGAGAACCAACAGAAAGCATCATCAATGTGACAATCGGAAGCACAAGGTGATAAGCAATATCCAAAACTTGCTGGAAGGAGGTCATTGTCGTATGGAAGCGACCTGTGAGACCATACAGATCAAACCACTGCAACTTGATCGCAAAGACATACTTAAGTATAGTTGCGAGGAAGAAGGTAGGCAGAGAGATACCCATCAGCGCGAAGATTGTGATCGCGTAATCTGTACGGCTGTATTGTTTCCTTGCCGCCAGGATACCTAATGGTATTGCAATAAAAAATTGGACTAACGTTGTAATAATGTTAAGAATGACTGAAACCCAAATAACATCAGCAAATTTTTCGGTTACCGGGACACCGTAATGCCAGGATTCGCCAAAATCGCCCCTGACAGCATTTCCCAACCAACCGAAGAAACCAGGAATAATTCCCTTATCCAAACCATACACCTTGTTTAAATCCGCCAGCCACTCCTGATAGGATTTCATGCTTAGCGGGTTCGACGCACGCTGTCGGGCAATCGACTCAACATATGTAGTGGGCAAACTACGAATTACTGTATAGGAAAGCATCGCCCCAAAAAAGGTGATAAAGAGGCCTAAAATGACTCTCCTTATAATAAAATTTCTCATAAACACTCCCTTATCTTCCAGGATGGGTAAAGGACAACATCGGTGGTTATAAACATAATGAGCCCACCCATTTGGGTGGGCTCATTCATTTCGTTACCCGTTATAGTTCACGGATTAATTCATCTCAACCAGTTCAAGGTCATTCATCCAACCCCAGAAAGTGGTGATATCGGGAGTCAAGGTCTCGATATTTATACGTTCGGTGCTGAAGATGATGACGTTCTTGCGCTGATAGGTCGGGATTTCGACAGCCCAGTCAATGATGCGATCCAAAGCCTGTTTGTAAATGGCCTTGCGGAAAGCCTGGTCGTCGCTCATGCGAGCTTCCATAATGAAGCCGTCGAGTTCCTCGTCCTGGATGTGATAGTGATTGGACTCAGTAGAGCCTTCCACACCAGGAATATTCGAACTGTGATAGACCTGGTACATATCGGGGTCAATAGTTGAACCCCAGGCTGCAGTCCAGAGTTCCTGTTCGCCGGAATCGAGGGCATCCCAGAGGATGTTGGCGTCAGCGGGGTCGTTGATCTTGAGTTCAACACCCACCTTTGCCAGGGAATCGCGGGCACCAGTCAGGATTGCGAAAGCAGGATGGTCACCAGTACCGCCGCCAGGAACGATGATTTCGTAAGAAAGCTTCGCGCCCTCAGGAGCAGCAGTGACTTTACCGTCAGCAACAGTGAAGCCAGCGGCTTCGAAGAAGCCCAAGGCAGCCTGTTCAGCGGCAGCGTACTTTTCTTCCTGAGTCATTTCAGCGGTGTAGAGGGGATTGCCATCGACATCCACGGAGAATGCAACCTGATAGCCTTCGTCAGTCGGCTGGGGTGCAGCCCAGGAGGT
>WOZC01000050.1:16957-20093 GCA_011620465.1 Anaerolineaceae bacterium | reverse complement strand
TCCATAACTTCCTGGAAGCGGGTCTTGTTATAGCTCATTTCACCAGCGTCAGCAACACCAGAGGTCAAAGCGGTAACAACTTCAGCGGATTGGGTTTCGCGGAATTGAATTTCGCGAATCTTGGGGCAGCCGCGATAGTAGTTCTCGTTGGCTTCAAAGTATACAACACGGTTGTTGTATTCGATGAATTTGTAGGCGCCAGCGCCCATCGGGGTTGCGGTCAGGCTTTCCTGTTTGGAAAGATCGCCAAAGTCAAAGCCGAACATGTTGTTTTCGTAATCGTATTTGGCAACATCACCGTAGTAGTGCAGTGGGGTAATGTTGAGGCCAAGAATGGTGTAAACAGCAGGAGCCTCGTAACCAGTGGTGGTAACTTCGACGGTGTAATCATCAATTTTCTTGATACCGGTGATGTTCGGAACGCCACCTTCGCCCATGGATTCATCCTGGGGACCAAAGAGACCGATGTAAGCAGTCTTAACATTGGCAGCAACATCAGTACCTGCAGCAGATTCGTAGGGGAATGCAGCGCGATAATCGTTCTCGTAGGAGAACATGATCTCATTGTAGTAATCTTCTACGGTTGGGTATGTTTCAACAAGGTCATAGGTGGCGCCTGACGGAACGGTCAACACACCATCTTCACCAAGTTCACCAAAGCCCCACATGAGCATACCGAGAGCAACTTGCAAACCTTCGTTTTCAGCAACTTCGGTAGGTTCTTTGCCGAGGTAATCCAGCGCATAACCATCACGGTAGTTGGTGTCAACATATGCAACAATGCCCTGGGCTTCAGCCATCCCAGCAGCTTTCAATTCGTCCCAAACGTAGGCTTGTTGTTCAGCGGTCCATGCATCAGTGTCAGCATGTTCATGATCCATACCAGCGGCGTAGATCTCTTCAAAGAGGGCATCGTATTTGTCGTAGACTTCGCTGGTGGTCTGAGTCTGGTAGTCTTTCAAACCGACGATCGGGAAAGAAGCCAGGGAAGTGGAACCAACATAGGATGGATCCAGATAGGTGTAGTAGGTGAAGATAAGATCATCAGCAGTTACAGGTTCGCCATCGGAGAATTTCATTCCAACGCGCAGGCGGGCAGTGTACTTGGTGGTGTCTGAAGCTTCATCGTAATCAACAGCGATATCCGCAGCGCCCTTGTAGAGGTAATCCACGCCGTTGTAGTTGTGGGTTTCACCTTCGATAGCATTGTAGACGATACCGCCAACACGGTCGGTGGTCATAATGCTGATCTGGGTCATAGCTGAAACGTCCATGTCGTAGGCAGTGTCACCAAAGAAGGGGCTGAACTTCTGTGAGAAGTCCTGGTAAGCGACCACTAATGGAGTGTCGATTGTGGGGGCGGTGGGAAGATTCTCAGCGAAAGGCTGATCTTCAAATACAGGAACTACCTCAGTCTCAACAACTTCGGTTGGTTCTTCAGTGGGTTCCTCGGTGGGAACTTCTACCACAGGGGGTTCTGTTACGACAACTTCTGTCGGAGTGCCGCAAGCGGCGAGTGCTACGCCAAACATGACGAGCACAATCAAAATGGAAAGGTTACGTGCAAATTTACTCATTATTCTCCTATTTCTCCTTCTAAGATTTGTTTCATTATAAATTAATTAGAAAATAGTGTCAACAAAGGATGGTTTCGCTAATTTCCCATTAACTTATTCACTATTTATCGGAGTTTCCTCCTTTTCAATCACTATTTTGTTTGCTTTATGGAAAATGATCCATACAAACAGAGCAGCGCTCAGCACCAACCCAAAATAGATCGCTTCGCGCCCCAAAGCCCGGCCTTCGGATGCAAAAACCAGGTAAATAAAAAGTCCCGCAATCCCAATACCCATAAAAATCAAGTAAAGACGGCTCATGTTAACAACCCTTTGGTACGAATAACCCATTTCTTCGTTGCGATAAGGTCTTTTTTCGTTCGGAATTCTAAGGATCCCGGCTGCAAGGGAAAAAAGCGGGAAGAATGCTGCGCTGTAGGGTACTGCCGTGTACATTTGGTTCAAACCAGGATTGTTGAGCAGCCCCGCACATACGTGCAGTGCCGCAGCAGCTACGAAAAACAAGATGAACTGCCACTTAAACTGTTTAATTTGGGATTCTTCGAGGTTCAGATGGAAATAATCGCCATTATAAACTGTGGTCTTTTTTACACGACCCTTTTCATCTTCAGTTTCGACTAGGTCATAGTCTTTTATGTATTTTTTCGAGGCCATAACAATAAGTCACCTAATTGTATCAAACTTTTCTAACTTACCAGAATGGAGTTTTATTTCGGGGGCGATTTATAACCTTGCCCGACCGTAATATAGGCATATTCCTGTTGAAGGGTTATTGCCCATTGTCCTTCGATTTTTTTTACTGCGCCGGAGTGAATCTCCACAAATCCATAAAGGAAGGAGATTCGGGCAGACTAACACGACCTGAAGAAATCCACAAGCGATACTGCGGCATTAATGCTATCGCCGGCAGGTACTCCGCCATCAAACTGGCATCGTCCAACCCTTCCCCGTCAGGCAACCTGGTAGAAATGCCCCAACAGGCTTCATCAAATTCTGCGCTGTCAAAACCTGCCAGGTTGGTACCAACCCAATTATTTATAGAAGAAGGTATCTGATCGCTGGTATACAACTGGCACTGGTTGATATGCTCAGACTGCCAGGAGACGAGGGCAAGGTCAAAGTTACGACCAAACAGCGGCCCTTCCGGACCGGGAAGGTATAGCTGCTCAAGCGGCATCGAAAGGGTTGCAACTGGTATACGGCACTCCCCCAATCGAGCTACTATCTTCTCAGCGATATGTTGATCCACCAGGCTTTGTCCAGTCAATAGACTAAAATGTAGAGTGGTCCCATCAAGTACATTTGGCACGCTCTGCGCAATGCGAAAATTGCCCTGGTCGCCAATTGTGTATACCCAGCCAATTTCCTCCAGGAAGTCATTAGGGTTCACCTTGACTGTAGACAGGCTTTCTTCTGCTGGGATTAGGGTTTCTGGTAGGTGCTCACTCAGATATTCTCTTACCAGGCTGTTCGCATCCAGGCAGGCTGCGATTGCTTTTCTGGTCTCCAGACTACCGAAGATATCTTGCCGGTCACTCGTCCACTGACTGTAAAGCCCA
>WOZC01000050.1:2586-16857 GCA_011620465.1 Anaerolineaceae bacterium | reverse complement strand
CTGGATCCCGAACACCAGCTGCTGTACAGGTTCCCAATTTTCTGCGATCAGCGTGTTTTGAACCGCCAAGTCTTCCAACTGGCTCTTATCCAGAGCTTCAAGATGATAGGTCATGTCAAGGACATCACACTGCCCTGTCTCCAGTCTTTGGAATGCCGCGTCCAAACTTGGCTCGACCTGGAAAATCAACTGATCATAAGCCGGAACGCCTTGCTCGTTCAGCACAAAATTCGGGTTTTTCTCAAGGGCGATCTGGCTGCCCGTTTCCCAACTGACGAGCCGGTAAGCCCCCCAACCTGCTGGCATACGGGTCGTGACATTAGCGCTGAGAAGTTCGAAATCAGATAATTCACCTATTTGATGGGCAGGCATTGGCTCCCATAGGATATCTTCAAGGTCGCGCGGAACAAAGCCCGGGATACCTGTCCAAACCAGGGTATGCTCATCAAGAGCGATAAAACTGTCGGTTCGTTCAAGCGCCCATTGAAAGTGTCCCAGCCTGCTTTGTTCTGACAAGTGATAGGAAAAAACAAAATCCTCCGCCAGCAAGGGCTCGCCATCAGACCACTTTAGATCCGCGAGCAATTTGAAGGTGACTGTAAACTGGTTCATCTGGTATTCCTGCTCAAAGTTCCACTCTACTGGATTTTCGATCGAGTAATCAAGTGCGTGTTCGATTTTGGTGCCCTCAGCCAGGTAAACCACATTTCCGGTGGCATCCAAGACTGGTTGACCGACCTTGATCGGCACCGCCTGAATGACGATGCCGCCATTCTCTTCTGTGGGAATGCTTTCAAAGAACAGGCTCTGGTTTGTCTCCGGGTTTGTCTCAAGCAAGTCAACATAGATGGCTGCAAACACGCTTTTCTTCGCCAGATTCTCATTGCCATCATAGCGATACAGTCCCGCAGGCTCTTCAGCCATGCATACATTCAATACTTGTGGTGGGACTTCAGTCGCAGTTGGGGTGGCAGCCAGGGTCGCTGTCTGAGCAGCGGTGATTTGGGTAGGCAAAGCATTGATTTCAGGTTGATTGTCGCCGCAAGCAGCTAAAAGCAGGCACAGAATCAACATTACCAGTATCGTTTGTGATCTTTTCATTCTTCTTCATCCTCTATCGCGTTGCCGCCAAATCGCAGCCTCAGGTACGAGTCGTACCTGGCAGGGTGTATTTTTCCACTGGCAACTGCTTGCCGGACGGCGCATCCGGGTTCGTGCGAATGACTGCAGTCGTTAAACTGGCAGTCTGGAACAAGGGGAGCAATTTCCTTGAAATAGGCATCCAATTCCTCGCCTTCGATATCCCATAAAGCCAGTGTTCGCAAGCCGGGTACATCAGCAATATAGCCGCCACCAGGCAGGGCAAACAATTGCCGAACCTGGGTAGTATGGCGTCCTCTTCCCGATTCCTGCCCAACTATGCCGGTTCCAAGCTTAACACCGGGTAAAATGCGGTTGATCAGGCTCGACTTTCCCGCGCCGGACGGTCCTGCCAGGGTAGTCAGTTTACCAGCCAGATATCGCCGTAATTCTTCCACGCCTTCGCCAGTCTTTGCAGAAACATACACTACATCATAACCAATATCTTCATATAGAGAGAAGATCTCACGAGCTTTTTCGTAACCGCACAAATCTACCTTATTAGCAACAATGACTGCCGGGATATGCGCTCTCTCCGTTACCACCAGGAAACGGTCAAGCATCCTCCGCCTGGGTTCCGGGTTGGCACAAGCAAAAACCAGCATTGCCAGGTCGGCATTTGCCAGGATTATTTGTTGGTAGTCATAATTGACTCCGGAAAGTTGACGCGAGAAGACGCTCTTACGAGGCAGAACCTTTTCGATACTGCCAGTCATATCAGATTGCGGGTCAATCATCACCTGGTCGCCAACCGCCACCAGGTCACCTTCCGCCCGACCCTTGCGTAAGCGACCTCTCAACCGGCAACGATAATCGCCGGCGTCAGTGTGTACATCCTGGTATCCCGCCTGAGTGCGGATCACCAATCCCTGGATCAGCTCAGGCATGCGCCTCACGATCTATGCGCATCTATTCCTCATCGGGTTGGGCTGGGATATACGGAGCAGATTCCCAGGGCATCAGACCTCCGGCGTTCTCCATATTAGAAAAGTAAAGCGAGACGACCCGTCTGAAAAGTGGTGCCGCCATTTCGGAACCTTCTCCCGCGTTTTCAAGAATGATTGCGACAGCGATATCCGGGCGATCCGGGTTTTCCTCAAAAGTATAGCCAGCAAACCAGGCATGGGGTGTACCGGTTGAATTTTCAGCCGTTCCGGTTTTAGCAGCGATATTGTATGGATAATTTTCAAATTGGAAGTTAGCTGTACCACTTGGATTGCGAATCACCATGGTCATCGCTTGTTGGATGGCTTCAAGATTTTCTTGAGTGACTGGTAACTTTCCAATTTCTTTTGGCGCAAACAGGTAAACAGGTTCCTGCCCGGTCAATCCAATCCGCTCAACCACCGTAGGTTGATGGAGCGTGCCGCCATTGCCGACCGCGGCTACAAAATTCGCAATTTGCAGGGGACTGTTCTGCAGCGTGCTCTGACCGATTGCCATTTGAACATATTCATTAATATCGGCTGGCGTCATGTTAATGTTGCCCTCAAATTCAGGGATCTCAATTCCAGTTGGCTTTCCGAGCCCAAATCCAGCCGCTACATCCGGGATGGCAGTATGATATCCATCGTTCCAGAGCGTATAAGCGATATGCCAGAACCAGGGGTTACAGGAACGCATAAGACCCTGTTGGAGCGTCAGCAAACCTGAAGCACCATATCCTTTATCGTAGGTCCAATCCTTCCCAACCCAGCCGTCCAACTCGTACCAGAGACTGTCGCAGAAATAAGGATAATCTTTGGTAAACACGCCTGTTTCAAGGGCGGCAGCCATGGTCACAATTTTGAAAACGGACCCTGGCGGGTAAACGCCTTGAGCAGCCCGGTTGTACATCGGGTTGTAGGGATTCTGTGTCACTTCTGCGATGGAATAGGACGTGTAAGAAGGACCAACGAATACGTTGGGGTCAAACCCAGGATTGGATACCATCGCAAGGACTTTGCTTGTGTCTCTTTCCAACACGACGATTGCGCCGACATTATCACCCATGCTTTGTTGTAGCCAATATTGCAGTTGGCTCTCGATGGTTGTGTAGATCGATTGTGCTGGCTTGGCATCCGATTCAGCGATTTTCGTCAGAACCTGCCCTTGCGGATCTTTAACATACAGATCAGCACCGTGTGTGCCAGCAAGGTATTGCTCACCCCATGCTTCCAAACCCGAATAACCAATTTTTTCATCGCCGGTATAGCCTAATCGTTGGTAGTATTCCAATTCTTCTACTGGTACATTCAAGACATAGCCGGTCACATGAGGGGCAATACCACTGTCATGGTAAAAGCGGGCTTTGTAACTTTCCAGACCTATAGCCGCAAAAGAAGTGAGCTGATCATAATTTTGTTCTGCCACTTCAGCCGTGATGTCGCCAATGATGGCATATTGATATCCAGCCACATCGGCATATTCCGCCCGGATACTGTCTTCTGTGCGCATAAAGATATCTGCCAAAAGCACCACCATGTCATCTTCGGTGCCTTCTTCAATGTTCCCGGGTGTCACCGTAACCGTCACAACATCTTCATAAGATACCATGGGGTAGTTATCAGAAGAATCAGAGGCGTAAATGTTCCCTCTTGCTGGTACTTCAATCACCAATTCCAGATAATTTCCGCCGGCAAGTTCGGGCAGCATCATTCCAGTATCCCACTGGATATGCCAGGCACCTTCTTCAAGGATCATATTCATGATCGTCTGGCGACTTACAGTGTCCAGTAAAGCAGTTTCGTAATCGATTTGGTAATTCACCTGGGCAGTTGTTATATTCAGCATGCTGGATAAGATTTGAAAATCCATTCCCTGCATTGTAAGGTTTTTAGCGGTATCCCGATGGCTTTCTTCAAAATCTTCCGGAGTAATGGCGTCCTTGGTCAGTCGGCTCAAAAGGGCGTACATTGCCTGGTAGTCTTCGGACTTCCAGAGTTCCAGGTATTGCCTGGCAGCCTCTTCAACATCCGGACCTGTATCGATACTCACGTTTGGGGTAGGCAAAGGCGCTGTCACTGTCGGCTCTGTAGTCAGCGTGACAGCAGCATTCTGGCTGCAGGCACTCAACAGAGTAACCAGTATGATCAGAATCGTCAGATATTTAGACATCGATTTCATTTTTCTGCTCATTTAATATGGAAGGATAGACTTCGCAATTGATGTCATTATACCGCTGACACATATCTGCAATTCCAGGGTCCAAGCTAAGCCCAGCCTGGCTCAACAGGCGGTAGACGTGACAAAGCGGTAAGCCCATCACGTTGGCATAACAACCCTCAATCTCTTCCACCGGGTGAAATTGGCTATCCTGGATGGCATAGCCGCCAGCCTTATCCAAAAAATCGTCTCGCGCAAGGTAGGCATCAATTTCTTCATCAGAATAATCCCGCATCAACACATTTGTCAGGCAAATGTCGCTGATAACTGTATTCTCATTGCCGTTATTCAGCGACAAGGCTGTGTGCACACGGTGGGTTTTCCCGCGCATCAGTTTCAGGATCCGTCTTGCATCCTCCTGGTCAACCGGTTTGCCTAAAACCATACCATCCAGGTCAACGATCGTGTCAGCGGAGAGCACTAACTCGTCGGTCAGCGTTTCAAAGGATTCCCCTTTTTCGCGAGCCATTCGTTCCACGTATTGCATGGGGCTTTCCGATTCCTGTTTACTTTCATCAATGTCGGCAGGTCGTTTGATAAAAGGTATACCTAACAAGCGCAATAATTCATTTCTACGCGGTGAACCGGAAGCGAGAATTATCTTATTTTCATTCATAGTAGAGCAGATTTTATCATGGGGAGCATTACCCTAATGAGCATCTCCAGGTTCAATTCACCCGCGGTGTCCAGGGTTTGTTGCAGCGCGATTACTCGGTTCGCTTAATTTGGTAACTGTCGAAATCCCTTGCCAACAAGGTTTGAGGGAAAACCAACCTGGCTTCCTCCAGGATGTCCTCATCGCGATAGCGGCGCGAAATGTGCGTCAGAATCAGCTGACCAACTTCAGCTTCTTTTGCCAGGTTAGCGGCTTTTTCGGCTGTCGTATGACCAAAAGCTTCCGCCATATCCAGTTCCTCATTCAAGTAGGTTGCTTCCATCACCAACCCATCAACCCCGCGCACATGTTCAACCAGCTTCTCCGGTCTTCCCACATCGCCGACCACTGCCAGGCTCGTCCCTGGAACTTCCGGTCCCAGCACCTCATCAGGTTGGATCACTCTGCCATCTGCCAGCGTGATCGCCTTTCCCGCAACCAGGTCTTTTCGCCATGGTCCCGGTGGGATCCCCAGTGCCTCGGCTGCTTCTGGAATAAAGGGGCGTCTGACAAACTCATCGAACCGAAAGCCTAAAGAGCCGGAGCCGCGGTGATCTACAGCAAAAGCAGTGATCTGGAACTTCTCTGCAGAAAAGATCAGACCAGGTTTGATGTCAAAAAGATTAACAGGGATCGGTGCCGGTTGACGACGCAGCACCACGCCATTGACCAGGTCATCCACCCTCTCCATGGTATGCCGGCTGCCATAAAGATTGACTTCTTCAATTGCTTCCCAACGTAAAAAAGTTGAAAGCAATCCAGCCAGCCCTAAAATGTGGTCAAGATGACCGTGGGTAAGCAAAATGTGATTGAGACGTTTAAACCCGATCCCACTCTTGAGGATCTGGCGTTGGGTGCCCTCGCCGCAATCGACCATGAAGCGGTACTCATCGTGCTGCACGATGAGCGAGGAAAGACCACGTTTAATAGAAGGGGCAGAAGCGCTTGTGCCTAAAAAGGTTAATTCGAACAATGTATTAAGTGCCTTCGCTTATCTTGGATTCCGGCTGATTTTTCCGATTTGTTTCAGCGCGTTGACAGCTGTCAGACCAACCTGTAACCCTTGCGAAGCCGTGATTGGGATCTTGCCAGAGTTTTCCTCAGAGGTTTCAATGAAGTTTAGGGCAGCTCTATACCCAAGAAAAGCTCCCAGGAGCGTTCCGACGATCAGGGTAATCGTTTTATTTTTTTGGTTCATGAGTTACTTCCTTTTATCAAAAAGCCTTGTTTTTAAACTTCGTACGAATTGTTTTGTCTTTTCACTATTTTGCCTCAGGCTTAAAATGGGTTGAACGCTGATATCAGCCCCTTTCCGAATGTTCCAGCGCGCGTTTTCCATGAACTGAAGCACCTTTAATCCCTTCGGTGGAATCACTGGTTTTAATTTGGCCAAACCATAGATGATACCAACTAACAAAACCAGATTGACAAGGGCGATGAACAAAACAGGAAGAATTATCAGAACAGCCGCGGCGCCGCTTATTTCAGGGACACCCGGGCTATAGCGGCCATTTCGGATGATCAAAAAGACCAACCCTGCCAACATAATTACGGAGAAAACAACAACCGGGAAGATAATCTGCCAGAAACGTTGTTGTTTGTGTGCTTTTGCGGCCGGTGTTTCAAAATAACTGCTGGATTCTTTCTGTTGCATAGCTTCATTTTAACATGAGAATAGGGTTTATTGATGAATGTAGAGAAAAACTTGAATTTTTCCCTGCGAAACAATATAGTCATGCTCCCTCTTCCTGGAGAATTCCCAAATCGAAGATCAAGGTAATTCGTCATCGTGTGAATATAACTTTATAGCAACCCACATTGTTCCAAACTATAGGGTGTTGCGTTTTCTTTTTAATGGTTAAAATTTGAGGAAAATTGGTTTCAAAATTTTGTATAATTACTGTATAATTTATTTAAGAATAAAACACCTGTACATGGTTCTTTAGTGGACCGTGGACTTTGAAACACTTGACAATTGATTAGATTGTGGATCGGTGGGTAGCTCCCGCCGACTTTTGGAATTTTGCGCCCTTATCGCATAAGGGCTATGAAACAAAGGCGAGACGGCAGTTGATTGTTAACATTATTTAGTTAGTACTGTACTCTTAATTGTGGTCGGAACCTGAACCGATTCCAAAAAAACGCATCTATTCTTTTCAAGCAAGGACTTTAAAGCCATGGTCATGAACCCTGGCTTTTTTGATAACAATGGCAAATTTGATCACGGACATCCAGGCGCAGAAGCGCAATCGCAACCGGGTAAACATTTACCTCGGCGGTCAATATGCTTTCTCGCTCGACAGGATGGCTGCCGCCTGGTTGACAGTCGGTCGAACTCTGAGCGATGAAGACATTACCCGTCTTCAAGAGAAGGACGAGTTCCAGACCGCGCTGAACCGGGCGATGCACTTTCTGAGTTTTCGTGCCCGCTCTCAGCAGGAATTGCAAGCCTATCTTAACAAAAAGGGTTATGAGGCTGCTTTGATCGAACATGTTATCGCCCGGCTGAAGGAAGAAAAGTTGGTCGACGATCTCGATTTCGCCCAAAACTGGCTGGACAATCGCCAGAGGTTTCGCCCACGCAGCCAGAGTTTAATGAAACTCGAACTGCGTCAAAAAGGCGTTGCCGAGCCTGAGATTGAGCAAGCTCTCCAATTTTCCAATCTGGATGATTTCGAGTTAGCCCTCAATGCCGGAAGAAAATTGAGCCGCCGTTATCACAAACTGGACAAATTTGAATTTAATCGAAAACTCGGAGCTGCCCTTCAGCGCCGGGGTTTCTCTTATGGAATTGTCCGGGAGTGCCTTCAGCTATTATGGAAGGAAAGGTCAGAACCGACAGGTGTGGAACAATAGAAAATGGAGCAACTGACACAATGAAAATCTTATTTCAACAAAACCCGCCAGGGCCCGATCCCATGCTTTTTGTGTGGTTAGGTCTGACATTGCTGGTTGGCGCCCTTATCGGGTACCTGGTTTTCTCAACCATCCGCAAGAATAAAGAAGAAAAACTAAAACAAACCAGCAGTGATATCATCGCTGAGGCGCGTGAAAAAGCCCAGCAAACCGAACTTGACGCCAAAGACCAGGCACTCAAGATTATCCGGGACGCCGAAGCCGAGATTAAAAATCGGCGAAGCGAACTCAACAAAGAAGACGATCGCCTGGTCAAACGCCGTGAAGAACTCGATTATCGCTTTGACCAAATGCAGCAGCGCGAAAACAATCTGAACAAGCGCCAAAGCCGCGTTGATAAGCGTGCCAACGAGATCGACCAACTTTACGAGGAACGTACCGCTGAACTTCAACGTGTCAGCCAAATGTCCGTAGACGAAGCCCGCACGATTCTCCTTGAAGAAGTGGAAAAGGAATCTCACGCCGATATGGCGCGCATCATCCGTCAAATCGAAACCGAAGCCCGGGAAACCGGCATGGAAAAAGCCAGAGAGATGATCGCCGATGCGATCCAGCGCGTTGCTTCTGATAAGGTTGCCGAAGTCACCACCTCGGTCGTCACGCTGCCGAATGAAGAAATGAAAGGTCGCATCGTTGGTCGAAACGGACGCAACATCCGCGCATTCGAACAGGCAACCGGTGTTGACGTGATTGTAGACGATACCCCTGAAGCCGTCACTGTATCTTGTTTCGACTCTGTCCGCCGCGAAATCGCCCGCCGCACGCTCACCCGCCTGGTCAATGATGGCCGCATCCATCCCGCTTATATCGAGAAAATTCTCGAAGAAGAGCGCAAGGAGATGGATGAGGACATCGCCAAAGCAGGTAAAGATGCAGTCTATGAGGCTGGTGTGCACGGTCTGCATCCCGAAGTTGTTAAGAAGCTGGGACGTCTGAAGTACCGCACCTCTTACGGGCAAAACCAGCTTGCTCACGCTGTGGAAACCTCAAAAATTGCCAGCATCCTGGCAGCTGAACTCGGCGCAGATGTCGAAGTCGCCCGTACCGCAGCCTTACTGCATGATCTGGGTAAAGCCATGGATCACAACTCCGAAGGCACGCACGCCCTCCTGGGAGCAGAATTCGCCCGTCGACATGGTGTTAACCCCAAAATTGTCAATGCCATCGCTTCACACCATCATGAAACCGACCAGGAATCCATCGAAGCAATCCTGGTGGAAGCTTCTGACGCCATCTCAGGTGCCCGTCCTGGTGCCCGCCGTGAGGACCTTGAGCAATACATCAAGCGTCTGAAAGCGTTGGAAACGGTTGCCAACAACCACGAAGGTGTGGAACAAAGCTATGCTATCCAGGCTGGTCGCGAGGTTCGCATCATCGTTAAGCCGGAAGAGATCGATGACTACCAGGCGCACGTGCTCGCCAAGGACATCGCCAACGAGATCGAACAGACCATGCAGTATCCCGGTCAGATCCAGGTGACAGTCATCCGGGAAACCCGCTCGGTCAGCTACGCTAAGTAACAATTGCTTGCATTGAAAAAGTCCTCATAATCATGAGGGCTTTTTCTGTTTTACAGACTTTCAGGTTTTTTTATCTTTGGTCACTGGTAAATTTTGACCAATGCCGGTATTAAATGTACAAATCGAACTTGCTGTAACTTGCATAAGCAACTAAGGAAAAGGCGATGACCACCACAAGAGCCAGGACAAATGCAAGAACACCCCAATCGCTACCGACCCAACCCGGCGAGGGCTTTTGGATATACCTGCCAGCATCAAACCGAAGCTCAAGAAAACCATTTCAACCAGGAACATTGCCAGCATTTCAAGCCGTATAAAAAAATCATAAAAAATATTTTCAGGTTGGTAAACCCTCACCAAAATAACAGACATAAGCCAGGTGAGTACAGCAAACAAAATGCAACTGGTCAGAGCAGCCAAAATCTTGCTCAAGAGGATGGTAGAGCACTATAAGGGGTTTGGTCAGCAAAAAGTCGGCAGTCAACTCTGCTTCCTCCACGCTCACAAGCCCTAAACCGTAATTAGCCGCCTGGATTGCCAGGCAAAGTTGGCAAAAATAGAAACAAAGACCAAAATAACCTTCCATGGTTGCTGGGTCCATTCGCTCCAACCCAAATGCCATTTTCAATTCAGGCGGGAAATTAGGTCCTTTCACTTCGCCACTCGCACTGCGGTTCAAATTTATCAGTCACCAAGAGACCTTTCACCATCAGTTACAAGCCGGGCAAGGTGCCCTCTGAGTATTCCGCTTCTGAACCCGGCTCCATCTGTCATTCTGATCTTTCTTATGCAACACACTTCGTACGCGAAGACGAGAGGAACCCAGCATTCTCTCCCATGCACCCATCGACTGTTATACATTCATCATGACCGAACCCGGCAACAGTTCTATAATATCGGTATGGTTATCCAGAATAGTCATTTTACGGTCATTCTTTGCTTGTGTCCTGAGCGGAGCAGCTAACTGCCTGCGCTGACATTCCTGAGCCTATCCAGCAGCAGCGGCGCTCCTCCGCATTTGGTGTGAGACAGTTCGCTGTTTTTATTTAATTGGCTCAATTGGAAACTGGAGTTTTTAAATGACAATTTATCAGAACATGACACAATTGGTTGGACACACTCCTTTGGTGCGTATCAATCGTATCAATCCTAATCAAGACGTGGAAATTATTGCCAAGCTGGAGTTCTTCAACCCCACTCACAGTGTCAAAGATCGCATCGCGGTGAGCATGGTGGATGACGCCGAAGCGAAAGGCAAACTTAACACAGAAAGTATCCTGGTGGAAGCTACGAGCGGGAACACTGGCATTGGGCTCGCCAATGTTGCTGCTGCTCGCGGTTACAAATCTGTCATCATTATGCCCGAATCAGTCAGCACCGAGCGAAAACTGCTCATGCGCGCCCTGGGTGCCGAACTGATCCTGACCTCTGCATCCGGTGGCATGGCTGCTGCTGTTGAAAAAGCAGAGCAACTGCGCCAACAAAACAGCCGCTACTGGGTGGCAGACCAGTTCAATAATCCCGCTAACCCCCTGATCCATCGCCTGACTACCGGACCAGAAATCTGGCAGGACACCGAGGGCTGGGTCGATGTGCTGGTAGCTGGCGTGGGCACCGGGGGCACCATCACAGGTGCCGGCGAAGCCTTGCGGGAACACAACCCTGCTCTCGAGATCGTCGCAGTTGAACCAAGTGCTTCTCCGGTACTCTCTGGTGGCCAGAGCGGTCCCCACCCGCTGCAAGGGATCGGTGCTGGTTTTATTCCATCAGTTTTGAATCGGGCTCTTATCAACGAGATTATCCAGGTCAATGCCGACGATGCTTTTCTAACCGCCCGTCAGCTGGCAACACATGAGGGCATCCCCGGAGGCATCTCCTCCGGTGCCGCCGTCTGGGCTGCCCTGCAATTGGCGAGCCGCCCTCAATACAAAGGCAAGCGCATCGTGGTGATCGTGCCGAGTTTTGCTGAGCGCTATCTCTCCACGCTGCTTTTTGCGAATTTACGGGAAGAACTGAATGGAAAAAGCTGAAAAATCACCCTCGCTCTGCCCTCCTGGTTGTGGCGGCAGCATAGAAGATAAGCCGGGTTTTTTCGGAATGATAGCGGAAGACCTGGGCTGCGCAGTTGAGCGCGACCCTGCCGCTACCAGTAAATTCAATGTGTTCCTGACTTATTCCGGTCTGCACGCTCTCTGGGCTCATCACTTTGAACACTGGCTCTGGAAAGTTGGTGCCAGGGGTCTTGCTCGTTATCTAGCCCAAATAACCCGATTTTTCACCGGGGTCGAGATCCATCCGGGCGCTGCCATCGGTCGCAGGGTTTTTATAGATCACGGTATGGGTGTTGTCATTGGTGAAACTTCCATTGTCGGCGACGATGTGACCCTTTACCACGGTGTCACCTTGGGAGGCACCAGCCTGGAGAAGGTCAAACGTCATCCCACACTTGAATCCTGCGTGGTTGTAGGTGCAGGTGCAAAGATCCTGGGAGATATCGTCGTCGGTGCGCACAGCCGTATTGGTGCCAATGCAGTCGTCATCAAGGACGTTCCACCACAATCAGTGGTGGTCGGTGTTCCTGGTCAGATCATCCTGCGTAAGCAGCAGGTAACCGGCACGCAGACTGATCTGGACCACACCATTCTGCCTGATGCAATCGTCAGCAACCTGAAAGACTTGATGGCTCGCTTGGAAAAAGTCGAGGAACGGTTGGATTTGCACACTCCGCATACTTCCGATGTATACCTGGATGACGAGGATTACTGGGAATATGACCATGTCGAGGATTATTCCATTTAGGACGAAATAGAGAGGCGGAAATGTCCAAATTAACCCCAAAAGTGATCCTGGAAGGAACCCGGTTGACCTTCAAGACAGAAATCGCTTTCGATCTTAACGACCACCCACGCTTCACCGGTCCGCGCAAATACCGCTACCATTCGCCCTTGATCTCTGCTGAATGGTGCACCTTTACCAATTACCCCTGGGGTCGGGGATTGATCAACTTTGCCCCCGAAGAGGAAGCCCAGGCTATGGAAACCTACCAGACCTGGATTCGACTCTTTGAGCTGAACCGATATTACTCCTGGGTAGTGGATCGCTTTCACATTTCCACCCAACTGGTTCAATGGCTTACCTACGGAAAACACATTGATTTCACCTGGCTGGAAGAACGTTTGCTTCCCCTTAATTTTCGCCTGATTTTCTGCACCCGCTCATCCGACTCTTTTGCCGCTGCCCGCGAAGAACGACTGAAAGTCTCCGGAAATCCCAGTCAATATGACGACCTCGACCAATTCAAGCGCGAGCAGGAAGTATTGGAAGAGTTGGTCAGTCGCTCTCTGTTGCCTGTATTACGAGTGGACATTAGCGACAACAATGTTTCCAAGGCTGTCGAAACCATCATCGACTGGATGTCTGCGACTGGCGGCTTGGAAATGCCTGAGTAAGTCGGTCTATCCTCTCACAAACGGGTTGAAGCGCTTTTCGTACCCAACCGTAGTTGCCCCCATATGCCCGGGTAACAATACGGTATCCTCTGGCAGGCTGTATATCTGCTCACGGATATTTTTGAGTAATAAGTGGTGGTTGCTGCCTGGAAGATCCGTGCGCCCGATGCTGTCCTTGAAAATCGCATCCCCGACCATCGCAACTTTCAGCTCCGGACAATAAAAAATAACTGATCCCGGATTATGCCCGGAGACATCCCTGACTTCCACCACCTTCTCGTCGCTCTGCGGGTCGATTCCCAACCACATACCGTGAACCAGCGGGATATCCACCCGCGGTATCTCATCAATCCTGACCCCAAACATCCCACCGGAAGGGATTTCCTTTGCGGATTTGAAACTTTCTGGATGTATCGCGATCGGAATGGGAGTGTCAAAAGCCTCACTGATCGCTTTCGCACCAGCGGTATGGTCAAAATGTCCGTGGGTAATCCATATCTGGCGCAATTTCCAGCCATTTTCTTTGATCAAGTCGAGTTGGGTCTCTGGCAAGAAGCTCGGATCGATAATCACGCATTCCTGCGTATCCTCGTCCACCAAAAAATAGACGTTGTTGCCCATGGGACCAATGGTCAGGGTCTCATAAGCCAGTCTCATTTATTCTCAAAAATCCGCATCAAATCCAGGTAGCGCTCGATGGTCATTACTTCCCTGGGCAGCGATGTCAAACAGGTTAAACCGCCTTCATCAACTACCACGTCGTCTTCGATGCGCACACCGCCCAATCCCGGCACATAAACCCCGGGCTCGACCGTGAAAACCATTCCCTCTTCCAACACCAACTTATTGCCGCTGAAGATGTACGGCGCTTCATGCGTCTCCATTCCCAACCCATGTCCGGTTCGATGAGTGAAGTACTTGCCATATCCGCTTTCTTCGATTATCTGCCGGGCGATCGTATCGATGTCGCTCGCCTGCATACCAGCCCGCCCCCCAGAAATCGCATAATGATTAGCGCGTTGGACGGTTGCAGCAATTTCAACCATCCGATTATCCACAAATTCAACAAAGAAACAACGTGTAATGTCCGAAAAATAGCCTTCAAACGAAGCTCCCCAATCGAATAAGAGCACATCGCCCGCTTCCAGGCGGCGCTCAGAGGGAGAAGCATGCGGGTTTGCTGCATTCGGTCCTGCCGAAACGATCGGCGCGAAAGGCAGTTCCTGGTCTGAACCATGGCGATAGAGTTGAACCAGCAATTCCGCGGCAATATCTTTTTCTGTTTGTCCGACCCGGATCGTGTGCAAGGTCTCCAAAAGTGCTGCTTCAGCAATTTCAGCCGCTCTTCGCATCCTTGCCAATTCCTGCACGTCCTTCTTCATGCGCAAGCCTGCAAAAATCGCACTGCCATCCAAAAACTCCGCACCATTCAATGCCTTTTGGAGTA
>WOZC01000050.1:0-2486 GCA_011620465.1 Anaerolineaceae bacterium | reverse complement strand
GTGAAAATTGAGACCCGTCAGCCATCGCATACTCGCGCCGGGGTTCACAACCACACCATCCAACCCGAAGCTGGTCATGGATTGACGTAAACGTTCCAATCGGCTGATCATTGAATTCCCTATGTCCTTTTATGAAGAATTGCTTCCCGAATCACGGTAAAAAAGACAACCAGGACCAAAAGCCCACCCATGATCAAAATCCCGTTGATGTTTACTTCGGGCAGCGGGGTGATCGGGTAGGTCTGATTAATCAAGGTTGAAGCGGCTGGTCCCTGTGTCTGTAAAGCGCTCGCAGTACGTGTCAAGGCAATTGCGGTGACACTATTGCTGCGGTCGCTGGTCATCACAAACGCTACCAGGGCAACAACCATCACACTAAGAACGATAATGCTCCAAATTGTTCCGTTCAGGCGTTTTGATTTCTGGTTTTTTTCAGGTTCCTGGTTCATTTAATACTCTCTATCGTTGTTTTGGCGGTCTCAATCGGATCAGCTCCATCCCTCAGAATAAGCAAGGTGGCATTGCGAAGTGCCGGTCCTAAGCGATTGATTACTTCTTCCGGCGGATAGAGCCTGGTCGCCTGGGCAATTTTTTCAAGTGCCGGCTTCAGGTTTGGATTTTTCCATGCGCCTAATGCCGATGGTCGGGCAGGCAGAAAACCCAAAGCCTCGCTCCAGCTGGAGAGAAACTCGGTCTCAGTCAATTCTGAAATCAAATCCAGGGCAAGTTCCTGCCTTGCCGGGTCAGGGTTGCCCAATGCCCATGCCATTGCCGTTCCCAATGTGATCTCCGGCTGAGTAAATGCCGGATCCGGTTGATTTTCAATTTCGTCCTGTTGATTTAATACCAGCTCAACCGGCACAACCGCCGTATCCAGGCTGCGGTTCAAAAACCCATTCCAAACCTGGTCTTCCGTCTGAAAGCCGATGGAGAGGGTGCTGATGTGAAGCGTGCCAAGTCCTTCTTTCAGTACAGTCAGCGCCTCAATCAACGGTTCTTCTTCCAAAATGGCATGCCCCTGGGCATCCATGACGTTTCCACCTGCTGCAATGTAAAGCAGCAGGAGGTATTTCGCCTGGGAATCATCAGCCGCAAAGCCAAAGATTCCAAAATTGTCCTTAATGGCAGTCCAATCATTGGATGGCACGAGCAGGGAAGCTTCGTTGTAAACCAGGCTGAGCGGATTGCTGAGCAAGGGAATGCCCAGCACTTCACCATTAACCAAACTCACTTCTCTCCCAAATGGATACCAGTCGGTATCATTCATCATCTCACTCATCCGGGTGTGAGAATAGATCAAATCACGTGTGGCAGCCAACTGCAAATCGTTAGCCGAAAGCGCGATGATGTCAGGCAAGATAGCGGGTGCAGCAAGGTTGGTAGCGGTCAGCGAGTCTGTCAGGCTGCCGCTGCCAGTTTGAGCTTTCACCCGTACAATGATTTCGACCTTGTTATCATGCGCAAAACTATTCAACTTTTCTTGCAGCAAGTGCCCAGCCATGGTTTCTTCGTGTGGGCTTAATTCGGGCGGCAGCCAAACGATCAATTTATCTGCGCCTGTTTCAGCTGTTAAAGTGGGTTCGGGCTCAGGGGAAGACGGCGTGGCAGTGCCGGCAATATTCACCGGCAATTCCGTCTCTTTGGTAGGCGCTGGGGTATTAACCCAGGGCAGCTCAATTTCAATGGGCAAGCCCTCGCAAGCCGTTGTAAACAGCATTACCAGCAGGACTGCGATCAGCCAGCCACGTGAAAAAAAGCCTTTGTTGAGCCCAAACCTCTTTGTTTTCATAAATTCAATTGTAAAGCATCTCTGTGAGAGTGCTTTTTATCTTAAATCTCGATTCCTTTACTTAACAAGCCCGTCAGCAGGCTTACACATTGCTGCAGGTCATCCACATCCACCATTTCGGAGGGTGAATGAACGTAACGGCAAGGAATTGAAAGACACCCAGCCGGCACACCAGCTCGTGCGCGTTGGATAGCAGAACCATCAGTGCCGCCAGCTTCCAAAACTTCCATCTGGTAAGGCAAGCCCTGGGCTTTTGCTTCATCAACCATCCAAGTGACCACGCGCGGATCAGCGATGAAGGATGAATCCCGCACCTTGATTGCCGGACCTTTGCCCAGAGTGACTTCCATCTTGACACCCTTGGGCGTGTCACCAGTGCGGGTGACGTCCACAGCAATGCCGATTTCGGGGTCAACGCCATAAGCCGCGGTAATCGCACCGCGCAAACCCACTTCTTCCTGCACGCTGAAAACGAAGTAAATCTCATTTGGAGTTTTCTTGACGGCTCTCAAGGCTTCAATTGCCACTGCAACAGCCGCGCGATCATCCATCGATTTTGCAACCAGGCGCTTGCCCAGGTTTACAAATGGTCTTTCAAAACCGCAAACATCCCCAACGCCAACTTTGCTGTCCTCTTTGGAGGTGGCGCCGGTGTCGATAAACAGTTTTTCCAGGCTTGGATGTTCGTCTTTATCCA
>WOZC01000171.1:29766-43022 GCA_011620465.1 Anaerolineaceae bacterium | reverse complement strand
TCCACCCTGCCTGAACATGAACTCGCATTATTCATGTCAAATAAAATTATACTCATATTGAAGGCAAGTAGAGCAATTAAATAATCCCAAGAAGTTGGCGAATATGGTCGATATGATCGCGGCGGTGCCCTAAAGTGCGGCGTATCAGCTTGCGAGCTGACCAGCGCTCCTTGCCGTAATCCCTGACGCGTGGATTGTTGACCAAACCTGGTAACGCGGTGATCAGTGCCCCGTAGCTCTGCTCGAAAATGAAAATTGGATCCTTGTCCCGCGGGATGTCAGGTATTATCAAGCCCAGATTTTGCATATACCAAAGTTCAGCAAAAGCCAGGTGATGTACAATCCCAAAGATGCTCCAGCGCTGACCTTGCTCGACCCGGTTGAGTTTTTCTGTATCCAAAAATTCGATCCCCGCCAGTAATTCCTCCTGCTGCCAGCGCAAAATCTGCGAAGTTTGGTCAACCTCGTGGTTGGTCAAAGGGCGCAAATCATCTTTATAGAAAGCGTTGATCTCGTATTCTTCACCCTGGAAATCGATGCGAGTGACAGTAAACGTTTCGTCAACGTGAACGTCAATCCCGTCCAGTTGGAACCAGGGTTGGTCGGTGTGAAGCCTGATCCAATAGTCAAATTCCAACAACTTCCGGGGTAAAGCAAGCAACGCCTCCGCTTGGTCTGTTCCGTAAGCAAAACAGCCGGGGAAGTCAAGTGCCCAGGCAGTATACTGCTTGCCCGGGTCTTCCTCCATGCCAACGCGTATCAGCATTCCTTATCTGGTCCGAAGAATAAAGGTAAGTGCCCCAGGGAGAGAATATCACGCCATTCAGCCCGGTCACCCTCGGTGAGAATGCCAACTTCACGCGCGGTAATCGCGCCGGCTTTCTCCATTACCAGTTGCATGCCCTGCAGAGTTGAACCGGTGCTAATCACATCATCCAACAAGACGACCCGTTTCCCTTTGATCGCTTCGAAGTCTTTTTCATCCAGGAAGAGGGTCTGAGGTTTCCCGGTCGTGATAGATAAGGTTTCGGTTGAAATCGCGTTTCCCATGTAGGGTTTGTATTCTTTTCGCAGAACGATGTAGGGTTTACCGCTCAATTTCGAGAGCATATGAGCGAGCGGGATCGACTTGGTTTCCGGGGTGAGAATTACATCAAACTCTGTATCTGCCAGCAGGCGGTTTAGTTCTGCTGCACAGGCATCCACCAATTCGACATCACCCAAAATGTTAAGAATGGCAATGCGCAGCCCGGGTTTTACTTCGAAAAGGGGCAGATTTCTTTCAACACCAGCAATGGTGATGGGATAGGTTTCTCGGTTTTCCATTAATCCTCCAAATGCTTAAACTCACAAAAATAGGTCTGTCCATCTGAAATTTATCCTGTCATTCTGAGCGTCAGCGAAGAATCTAAACCATTAAAAGATCCTTGCATCATTCACTTACAAAGTACACGTCGTATTGCGTCAATTCATTCAGGATGACAAGACTATAGTTTATTGTCCAACCTATTTTATCTCAGATAAGTGGTTCATGTAGGGGTAAACAATTCTCTTGCTAATGATGAGAGATCATAAGGTCAGATCGCATGCTCGGCCTGTGCCCGCAACAAAGTGGACGGCTATCAGGAGACCGGCACGGACAATTATCTTGTCATTCTGATGGAGAAAGAATCTTACCAGGTTGGAGAATAGAGCAAGAGGTCAATTCACGTGGTCGGTCAGAAGACTGGCATTATTAAAGAGGAAAACCCACCCCCTCAATCCCCCTCTTCGCCCAAAGAAGGGCTGGAGGAGGTCAAGAGAATCGAGTTGTAAGTTTTGGCCAGAAAGGAAGCCTTCTTACATCAAGAACAATACAAAACGGATGTGAAACTAACGCCCATATTGGACTTTGGCCTTAAAACGAGCTAATGCTGCGGACGCCGACCGCAGCATTAGGGTATTAAGGAGGAGAAGAAGAAGAGAAGTCGCCCTTACGACTTTATATTACAATAAACTCAACATCAATACTTGACGCTTAACCTACGATTACCCTACGATTTGTTCAGGAGAAAATTATTATGGTTGCTTATAAAGACATTAATACGCCTATTGGCATTGTTCGTATCAGTGCCAGTCTTGCTGGTTTGACCCGGGTCGTTCTTCTTAGTCATAAACCAGAAGAAACGAACTCAGAAAAATCTCCTTTCGAAATCATTGAAGAGGCTGAATCGCAATTACGAGGGTACTTCTCAGGTGGGCTTAAGCAATTTGATTTACCGCTGGATTGGTCTGGGATGCCCCCATTTCGCTTGACCGCGCTCCAAAAAACCCGTCAGATAGCTTGGGGGGAGGTTATCAGCTATGGTGATTTGGCGCGCCTTGCAGGAAATCCGAAAGCAGCTCGTCCAGCTGGCGGTGCTTTGGCAAATAACCCCTTCTTGTTAGTCGTGCCATGTCATCGTGTGATTGCATCAGATGGCTCGTTACATGGATTCACAGGTGACAATGGGCTGAAGATAAAACAGCAATTGCTCGAATTTGAAGGGCACAAAATTGTTAATGGAAAAGTGATTTTCACAAAGTGAGGAACATTGGAAACACCGAACGATAATTTCAAATCAGGTTTTATTGCCCTTGTGGGCAAACCAAACGCTGGGAAAAGCACGTTGCTGAACCAAATTATGGGTCAGCCGATTGCAGGTGTGTCTTTCAAACCTCAAACCACCCGCCGCAGACAACTCGGGATTTTGACTACCGACGAGTACCAGATGATCTTTACCGATACTCCCGGGTTGAACAATGCCAAAGACAAATTGAGCCAATTTATCAACAACGAGGTCCGGTTTGCCCTTGAAGATGCGGATGTTCTTCTGTTTATCGCTGATATCAGCAAGCAGCTGGATGAGTTGGACCATGAACTCTCTTCTCTGATCAAAGAAAAACGTAGCACACAAAAAGTTATATTGGTTTTCAACAAGAGTGATTTAGTAGGACCGGGGCAGGCATCGCAAAACAAACAAGCCTTCCAGGCACTGTTTCCCGAGGATCCTGCGATTGAAATCTCAGCCAGGACTGGAAAAGGTGTGGCAAAACTGGTTGAAAAAGTCCATTTCTTGCTGCCTGTCGGACCAGAGTATTACCCAACCGACCAGATCACAGAAGATTTTGAACGCGATATCGCCGCCGAGCTCATCCGGGCAGCTGCAATGGAAAACCTTGATGATGAATTACCCTATAGCATTGCCGCTCAAGTGGATGAATATAAAGAGCGAGAGAATGATATGCTCTATATTCATGGAATAATATATGTTGAACGTGAAGCTCAAAAAGGGATCGTCGTCGGAAAAAAAGGCATGATGATCCGCAAAATAAGCACTGAGGCGCGTCTCGCCATCGAGGAGATGACAAAGAATAAGGTGTTTTTGGACTTGCAGGTGAAAACTCAGAAAGATTGGAAGAATGATCCTGCTTTCCTCAGCAGGATTGGACTGGCTGGCGCAGGGAATAATGCCTGATTGGTTTAAAACAGCGTTACTGATCCTGATAGGCATGGTGACGCTGGCAAATTGGATCGCCATCTGGAGGGGCAACCTGGCTGCCTACTACATCACCAAACCCCTGGTCTTGCTCGGTTTGATCGTTTATTTCATGCTTCAAGGGGCTCTCAGCCCGGTTCGTTTTCCCTTTCTACTTGGGCTTTTCTTTTCACTGGTGGGAGATATCTTGCTAATACCTCGGGGTACGCGCTGGTTTGTTGCGGGGATGGCAGCTTTTTCGCTGGCGCAGATTTTTTATATTTGGGGCTTTAATACCAATTTCCCTCCTACGCCTGTGTTGGTGATAGGCTTCATCGCGCTTTTAGCAGGGATCCTGGTGATGTATTTGACAATTGATCGGTTCGCGGCTACATCGGAGTTGAAGAAGTCCTTTCTGCCCTTTCTCAAAGGATATGGAGCGCTTGTGTTTGCGATGGCGGTGAGCGCAATGCTGTGCCTGGCACGTCCCGGCTGGTCGGATTTGTCAGCTGTTCTGGCAGGCAGCGGTGGGCTACTGTTCTTTGTTTCTGATGCGATGATTGGTCTTGATAAACTGGATCGACGTCTGCCCAAGTATAAGTTCTGGATCATCCTCACTTATCATTTGGGGCAATTTTTGATTGTGACGGCAGTTTTACTGCTTCCGAGGTAGGTTTTTTGTCTACGTATTTGTTATAAGCCAGAAAAAGATTGGCAATTTGCCTGTAATAATTGACGAAATTCTTGCAAAAGTGTATACTAATATCTTATGAATATAACCCTTTGGGAGTAAATAATGGATAACCCTGTCGATTTAACTAATAATGATCAACCTTTAACCGCGAAACAAAAATTCGAAGGGAAGGTATTGAGAACTACCCTACAAGGAGCAATTGTAGACATCGGTTCGAAGATACCTGCATTCTTACATGTCTCCCAAGTTGTAGACCCGGAAAATAAAGAGAAAGTCGTAACCAATCTCGAAGAGACTTTAAAAGCTGACCAGGTGATTACTGTTTGGATCAAAAGAGTCTTGAAAGATCATTACGAGCTTACCATGCGCGAACCCCTGATGTACGAATGGCGCGAACTTGCCCCCGAAATGAGCGTGAAGGGTACCGTCGTCCGTTTGGAATCTTTCGGTGCCTTTGTTGAAATTGGCGCAGAACGCCCTGGACTTGTTCATGTGAGCGAGCTTTCCCACAATTTTGTTCGTCTTCCATCCGAAGTCGTAAAAGTTGGTGATGAAGTCGATGTGAAGATCCTGGAAGTCAACAGACGAAAAAAGCAAATCAAGTTGAGCATGAAAGCTCTCCAGGAAAACCCTGAAGAAATTCTTACCGAAGTTAGCCCTAACAAACGCAAGGGTAAGGGCAAAAAAGAAGTAGCTCAAGAAGTGGAAGAAGAAGTGATTCCAGATCCCACTTTTATGGAAATCGCCATGCGAAAAGCCATGGATCGTGCTGAACAACGCCGTCCTGAAATCGCCAGCCGTATCAAGAAACAGAAAAATCGCGATACTGAAGCTGATGATATCTATGAGCGTACTCTGACTAACAAGCTGGGCAACGCAGGCGACAGGGATGATTAAGCGTAGTGGTAATCTGAAAGAGACCTAATCGTTTCCGGGGAGAGCTGGAGTAAACAGCCCTCCCTTTTTATTTAATCACTATCTGAGGTACTATGGCAATTAAATACATATTCTTTACTGGTGGAGTTCTCTCCTCTGTTGGCAAGGGTGTGACGGCTGCATCTGTTGGACGCTTGCTCAAAGCCCGGGGTTTTTCCATTACAGTGCAAAAACTTGACCCATACCTCAATGTTGATCCAGGCACGATGAGCCCTTATCAGCATGGAGAAGTGTATGTGCTCGACGATGGCTCCGAAACGGATCTTGATCTTGGGCACTACGAGCGTTTCTGCGACCTGCACCTCAAGCGTACCAGCACAGTTACTACTGGCCAGGTTTACGAAGAAGTGATCGAGCGGGAGCGCAGGGGAGACTATCTTGGCGGGACAATCCAGGTGATTCCTCACATCACAAATGAGATCAAACGCCGGATCAACCTCTTGGGGCGTAGCAGCGAAGCTGAAATCGCTTTGATTGAGGTTGGCGGTACAGTTGGTGATATCGAAGGTCAACCATTCCTAGAGGCTATCCGGGAAATGCGGAATGAACTTGGTGAAGAAAACACCGCTTTTGTGCATATTACCTGGTTGCCATATTTAAAGGCAACCTCAGAAACAAAGACTAAACCAACCCAACACTCGGTACGCGAATTGCGGTCCATCGGTATCCTGGCAGACATGATCATTGCCCGAAGCGATTACCCGGTCGAAAAAGAACTCACCCAGAAAATTGCCAAGTTTTGTGATGTTAAACCAAATGCTGTTGTTCCTTTAGTCACTGCAGATATGCTCTATGAGATTCCTTTACAACTGGAAGAGAACCATGTCGCTGACATTCTCCTGGACGCATTAGGACTTAAAGCCAAACATGAACCAGAATTGGACGGTTGGCGTTGGATGGTGGATGAACTGAAAAAAGCCAAACCATCAGTGAAAATCGGGTTGGTGGGAAAGTATGTTGAGCTGCATGATGCCTATATCAGTGTTCGTGAAGCGCTAAAACACGCCGCCCTCTACTATGGCGTTGATGTCGATATTGAATGGATCTCCTCTGCTGACCTGGAGAAGATGGAAAATATAGAAGAAGCTTTGCGGGATTTGGATGCAATCGTGGTGCCGGGTGGTTTTGGCAGTCGCGGTGTGGAAGGGAAAATTCGCACAGCCCGCTACGCCCGTGAAAATGGTATTCCATACCTTGGTCTCTGCCTCGGGCTGCATGTGATGGTTATCGAGTTTGCACGGAATGTACTTGGGCTGGAAGATGCCAACTCCACCGAATTCGACAAGATGACCGAACACCCTGTGATCGATTTGATGACCGATCAAAGAGGGTTGGATCGTATGGGCGGAACGATGCGGCTTGGGCTCTACCCCTGCAATGTTTCCGAAAACACCCTGGCTCGAAACCTGTACAAACAAGATCAAATCGAAGAACGACATCGCCATCGTTACGAAGTCAACAATGATTATCGAGCGTCTATGGAGGAGCATGGTTTGGTCTTTTCGGGGCAATCACCAGATGGAATGCTAGTTGAAATGGTTGAAAATAAAGACCACCCTTACATGATTTCCTGCCAATTCCATCCGGAGTTTCTTTCCAGACCGAACCGACCTCACCCCTTGTTTATGGGTTTGATCCAAGCGGCTTGCCGGCGAAAAGGGCTTTCGGATGAAATAATTTCTTTAGGTTTTAAAGCTTAACTCGATGAGGTTAGGTTATACTTTTAAAATACCCAATAGATGAAAGGACTTGGAAATGGACACAACTATTGAATTTATCAACGCTATTGAAATCTTGGATTCACGAGGAAATCCCACCGTGGAAGTGGAAGTGGTGCTGGCTGACGGTAGCTTTGGAAGGGCAGCTGTCCCATCTGGAGCTTCTACTGGCATTCACGAAGCACTGGAATTACGTGATGGCGATAAGAATCGTTACAATGGAAAAGGTGTTTTAGAGGCAGTCGACCACGTCAACGAAGAAATCGCGGACGAGTTGTTTGGCATGGACGCGATCGAACAAAAGGAGATCGATGAGCTCTTGATCGACCTGGACGGCACCGCCAATAAATCGAAATTTGGTGCTAATGCCATCCTGGGAACCAGTCTGGCAGTTGCTAAAGCCGCTGCCGCTTCGTTGGGTTTACCTCTTTATCGTTACCTTGGTGGTGTTTATGCCCACGTTCTGCCCGTTCCGATGATGAACATCCTGAACGGTGGAGCACACACAGGCTGGCAGAGCACAGACGCCCAGGAGTTCATGGTCATGCCGCTTGGTGCCGAAACCTTCACCGAAGGTTTGCGCTGGGGAGCAGAAATTTATACTGCTCTGAAAGGCGTTCTTAAAGCCCAAGGTTATGGCACCCTGGTTGGCGATGAGGGCGGGTTTGCTCCTGCCCTGAAAGCGAATAATGAAGCCGTGGAACTGATTCTGGAAGCCATTGAAAAGGCTGGCTACAGACCAGGTACAGACGTGGCAATTGCACTCGACCCGGCAGCCTCCGAACTCTACGAAGAAGATACCAAACTCTATAACCTCCGCAAAGAAGGTCGCAAACTGACAAGCGACGAAATGGTCGATTTCTGGACCAATTGGATCGAGCAGTATCCCATCGTTTCTATTGAGGACGGTTTCGCCCAGGACGATTGGGAAGGTTGGAAGAACTTCACCGCTAAGAACGGACATCGCCTGCAAATCGTTGGTGATGACTTGCTGGTGACCAACCCCGCCCGCGTCGCCCGCGCGATCGAAGAAAAAGCCTGTAATGCGCTTCTGGTTAAGGTCAACCAAATTGGCTCACTGACTGAAACGATGAAAGCTGTCAGCATGGTTCAGAGTAACGGATGGCGCGCTGTCTGCTCCCATCGCTCTGGCGAGACCGAAGACAGCACCATCGCTGATCTGGCAGTGGCAATGAATATGGGTCAGATCAAGACCGGTGCGCCGGCACGCTCTGACCGGGTAGCAAAATACAATCAACTGCTGCGTATCGAGCAAGAACTTGACCTGACCAGTGAATATGCTGGCTGGAATGCCCTGGCTTTCAAACGCTAACCGCACAACTTTTTTAGATGCAAAGCCATCCTCACTATTGAGGATGGCTTTTTTTGTGGCAATTGTTTTGAGCTCTGGTAAACTTTGGCAATGGAAGACAAACTGATCCAACTGCAGCAAGAAATCATCTCCTGCCGAAAGTGCCCCCGGTTGGTTGAATGGCGGGAAGAGGTGGGAAGGACCAAAAGGCGAGCCTATTTCGATTGGGACTATTGGGGCAAGCCGGTTCCCGGATTTGGCGACCCGCAAGCGCGATTGCTCATCCTTGGGTTGGCACCCGGCGCGCATGGCTCGAACCGAACTGGCAGGATGTTCACTGGAGATGGTTCCGGCAACTTTCTCTTCCCGGCACTTTACCGGGCAGGCTTTGCCAATCAACCCGACTCAACACACCGTGATGATGGACTCGAATTGCGTGATTGTTGGCTGACCGCTTCTGGTCGATGTGCTCCCCCAGGAAACAAACCGACCCTTGAAGAACTCAATAACTGTCAGCCATGGCTTGAACGTGAGATGTCACTTTTGCCTGCTTTACAGGGGGTGGTACTGTTGGGGAAAATTGCCTTCGACAGTCTGCTAAGATTGCCTGGTTATTCCGGAATGCCCAAGAGGGAAATTATGTTCAGTCATGGAGCCTTTTACCAGCTCTCCGATAAATTGCCATGGATTTTGTGTTCTTACCATCCCAGCCTGCAAAACACACAAACCGGTCGGTTGACGGTGAAGATGTTTGATCAAATCTGGCAACATGCCCGCCAACGGTTGGTATAACAAGCAATCTGAAGTCGTAAGGTTGAATTGATGGGTTACCGGTAAGCGCTGAAACCGGGAACTTCATCGAGTAGTAAACACGTACCCTCTCTAATCGTTTTTGGAAAGTGCTGTTTTCAGCGTATTGAGAGCTTCTACTGGGGTAGGGTCGATACCGTAATCCAGGGCAAGGTAATAGGAAACATAGTCGCCAAACTGGAGCAGGCTCCACAGTTGTGCCAGGCGTCCATCTCCATGAGCGACCACTGAATCCACCGCGATGCCGGCTTCCAGGAAGAACTGCATGCTCAAATCGATCCGTTTTTGATTGCGAGGGTGATCCATTGCCGCGCGCAAGAAAATGGCAGACGTTTTCTCAAAAAGAGCATCGGGAAAAACCAGTCCTGCCAGGGTGTTGTGGTTCATTTCAGGGATGCCCTCAAAACTCGCCCAGGCTTTTGCTAATTCGTTGATCTGTGTTTTCCAACGGCGTGCGATCACTTCCACCTCGCCAGCAGCAAAAATCACAATGTTGCGATTAAGCAACTGTCCTGCCAGCCGTTTGGCTGGATTTTCGATGAATGGAATTGTGGGCGCCAGCCGTTGATGTTGCTCTTTCATAATTGCAACCGCTTTATCAATATCTTTTTGTTGATTGTGGATCAAGCCCAAACGCTCTCCCAAGGCAAGCAGAAGCCCAAACGACCAGCCGATGGCGGTTCTGGGCTGCCCGGTGTGATTGAAGTACCAGTGGGTGATCCCTGAGGCGAGGACTTCTCTTTGCAGTGTTCCACCAGTGGAAATTGCCAGCAAGGAGCAGCCTCTTTCTTTGGCAGCATGGAAACTACTGAGGGTCTCCTCGGTGTTGCCAGAATGGGAGGAGCAAACCACCAGCGTATCCGGACCATCCGCCCAAGAGGGCAAGCCGTAATCGCGGCGGGAAATGACGGGTATGGGAGCCAGAGGTGCCAGGTAACTAGCAAAAAGATCCCCGCCGATGGCAGAGCCGCCCATACCACTGATCAAAATCTTTTGGATCTTCGGATAGTTAGGTAAAGGTTTCTCCAAACCTTGTAGCCAGGCTGTAGAGAGGTCTCTCGGCAGAGATTCAATGTAGGCTGCCATATTTTCGGGGTCTTTTGGGTTGATTTCATTCATGAGATACTCCTTGGGGCAAGCATAATCTTAACCCATTTTTGGGATTCTTTGCAGTGAATAGTGCAGTGAATAGTTCAAGGAGTCGGTGTTGGGGTAAGGGTAATTGTTGGCGTTGGTGTCAGGTCCTTGGTTACAATGATCCTGACGTAAAAAGGCGCGTCAGCATTAAACCCAATTCCAAAAAGATTGCCATTCGCATCCTGCAGCATCCAATTGCTTTGGTAAGTGCCTGGAGAAGTTGGGGCGAAAAACTTGACGCTCAGATCAATTGCCTGACCAGGCAGTACTTCACCACTTAAGAACTGTTCCTGTTGAGCGCCCATCGAGTTCTGGGAATAGAAAACCAGTTTGTACAGGCGGGTCCATTTGCAACTCCCGCGGTTCACCAGCCTCCAGGTTTTGGTGAACTCCTGACCAGCATACATGGGGCTATTATCCGGAATGGTGATATCAAACGGGACTCCCGCGCCTGCTTTGTTGCAGGGCAGGTCACTGGTCGGGGTGGGTTCAGGTGTGGTACTGCGAGCGATGGTTGGGATTTGGGTAATTTGTGGGGTTGCTACGCTGGTGCTGGTAGCGGTTGTTGTGGGAAGAAAAGCGAGTGTTTCAAAGGCAGCCTGGGTGACCTGGGCGACCGATGTCCGCAGTAATTCTTCCTCGTTGAGCATGGGAGGAAGGCTTGGGACAGGTGTGGAAGTGCTTTGCGGGCGGCAAGCTGCCAGAAGCGAGAGAATCGCGATCAGAAGCAGGAATCGAAAGAGTTTATGCCGCATGCTCTGATTTTACATTAACTTGCTGTGGTATCTTCAGCCTCGTTGGAATAAGTCTTCTGAGAGCTGCCAAAATGGTGTTGAATTGTTCCATCCGAAAAGCGTACGATCGCGTTTTTTCCATCACGGGTCACTTCAAGCCCGCGATATTGCACCTTGAAAAGCCATGGAAACGGATTTTGCCCTCGTAGAGTCACTTTGTTCTCGTTAGAAATCCGGATCCCTGCCAATTCCAAAACCAGGCTGACCGGGAGTAAGCCGCCGATCGTATTCCGCAGCCCGAAGAAGCGACCATTTTGAGTGCTCCAGCGATCGGTGTTGTTATGTTCCAGGCGAAAATGATTGATTTGTGCCTGTTGGAGTTGATTGAGGAGTTGAAACGCCGCTTCTGGCTCATCTTTTCGGATCAAGTTCGCAAGAATGAGGAGGTTCCAGCCCATGTTGACCACCCTTTTATTGGCATCTGGATCCAGATTCTCAGGTAGTCCATAATTGGAAGCGGTCAGGATAGATTTGAGATTCCAATCTTTTGTCGTTTCAGTCTCAGCTTCCTCCTGGTCGTTTTCAATGTGAGCAGCAAGTAAAAGTCCTACATCACGGCTGGCTAAGTCTGCCTGGTGGATCTGCAGGTGGCATCCTTCGATCTCCAGGTTGCTGATCTTGTCTATCCGGGCAAAGATCTGGTTGGTGGTGTAGAAAAAACTACCAGGCAGCCAGATTAAATTTATAGGATCGACTGGTTCAACCACTTGTTCACCCGCTTCATTTTCACCATGAAGATAAAAGACGGCTAGTTTTTTTAACTGCAAAGAGGGTTTTAATCGCAAATTTAGCCTGGCAGGAGATTTTAAGTAGATCGATTTCGACCCGAAATTCTTCAGATCACCCTGGTATAACACCTCCCCGGGGTACCAGCGATGGCTTTCAAAGTCCAGGCAGCCAGTTTCAAAACTCTTGTTTGCAAACCTCGTAATGAAAGCATTTAGAATGGTGAAGTGATTGTCGATTGTAGTTAGCGTTTCCTGGTCTTCCGCCACTTGGGCTGCTTTACGCAATTCCTGGAGTTCGATTGCCAGCAAGGCTGCTAAATTGAGTTGTTCCGTAAAGCTGATGCGCGTAGACATATTGTTCTCGTCGATCAGGTCAAAGGCTGGCAGTGTGGTCAGCCCACATTGTTCGATGCTCGTCCATTCAGGGATACCATCTTGGTCGCGGTCATGCTCGGGAGTGAACCACGAAAGGCAGACCGCCTTTAAGGCTGGGTAGATTTCCAGCAAAAACTCTTTTTTTTGGTATTGCTGATGCACCCGCCATGCGAGGTCGCACAAACAAGGGAAGGGCAAGGCTGAGCGCGGGTTGTTCCTCAAATCTGCTAATGCTTTTGCCAGGTAATCTGCCAACAGAGTTGCTGCCAGATCGGCTTGTGCAGGGAGCAAACTGCCAACAAGCTGCCATAACTCCAAGCCAGAGATGCCTGTTCGTACACTTGATGTGGTAGGAGTAAAGGCAGAATGGATGCTGCGGCTTTTATCGGGACTTACGTGTCCCTGGGCATTCTTCCGTAAAAGTTGGAAAGCCTGGTTCTGGTTGGAAAAGAAAACCGCATCCCAATTGGATTGAGGCGTAATAAGCTGAACCATGCGCGATTGATTGACAACCTCCAAGCGCGCGATTTCACCATCCCAATTGATCGGGAAAGCTCTTGATTCAGGACGAATCTCGCCGCCTTGTTTTTGAATTTCGCATTGCCAGAGAGTCCGGAGCGTTTGTCCGGGGCTGAGGTGTTTGCTTTGTTCCAGTGCCAGGTTCGGGCTCAGCACGGTTTTAGAGCTTCCTTCCATGATGAGGTTAACCAACAGGCTGCCGCTTTGACCCTTCAGGTTTGTCTGAAAGCCCTGGCGTGTTGGTTTGAGCTCGGAATTGCCCTGCAATGTGATCAGCCTGGCTGCTAACCTGGCTCCGGCTTCGATGTTGGTTTCACCGTGGTTAGTGATGCTGATGCGCCCCTGGACCCAATCACCGCTGCGTACCCAAAATTCGATGCTTGCCTGGACATCGGCAAAGGGGGTGATGGTCAACTTGACATAATTGGAGAAAACCAGGTCGATGCAGGGTTGACTAAAGAAATCCTGGATTCTTTCCTTGGCAATCTTGTTCAGGCTCACCTGAGGCATGATCTGAAAGGAACGTGCCTGCAAGCCCAGCGTGCTCATCAAACTGATAGGCGCGCTTTCCTCTGTTTCCAGTTGCCAGACGGCATCAAGCGCGGCTGGTGTTTCAAAAAAAAACTGATCAGCAGCAAAGGTAAGACCAATGGCGTCACTCTGGAAAAACGGACCAATATTCACGCTTCAATTATATGCTATAGGCGATTAATTGCAGCCGAACCGAACACCTAAC
>WOZC01000171.1:0-29666 GCA_011620465.1 Anaerolineaceae bacterium | reverse complement strand
CGAACCGAACACCTAACCGAACAATCGCAAGCGACAGCTGCAGATTGCGACGCTGATTTACCGGTTTCGGGGTGCTTACAGAGATACGATTTACAAGACGGAGGTCTTGTTATCGCTCCTAAAGAAGAATCGGAAAAAATCGGGAAAGGCATTGAGTTGAGGGAAAATCCGGCTTAGCCTCTTTATGTTAAAATCGAAGGCAAGTAAGGAAGAAAAGATATGATGGAAAACAATCAGCCAATTGAACCTGAAAACACAACCTCGCCGTCCCCTTGGACGGGTGAAGAATCGAATGATACCAACCCTGGCAACGAACCTGAAGCCCAGGCACAGGTTCCTGAGAGCGGGAGCGATCTCCAACCCAAAACAGCCGATGGGCTGCAGTTTACGGAGTTGGAAAACTACGTGGAAACACCGCTGAGTCTCGAAGAACTGAATGGTTTGGACAATTACTCCAACCCGGGCGATGAATTCAAGACCGGTCATTGGGCGGTGGATAATGGAGAGACCCTTCACTCCATTCAGGATGACAAGCAAACAACGGAAGTTCAGGATGACACGAAAGTAACAAGCATTCAGGATGACATCCAAATAACGAATGTAGAGAATAAAAAGCTGGAAACACAAGCTTTGGAACCAATGGTGATGGAAACCGAAACCGATTCCGACCTTGTTGAGACTATTCCACCAGAGACGAATGCCAACCAGCCTCTGCCCGAGGCTGTCCTGCCAGGGCCTGTAGAGGTAGTTGACCCACAGGCTACAACCCTCAGCGCGGTTGCCTTTACGCCTGTTGGAACAGAAGTGCCGCACGAAACACAGCCTGTAGTAGTTGCCAAACCAAAGAGACCTTCTCCAGCTCCCGCCAAACCAACCCCAAAGCCTGTAAGCGGAAAAACCCAACCAACTCCTGTAGGCGGACAAACCTCAGTGCCACCGCGCAAGTCGAAAAAGAAAAAGGGCTGCTTGAGCCGGGGTATTATCATTGCGATCGTTATACTACTGCTTTCAATACTTGCTGTTGGTATCTATGCTATTTCCAAGTATTTGGAAATTGCCAGCACATTACCCTCAGTGGATGAGCTGCAAACCCGCGCCTCCCAGTTTGAGACCACCTATATTCTCGACAGAAACGGGAACATCCTATACGAAATTGTCGACCCTAATGCTGGCAAGCGCACCTATGTGCCGCTCGAGCGTATCTCTCCTTATCTGATCGCAGCCACCATTGCCACGGAAGATAAGGAATATTACAACCACCCTGGTTTTGACCTGCTTGCCCTGACGCGGGCGTTGTACTCCAACTATACCTCTGGGGAAATCGTTTCCGGCGCCTCAACCATTACCCAGCAGTTAGCCCGGCTGTTGCTGCTGACTGATGAACGATACGATCAGACTTATGAGCGAAAAGCCCGCGAGATCATTCTTGCGGCTGAAATTACACGCCGATATTCCAAGGAACAGGTGCTTGAACTTTACCTCAACGAAATTTTCTATGGCAATCTTTCTTACGGCATCGAAGCAGCAGCCTCCACCTATTTCAATACTACCGCAGCCGATTTGAACCTGTGGCAGTCAGCATTCCTGGCGGGCATTCCCCAGACGCCAGCTGTTTACGACATTTACAACAACCGCGAGGCAACCATCAACCGTTTCAAGACGGTATTGGTGTTGATGTACCAGCTCAGTAATGAGACCGGTTGTATTCATATTGGTCAAAACCTGGAGCCGGTCTGCGTGGATGCGATCCAGACAATCGAAGCATCGGATGCTTTGGAAGCATATGTATTCACAAAACAAGATATGGACATGCAATTCCCGCATTGGGTCGTGTTCATCCAGTCGCTGCTCGAATCCCAATTTGATGCTCAAACGATTTACCGTTCAGGATTCACCATTTATACCACCCTTGACCCTGATATGCAGCGCGATGCAGAGCAGGCTGTCACCAATCAGCTGGCGCAAATGACCGGAAAGAATGCCACTAATGGGGCAGTCGTGGTCATGAACCCAACCAACGGAGAAATCCTTTCCATGGTCGGCTCAGCTGACTTTAATAACGCTGCCATCAGCGGGCAGGTCAATATGGCACTGAGCAATACGCGTCAACCTGGTTCGTCGATCAAACCACTCACATATCTGGCGGCTTTCGAGAAGGATTGGACACCGTCGACACTCATCTGGGATGTGCCCACGGAGTTCAGACCCTCTACGGATCCTTTCGATACCAGCCCAGATTATGAACCTGTCAACTATGATGGTCGCTTTCACGGTCCGGTCCTGGTGCGGGACGCCCTGGCAAATTCCTATAACATCCCGGCAGTCAAAACGCTGGAATATGTGGGTATTTATGACGATCCCAACACTCCCGAGCAAGACGGTTTCATCAACCTCGCGCGCAGGCTTGGGATCACTTCGTTGAACCGCTCGGACTATGGACTTTCGCTTACCCTGGGTGGAGGTGAAGTCAGTTTGCTTGAGATGACTGGTGCCTTCCAGGTGCTTGCCAACGAGGGGCGCAAGATAGCACCAGTGGCGATCACCAAGGTTGTGGACCATCAAGGTAACGTGCTTTTCGAATACCAACCGCCTGCCGGCGACCAGGTCGTTCGCAGTGCTCATGCCTACCTGATCTCTTCGATCCTTTCTGATTCGGCTGCCCGTGCTCCGATGTTTGGATACAACTCCGTCTTGAATCTGCCCTTCGCTGCTGCTGCCAAAACCGGCACTACCAATGATTTCCGTGATAACTGGACTTTAGGATATACACCCGACCTGGTTGTAGGGGTTTGGGTAGGAAATGCCGATTACACCCCCATGATCAACACAACGGGTGTGGAAGGGGCAGCCCCGATCTGGGCTCAAATCATGAAAGCTGGGATCAACCGATATAAAGGCGGTAATGCCACACCGTTCGCGCGCCCATCAGATGTTGTCGATTATACGATCTGTACAGTCTCAGGCGCGCAGCCAAGCGAGTATTGCCCCACCTATAAGACAGAAATTTTTGCGTCCGATCAGCAGCCGTTGCCGAAAGACCAGGACCTTTGGTTGAAGACCTCGATTGACTCCTGGACGAATCTCCAGGCATCACCAGCTTGCGCTGGTTTCACAAAAGAGGCTTTGACCATTAACGTGGAAGATAAGTCAGCCATCAAATGGCTGGGTACTCAGCCTGGACGGGATTGGGCTGGCAGCAATGGATTCCCGGATCCGATTGTGGTCAAGCCGGAGCGAGAATGCCGGCTGGATGACCCCCGCCCGATCATCGATTTGGTTGGCGTGAGTGACAATGAAGTGATCAGCCAAAATCCCTTTGTGATTGCAGGAGTGATTGACGCGACAGCCAATTTCAAGCAGTTCAAAATTCACTGGGGTGAAGGACCGGATCCAACGGAATGGCATGCGCTTACGCCGGATTGGATCACTTATCCGATTACATCAGCAGCAGAAATTCTAAGTTGGGATTTGACTGATATTGATGCGGATGTGATTACGCTCAGGGTTACTATGCACAGCACGATCAACACAGAAGTGCAGAAAACATGGGTCTTACGGTTGGATATCCCAACCCCAACACCCACCCAAACCCCAACCGCGACCATGACCCCAACCGCGACCATGGCCCCAACCGCGACTACGACCCCAACTGTGACTGTGACGCCTCCTCCGGAACCGACAGCCACACCGACTCTTCCCCCGCCAGACGAGCCCACTGCGCAGCCATAACCCGATTGTGGTGGACTAAGTATTCCATCTGAGTGAGACCGCTATAGACAATTGTTATCCAATGTCTGTAGGCGGTCTTATTCTATCTTCCAACTGTGATCAAACTGGAAAACACAATTAAAAGAGTGCTAACTGGGCAGTGTAATATTCTGGAGGGTCGCCGCTGATTTGCGAATTGAAGAGTTCCCGATTCAAGAGGGGGTTGCCGGCAAGGTTGCGCAACTGGCGGAATTTGACCAGCTGCCACTTGTCACCTTTCAGCAAGCGAAGGTTGGGATCTCGTTTGAGTTTGTAGGCGATCAGGTTGGAACGGCTTCCAGGCAGGACAATGAATTTTTGTCCTGGCAGGTCCTGATTCATCGTTAGAATCTTTGAGATTTGAGCACTTGCGATGGGGAAGAAACTATAAAGCGGCGTCCCGCTCTGATCCATCCAAAGGACCCGGTCAGGTCGACTTTCGCGGCGATAATCAAGTTTGTCTGCCATCTGTTCCAGAAGCAATTTTACCTGGCTCAAGTCCTCATCTCGTGCTGTAGCGCTTTCCCGGGGATGGATGCGATAAGCTGTGCCTGTTTCCAACTTTTCTTCTTGCGCGTAGGATTCAACAATTGCAAGGACCAACTCATCAGGCGGTGTCAGCATGCCGCTCAGACTTGCATAAAGTGCCGTATAAAGTTCACCAAATGTCAGTGCAGTCTTGGTTTGCAGCTCGGTGACAATCACCTGTTCAGCGAGATCCGCCAAGCTGTCAGATTCGATGGGCGGCTTGGTGAGCCAATATAAACCTGCTTCTGGCGTTGAACCAGGGTTGAATCGCTGAAAAATCACCGGATCATTTAGGGCAGTTGCAAATTCGCTTTCCAGATCATTCAACATCTCGTCTTGCCTGGGTCGGTCATCCAGGTTCCCTCGAACCAATTGGTCGGCAACCGAAAAGGTCAGTAACCTCAACCAATGTGCAGGCTCGCCTAATTGGCTCAGAATCGTCCTGCCACTCTTCCTGATGTTTACCTGGGGGATCCTGGTGAAGAGCGAGGGTTGTACTGTCGGCAGCCGCCAGACGCACTGCAGGGTCTCGTTTTCACCGTCAATGGCGGCAGAATGCAGCTGCAACCCGGCGTTTTTGGCTCCCAACATACCAGCAAGCAAGAAAAGAGGATCCAACTCACTGGTCAAGAGCAAAACCGGCACATCCTTCCCAATTAACCCGGGAAACTGTGCCAATACTTTTTTAAGGGCGACGCTGTGCCAGGTCCAGTCATAACGTTGTTTCAAGAGGCTATTGCGCAGTGTTTTTATGCCTTCTTTACCCCAAAGCCAGCCGCTCCAGAGACCAGAGAGATTCCACCAAGCCTGGTTACGCCTTGGCAGCGAGGTTTGCACCAGTTTGATCAGCCCGGGTTCCGGAATTTCTTCCAATTCCCGAAAGCGACCCTCAAACAAGCTGATCCCGCCGGTAGGAGGGACGCGCTTGGGCCATTCACGCAGTTTCACCTCTTCATCGTTTTGAGTCCAGAGATTGGCAGAACGCAAAAACGCCTTCCAAACATTGATTTCCTGGTAGAGCGGTGGACGAATCAGCTGCCTTGGTCGGTTCCTGCCTTTGGGCCAGACCCAAAGTTGGTTGGCCTGGTCAGCTGCCGTCAGCCACATGGCTTTCAGGACCTCTGATTGTTGTGGGGTTAAATTACTGGTTTCAATTTTGCTTAACAGGATTTGCAGGGCAACCAGTGCCCTGGGGCTGTAATAGGCAATCACATCTTCCATCACGCGTCTGAGCGGAGGGTCTTGAGCAGCAACTTTTTCCAGGATTTGGGAGCGTGTCAGCGCATAGGACGGGGTTCTGCCGAGACTTTCTTGTATGGCTGGTGTCAGTTCGATCTCGCCGCTCCAAGCACAATCCTGGCAGGTACCAATGGCGAGTTGCGGACTGTTTCCCTCTTCAGCCCAAATGAAGGTATCGACTTCAAATCTGGATTCCCCCCGGCAGTCCGGGTTGGGGCAATCCAGCCGGTAGAAGTTGCTCAAATACTCTTCCAGGGTCGAGCCGTCCCGCATCCGGTTCTGATTCAATTGCAACAACGCCTGACTGACCATTTCGGCAGTGGGAGCGCCAGCCAGTACGGTCAGTGTGAAGGCGGCAATTGGGTTATTGGCGGAGACAAGCACGCGATAGCCTGCTCTGGCAAGCTCCAAGGCAGTAAACGGATTCTGTCCGAAAGGATCAAGGATATAAGAGCCAGGAGAAGCGTATTGCCTGACCCAATTCCTGACCATGCCTTCCTTGAATGGAGGAAAATAACGTTCCAACGGTAGAGAACGCTCCGGGATCATATCCGGTTCGCTTCCCCTTACCCAGGGTGCCGTGCAAAAGTCAGGCAAAATCAGGCTTTCCTGCAATAGACTCCTATTCTGACCTTGAGATCAGGATGCCAAACCCATAGGCAGGTAAATGCAGGTCATTTTCTGCCATTTGGCTGATTATGGCTTCATTACCTGCGTACAACAACTCCCATTTATTGAAATCACCTGTTGGTAGTTGATAGGTATTGATTTGTTTTGAAAAATTCAGCACGATCAGCATTTTTTCGTCGCCAGCCTGGCGCTGATAAACCAACAGGTCATCATTGTCGGTTTTTATCATATCAAGATTTCCAGCGTTCAGAGCGGGATGTGCGCGTCTTAGTTGGATTAGCTCTTTGTAAAAAGTGAGCAGGGAAGCTGGTGAAGCAGCCTGGGAGTCGACATTGCGGACTATGTAGTCCTTATTAACTGGCAACCAAGGCTCTCCGGTGGTGAAGCCGGCATTTTGTTTGGCGTTCCACTGCATGGGAGAGCGGCAACCATCGCGACCTTTATTGAAAGGCCAATATCGTTTGCCAACCGGATCTTGAATTTGCGAGCGAGCCAGGCTGATGTCGCGCATTCCAATCTCTTCTCCATAGTAGAGATAGGGAGTTCCGCGCACCGTCAACTGCATCGCCAGCAGCAGTTTCGGGATCGCATCGCTCTCACCTTTGGCAAAGCGGGTCGTAGAGCGGGGAGTGTCGTGGTTGTTGAAGAAGTAATTAGGCCAGGCTTCTTCACCATGGAGGGCATCCCAATATTGGATCGCCTGCCCGTACGCGCGGGCACTGAAAGGCGAGTTGCAAAAGGCGTAATCAAATCCAGCGTGAAGCCTGTTCTCGCCGATGTAGGTGCGAGCCTGGGCAGAAGTTGCCAAATAAGTCTCGCCAACCACGTAGCGTTCCGGGTAGCTATCCATAATCTTGCGGATGTCCTCAACCACGCCCATCATCTCAGGCTGATCGGTGTCATAAATATGATCATATGCGTCAAATTTCCGCAATACTTTTCGAATGCTGAAGCCCTCATTCCTGGGGTTGTCACGGAAAAGAGCATCCTGATAGTAATTATTGAACACATCCAATCTGAAGCCATCCACACCTTTATCTAACCAGTAGCGAAAGACATCCAGCATGGTTGAGCGGACTTCAGGATTGCGCCAGTTCAAGTCTGGCTGGCCTTTGGCAAACGCATGATAGTAATATTGACCCAGATTCTTGTCATACTCCCAGGCACTTCCGCCAAAATTCGAGAGCCAGTTGTTGGGCTTACCGCCGTCAGGAGCAGGGTCGCGCCAAATGTACCAGTCATGGTAGGGATTGTCCTTCGATTTCCGGGATTCCTGGAACCAGCGGTGCTGATCTGAAGAATGGCTGAGTACCAGGTCCATGATGACGTGAAGATCTCTCTTGTGGGCTTCCTGTAGCAAGCGTTCAAAGTCTTGCAGGTTGCCAAATTTGGGGTCGATCGTATGGTAATCGGCTACGTCATAGCCAAAATCAACATCAGGCGAGGGATTGATTGGGGAGAACCAGATGGCGTCAACACCCAGATCTTGCAGGTAGTCAAGGTGTTGAATGACACCAACCAAATCGCCAATACCATCGCTGTTGGAATCTTGAAATGAACGCGGATAGATTTGGTAGATAATCCCATTCTTCCACCATAATTTGTTTTCTGTCATCATGACCTCCTGGTTGTTTGTTGTCCGTTAGAATTACAGGTACAAGTTTTTCTACTGTAATTTTACCTGATAGAATGGGATTAACAAGAAATTTTGATAAGTTAACTTATGAAAACGCCTTTTTCCTGTGCAATGCCGATTTCGTCCTTTAACCTTGCTTGTGTTTTAATAAGACTCAGGCAACAATTGTTTGTTTAAAGTTGTGGAACGGTTATCACCCGTTACATCCAGCAATTTTTGTGATGAAGAGATTTTTAATAGGAACTGACACCACCTTTACAAACGTTTTATCACCTAATCGGGCTTGATTTTCTCCCTTCAATGTGTTATTATCTGTGCGTTAGTCAGTTCAATACTTTTCAATTCGAAAAGTGGGCAGTAGTCCACTTTTTTGTTTAGAACTGAGATTGTGCTTTATATTTTGGAGAAAGAAAACGATGAAAAGCGAATTTGCATTAGCCTTTAATGAGGTTTTGGAAGAGCGTGGCTTACCACGGGACGTGATTTTAGCTGCCCTTGAATCAGCTATGATTTCTGCTTACCGCAAGGCTGTTGGCGCGTCTGCTGCCCAGGATGTTCAGGTCGTTATGGACTTCGACACTGGTAGTGTCAGTGTTTTTGCTGAGAAAGAAGTTTCAGACAGCATCACTGATTACCGTACCGAAGTACTTCTTGAAGATGCCCTCAAAAACTATCCTGAATGCGAAATCGGAGACCTGGTGATGGTTGAATCGACCCCCAAAGATTTCGGTCGGATTGCAGCCCAGACGGCCAAGCAAGCCATCCAAACAAAAATTCGAGATGCTGAAAAACAGCGCCAGTACGAACATTTTGTAAAACAAGTTGGCGAGATCACTAGTGGTATCGTCCAGGCGGTCAATTCACGACAGGCGACTATCGGTTTGGATATGAAGGCTGAAGGTATCATGCAGAAAAAAGACATGATCCCGAACGAACGCTTCCGCATCCATGACCGCATTCGCGCTTACATCGTCAGCGTTGAAGACACTTCCAAGGGTCTGCAAATTGAGCTCTCACGAGCACATCGTAATTTTTTGCGACGATTGCTTGAAAACGAAGTACCTGAGATCTATCACGGTATCGTTGAGATCCGTTCCATCGCTCGCGAACCTGGTCAACGCGCTAAGGTTGCCGTTTCTGCTACCCAACAGGGTATCGACCCGGTGGGCGCTTGTGTTGGGCAGCGCGGTGTTCGCATCCAGGCGATCGTGCGTGAATTGCATGATGAGAAAATCGATGTGATTGAATGGAGTCCGGATGCTGCTGTGTACATCAGCAAAGCCATCAGTCCCGCCCGCGTTTCCGGCGTATATCTGAACCCCTCCATTTACGAACATAAAACCGCTACCGTGGTTGTGCCGGAAGATCAGCTCAGCCTGGCGATCGGTCATGAAGGTCAAAACGCCCGTTTGGCTGCTAAGTTGACTGGTTGGCGGATCGACATCATGAGTGTTTCTGAGGCAGCGGCTAAAGCCATTCTCAAATTACGTGAGGACAAGAGCCTGGCAGGGTTAGCTCAACAAGAAGCCGATACTATGGTGCGCGTAGAAGAACTCCTGCAGATGAAATCTGAAGGTAGGGTTCTTAGTTTGGACGACAGCGCTTTGATCGGACGCTTTGTTGATCGTGTTGAACGACGCGGCGAAGCTGATCGCAAAGGCGAAGTCGATGCCCATATGGCTGAACTCAAAGCAGTCAAAGACACTATTGATCCGCGTGCCTACGCTATGTCGATTTACGACGTGCCAGGTATCAAGGAACATATCCAGGTCATTCTCCAGGAAAATCATCTGGAGACTTTTGGCGATCTCATCTTCGCTATTCGTACCAATCCAGATTCAATCCTGGGATTCAACGGAATTGGTCCGAAGGTTTATGATGAAATTCTGGATGTTGTTGAAAATTACGAATTCCCACCCATGGAGGTTGCGGAAGTCTTTGCGGTTGCACAACCTGCCGAAGAGACGACAACACCCGAGGTGGAAGTTCCTGAAGTGGTAGCGGTACCTGAACTTGTCGGAACCGAGAGCAAAGAAGAACCTGCAGAGGAAGAATCTGTAGAAGAGCCGGAACTGGTATTGGAAGAGGTTGAACCCGCACAGGTAGTGGGTGAAACTGAAGTCGATGGAGAAAAGAGTTTTGAAGAACTATTCCGTCTCGATACTATGCAGCGCGATAAAGCAACCACAGAGGATGAAGATGAACTTAACCAGCTGGGTCTTTCCAAGAAGAAGAAGGGCAAGAAACGACGTGGTTACACCGTTGAGTATGATCCTGATCAGGATACTGATGTAGTGCGCTATACGCATCGCAAAGGTGAAGATGGTTGGGAAGATTGGTAAAATACATTGCTCAATCCCGGATTATCCGGGAAAGGGCAGCGTTTATGCCTATAATTTAGGCTATCGAATACAATTGAAAATGCTTTTTTTAGAGAAAGCACTAAGGTGACAGCAAAGAACAAACCAAAACCCAAACACGTCCCTCAGCGAACTTGTGTAGGTTGCCGGGAAGTTTTGCCTAAGCGGAAACTTATCCGCTTGGTCAAGACCGAAGAAGGCGTCAGGATCGATCTGAGCGGTAAACTCCCTGGTCGTGGAGCTTATTTACACGACCAAAAGAGCTGCTGGAAAAGAGGTTTAAAGGGAACATTGGCAAATGCATTACGCACAACGATTCCGGAGCAAGATTTGGCCGTACTGATTGCTTACATGGAAGGTTTGCCAGAGAGTATTCCAGAGAGTGGAGACGCTCAGGCAGAAGAGACTTTCGATAAGGATTAAATGATGGCTTGATTGTCAACCGATAATTTGCTCTGAATACCGTTGCCGTTCTGCAGGGTTCTGCTGTGACAATAAATGGAGGTATTTATGGGCAAACAAGAAGAAAAAAATATCCAATTACCATATAGCATAACAGTTCGGGAATTAGCAGGATTGCTGGACGCCACTGCAGTCCAGGTGATCAAGATTTTAATGTCTAACGGCGTCATGGCCAGCATCAATCAGACGATCGATTTTGACACCGCGGCGGTCGTGGCGACCGAACTTGGCTTTGAACCTCAGCTTGAACAAGAAGAAGAGGTTGTTGAAGAAGTCGGTGAAATGCCTTTGTGGCGTCGGGTAATCTTGACTGAAGACCCTAAGAACCTCAGTTCGCGCCCTCCTGTAATTACAATCTTAGGTCATGTAGACCATGGAAAAACCACGCTGCTGGACGCCATTCGAAACACGGATGTAGCCGGAGGTGAGGTGGGTGGTATCACGCAGCACATCGGTGCTTATCAAATTATTCATAATGGACGCGCTCTCACTTTCCTGGATACACCGGGTCACGCCGCGTTTTCTTCAATGCGTGCTCGCGGCGCTCAAGGTGCGGATATCGTTGTTTTAGTCGTGGCAGCGGACGATGGTGTGCAGCCGCAAACCCGTGAAGCAGCCAACCATGCCAAAGCTGCCCAGGTGCCGATCATTGTCGCTTTGAATAAAATTGACAAAGCTGACGCAAACCAGGATCGTGTAAAACGTCAACTCTCTGAAATTGGTCTGCAACCAGATGAATGGGAAGGCAATACCTTTGTGATGCCGGTTTCTGCCAAAAGTCGCATTGGATTGGAAGATTTGTTGGAAACAATCTTACTGGTTGCAGACAACTTGACCATCAAGGCGAATCCGAAAGGACAATGCATTGGAACTGTCGTGGAAGCTCGCCTTGAAAAAGGAAGGGGACCGCTGGCAACAATGCTGGTCCAGAACGGAACACTCAAAGTTGGGGATGTCGTGGTTGCCGGTGAGGCTGTCGGTAAGATTAAGGCTATGTTTGACCAACGCCAGAAGCGCGTCACCAAAGCCTTGCCATCAACCCCGGTGGTCGTGATGGGGCTCAGCTCTTTGCCTGAAGCTGGCGACCTCTTCCAGGTGGTTCCGAGCGAAAAGGAAGGTCGATTGATGGTCGCAGAGCGTAAAGCTGAGCGAGAAGCGAAGAAAAACGTTAAACGGGCAACCCTGGAAGAACTTTTCGACCGGTATAAATCTGGAGAAGCAAAAGAACTGCGCCTGATCCTGAAAGCAGATGTGCAAGGCTCACTGGAACCAATTACCAACGAACTTGACAAACTGAGCAAACAACAAAAAGATATATCGGTCAAAGTATTGCATGCTGAGACGGGAAATGTTACTGAAAGCGACATCATGCTCGCGGCTGCCTCGAATGCTGTTGTAATGGGTTTCAATGTCGGTATTGACCAGGGCACCCGCCGCCTGGCGGACACAGAAGGTGTTTCAATCCGTCTGTATAACATTATCTACCGCCTGGTAGAAGATGTTGAAAAAGCGTTGAAAGGTTTGCTTGAACCTGAATTGGTTGAACGCGTGATCGGCAAAGCTGCTGTTCTGGCGGTTTTTAAAGTTTCCAAGGGCGGGACTGCCGCAGGTTGTCGCATTCTGGAAGGCGAATTCCGCCGCAACGCTCCTGTACGGCTCTTGCGAGCTGGTCAGGAAGTAGTTAAAACAGAGGTATCTTCCTTGCGCCGTGAAAAAGAAGATGTACGCGAAGTTCGCGAAGGAATGGAATGCGGTATCACGTTTAAGAACTTTGAGGAATTCGAAGTTGGTGATCTGTTAGAATGTTTTGTAATGGAAAAATTTGGTGGATAATCCCACAGTGTTGGAGAAGTTATGCCTTCGACCTTAAGAATGAAAAGAATTAATGACAGGATGAAAGAAATCCTGTCCACCGCTCTGCTTGCGAAAATTGAAGACCCCCGTTTGGCTGGTGTCGTGGTAACCGATGTAAAAGTTGATCGTGAACTCGATTTTGCGAATATCTACGTCTCAGCTATTGAAGGTCAGGAACGGTCTAAAGATGTTTTGGATGCACTCCAACACGCCAAGGGCTTTTTACGTTTCGAGATATCACAGGAAGTCGATCTGCGCGTGACTCCACGATTGCGTTTTTTTTGGGACCCCACCCCAGAAAAAGCTGCCCGGATCGATAGCCTTTTAAACGAATGGCAGAAAGAAGAGCATCCGACACTGGACCACGAAATCGAAGACGACCTTGACGAGGCGATTGAAGAGATTGATTCCTACGATGATGAGGACGACGAATAGTATGGATTTAGCCCGGCTAATAGACCAGACCATTGTCCAACAAATATCAGAAGCCAAAAAGGTCGTTATTGTCTCGCATATTCGTCCGGATGGCGATGCTGTTGGAAGCGCGCTTGCATTCGGTAACGCTTTGCGTGAGGCAGGTAAAGAAGTGCAATGCGTTCTCCAGGATGGGGTGGCGGATCGTTACAAGTACTTACCCGGCGCACAGGAAGTCGCGACGAAGGTCAGCCTGGACTTTGATTATTTGATCGTTGTGGATAGCTCGGACAATTACCGAGTCGGTAATGTATTGGACGATCTGCCAAAACCTGACCTGGTAGTCGATCATCACAAGACGCATATCAATTTTGGAAAAATCGACTACGTCGAGGCTGAGACCGAAGCAACCGCGCTTCTGTTAACAGAAAAACTCCCTGTTTGGGGGCTCGAAGTGAGCAAAGATACAGCTACCTGCCTGATGGTTGGTTTGCTGGCAGATACGCTCGGTTTTAGAACGAACAATACTACGCCACGATCATTGAGAACAGCAGCCGATTTGATGGATAAGGGCGTCGACTTAGTCCACGTTTATCATCAGACACTTTCCATGCGGTCCCTTTCCGAGATCCGTTATTGGGGGCAGGGTCTGATTAAACTGGAGCTAAATGAAGGAGTTTTGTCCTCAACACTGACACTTGATGATAGAATCATTGCTGGGTATCCAGAAAACGATGACGCCGATCTGATCAATACACTGACAGTCGTGCCGGAGGCATTGATCTCTGTCTTGTTTATCGAGCAAGATAACGAATCGGTAAAAGTCAGCTGGCGCTCAGTAAAGGGATTGGATGTATCCGGGATCGCTTCACAATTTGGTGGAGGCGGTCATGTCTCTGCGGCAGGCGCAGACATCGCGGGGGGGCTGGAAGAAATTAAGGAATTAGTGTTGGCTGAGACCCATCGCTATATGAAGGAAAAGGGGAGATAGAAACAGAGGGAGTATGGAGTTTAATAGAGAGCCTCAGGATAATTTAATTAATAAGGTGTCCGGTGTTTTAATCGTGGACAAGCCTGTTGGAATGACCTCCCATGATGTCGTTCAATTCATCCGCAAAGGAACCCGTATCAATCGAGCTGGTCATACTGGCACGCTTGACCCACGCGCTTCTGGTGTTTTGGTTGTCCTGGTTGGTCCGGCAGTTCGTTTAAGCGAATTTGTATCTGCGTCAGATAAACGCTACCAGGCTGTTATTAAGTTTGGAATGACAACCAATACCTACGATACGGAAGGTGAGATCACCAGCCGCCGACCGGTTGACATCAGTTATGAAGAACTCGAAGAAGCCTTGAATGGATTTGTTGGAGAATTTGAACAAACCCCTCCTGCGTATTCAGCCTTGAAGGTCAAGGGAAAAAGGGCTTACGAATTAGCACGTGAAGGCAAAGAAGTTGAATTAGAACCGCGTTTGATCACCGTGCATAGCCTTGAATTGCTCGATTGGGATCCACCAGAAGCAGTCATTGATATTCAGTGTTCATTCGGCACCTATGTGCGTTCACTTGCCAATGACCTGGGAGAAAAACTGGGTTCCGGTGCCATGTTGGTTGGTTTGCGCCGAACCAAGAATGGTCGTTTTGGTCTGCGCGACGCGGTATCGCTGCGTCGATTGGAAGAAGCCTTCCAAAATGGCGATTGGTACAAATATCTCATTCCGGCTGCAGAAGCCCTTGGAGACTGGTACACAATCGTGGTAAGTGACAGCCAAACCGATGATATCAGCCATGGACACCGCATTCCGGGTGAACCTGGGCTGGAGAACGGTTTGATGGCAAAAGCGATCAGCGAAGATGGTGAATTGGTCGCTTTGATTGAGTACGATGCTGAAACCAGTGAGTGGCAACCCCGAAAGGTTTTCAGCAATTAATTTCGACTATGTTCCACCCCGCCTAATTAAAAATCGGCGGGGTGTTTTTTTACAAAGGAAAAATCGATGAGTCGAATGATAAATGACTGGCCTGAAAAACCACTTGAGCCCGCATGGATCACTATCGGAAATTTTGACGGAGTGCACCTGGGTCACCAGGAATTGATCTCAAGCCTTATTGAGCATGCCAGAGCGGATAATGTTCTCTCTGTCGCACTGACCTTTTGGCCTCACCCCCGTGTTTATTTCACCCAGGAAGTGGAAGGCTTTTACCTGAATGATCGCGCGGAGAAAAAAGAACTCCTGGCACAGACCGGTTTGGACGTGATCCTCTGCTTACCATTTAATCAACAGTTAGCAGACCTCGACACGCAACAATTCATGACCAAACTCAACTCCTTTGTTCCCTTGAAAGGGCTGTTGGTAGGCGAAAACTTTGCTCTTGGTAAAGGTCGGAAGGGTACAGGGGATGTCCTGCAAGGAGTCTGCATGCAGATGGGCGTGTCTTGCCTGGATATCCCGCCGGTGATGCTGGATGGACAGGTGGTCTCATCCCAACGGATTCGGCAGACGCTGGATTCTGGTGAAGTTGAACAAACTGCCAGGTTGCTTGGTCGACCTTATGTGCTTTCGGGTCTTGTTGCTCCCGGCAAGCACAGAGGTACCAAGTTGGGTTTCCCAACCGCAAATCTTTACTTTGACATCCAACGAAAGTTACCCCGTTTTGGGGTGTATGCCACCTTGGTGGAGGTGAATGGTCAGATCTGCCAGGGCGTGACGAATGTGGGTATCCGACCAACCTTTGATGATGGTCGCAAGCCCAGTGTCGAGACGCTTCTGCTCGATTTTGATGCTGATATCTATGACAAGATCATACACGTTAAATTTGTCCGCTTCTTGAGGGAAGAGATCAAATACGACCACATTGAAGACTTGATCAGTCAGATCGAGCAAGATAAAACAGATGCCCGGAGGATCCTGGATCATGGAATTTAAGCGCAGAATCTATCGCTTGAGCCCCCGTAATTTAAGTGCAGAGACCATCGCAGTCACTTTTGCAAAAACCTCCCGCTCTCCTGAACCTTTTGATCAGATTGCCGCTGAGCTGGATGAAGAGCGCAGCACTGAATTCAGCGAAAAATGGATCGTTGGCTATGGTCACAGCAGTGTTGCTGAGCACGCGGTCCTGCACCTTGCGCTGGAAAATGTCTCCCGCCTCGCAATCGAGACTATCGAATCGAATCGTCTCGCTTCTTATACTGAAAAATCGACGCGCTATCAACAGTGGGATTCGAGTGCTTTTGTTATACCCCCTGAGATCCGTCACAGTCCCTTCGCGAAGACATACGAGGATCATCTTTCCCATCTCTTTGTCACGTATAGCGAGATTTTGGATGGGCTCTTGCCCTGGGGACAATCTCAGACGGAGAGCGAAGAAGGCGAATCAGAAAGATCCTGGCTCAACCGCTCGAAGTTGAAAGCAGTGGATGTGGCTCGCTTTGTCCTGCCGGCTGCCTCAATGGCGAATGTCGGTCTGACAATCAATGCCCGTGCCCTGGAATATGCTATCCGTAAAATGCTCTCATCAGACCTGATGGAAGTGCGCCTGATTGGAGAGGAAGTCAAACAGGTCGCGACCCAAGAACTGCCAACACTGGTCAAACATGCCGAACCTATCGCCTATTTGCCGGAGGTGTCTCATTACGCCCGCGATCTTTCATCCGGTTTGCCAAACACTCTTTCTGAGCCCTTCCAATTAACAAGCATTGATCAGAACGGGGAAGATAAAATCCTGGCAGCAGTGCTCTACCGTTTTGGAAAGGCAAGTTTTCAGGATTGCCTGGATCATGTTCAGTCATTAACCCAGGCGGAAAAGCAGGCAATTGTTGACAAGCTTTTTGAAAAAGTGGGCAAGTTCGATAACCCATTGCGAGAATTGGAATATGCAAATGCTTCCTTTGACTTGATCATGGACCAGGGAGCCTATTTTGAGTTCAAACGCCACCGCATGATGACCCAAACCGTCCAGGATTTTTCCATTGATCATGGTTATGCCATACCCCTGGCAATCAGTGAAGCAGGCCTTGAGGATAAGTACAAGGCTTGCATGGTTGAGATCGCCGGGCTTTATGAGCAGATAGCAGCCTGGAACCCCCAGGTTGCAGCGTATGTTCTGCCAAATGCATACAACCGCCGGGTTTTCTGCCAGGCTAACCTGCGTTCACTTTTCCATTTCATCAAGCTGCGCAGCGCCAATAACGCCCACTTCTCGATCCGCCGGGTTGCCTATGGTATGTTGGAATTACTGCAGCCGCATTACCCGCTGTTTGCTGAGAAAATTATGGCAAATAACGACCTGAGCAGCCAGAAACTTGAAACTCAGTATTTTAGTAAGGTTGCCGAAAAAGGTATAATCTAAACGTTGTCGGCACTGCCGGCGGAAAGGAAACTATGAAAAAACAAATAACGATAATCATTGCCCTGATGTTGGTATTCACTTTTGTACTTGCTGCTTGCGGAAAATCCGAACCCACCACTGAAACAAATACGGTCAATCTACCAGTTGTGGATGGAGGCGATGGTACAGCGACTGAGCCCGAAGTTGTTTCAGCCTCTCCAACTGAGGAACTTGCTGCCCCAATCCAGAATGCTTACCCAGTCGGGCAGGATCCAGCAGTGACTGCCTTTGACCCTGCAATGGCGTACCCGGTCGATCCAGCCAGCCCGAACTATGATGCGGAAATGGAAGCATATTTGACGGTCCTCATCGGTCAAAATCATAGTCTCCAGTTTCTTTTAGACAAAGATCTGACTGCAGAACAGTGGCGTGAGATTCTGACGAACGCAACACACACCCACTTGCAGCTGTCCGAAGGGTCCATGCAGGCAATTATCGACTGGTTAATTTCAAAATAGATATTTGATCGCTGATCAAACACCCTCTCCGTGAGGGTGTTTTTATATCTGTTTACAGACAGTTTATGACGATAAAAAAAGCAAATTCCCCGCTGATTTCGACGAATCGACCCGAATCGGAGCGAATTGCAGTTACAATAATAATGGTCGGGACCGGGTTTAATACCTGGTTTTCGATACCTTAGAGAAAAGGAGTTACGAATGGCAATTTACCTTTACCTTTCTTTACTTCCAGAAGCATTGATTGCCTCGATGCTTTGCCCGGAGGAGTTTGGTACATACTACGCAGTAGGGTCAGCCAAAAAATCCCGCGGTCAGGCGATGTTTTTTGAAGTCGACCCCGACTTTCGAGATCCGTATTTTCGTGTAGAAGAAGCTTATGCGCGCTGTATTCCCCACGAAGATGGAAGCTTGAAAGCTTCAGTCTATGTCTCGGTCTATCGTGTTTTGGAGCATATGGATTTTGATGTTTTGAAGCATCTGTACCTGACCACCATGGACGGTCGTACGCTTGAACTAAGCCCGTCCAACCAGATACCCAATGAGGTAGAGCAATTGCATCTGTACCAGGAAATTGTGCCGGTTTCCCCGTTGGTTGTCAGCCGTTTGGGTCCTTTAGCTTTCATAGACACCATCGTGCGAAATCCGGTTTCTCTCGTTACTCTCCCTGCTATCGTTTTTACAGAACTACAGCTTGGCGAGCTGGCGGATGACCCTGAGATGGGCTTAATGGAAAACCTTCCTTACAGCAACAGGGACCATCTGCGCCAGTGCCTCAGCGACGTGAAAACCAAATATGCGGCTACCAAGATGGTTGATCGTGTCCACTCTCCAAATATTTATTATCGAACGATCAAGAATGGATTTTTTGTGGGCAATCAAAAGCAACTGCGTTATTTTCCCATGCCCAGCCAAGAAGAAATTCGAACTAATAACTACCGCTGGTTCAGATCAGCAAATATGTAAACGAAAGCTAAAGCAAATTATATGAACAACTACATGAATTGGATTTATCTCGCAATTGTCGCTGGCGTAATTTCACTGGGGGTTGCACTCTATCTTTATTTTTGGGTGATCAAGCAAGATCCAGGCACCGAACGTGCCAAAGAAGTGGCTTCCTGGATCAAAGAAGGTTCAAATGCCTATCTTGTAAAACTTTACCGTGCTTTAGGAATTCTGGCAGTCCTTATTGGGGCGATCATCGCGATTGTCTTCAGTATCCAACCCGAGACCGCTGGTGGTGGCGCCGTCACCTTGCATTTCAAGGATGGTCTGATTATGTCACTGGCATTCATTGCAGGGGCAATTAGTTCAGCCATATCAGGTTACCTGGGTATGCGTGTTGCAGTTGAAGCAAACGTACGTACCGCAACTGCTGCCAATTTTAGCCTTTCACGTGCCTTCAAACTCTCTTTCAATGCTGGCGCAGTGCTTGGCCTTGCCATGGTTGGTATGGCAGTCATCGGAATGAGTCTTATCTTACTCTGGACTGGCACCGCCGAAGCAGTGCTTGGGTTCAGTTTTGGCGCTTCGATGTTGGCTTTACTTGCGAAAGCAGGCGGTGGTATTTATACAAAAACAGCAGATATCGCGGCTGACCTGGTCGGTAAAGTTGAAGTCGGCATCCCCGAAGACGACCCTCGCAACCCAGCTGTTGTTGCAGATAATGTTGGCGATAACGTTGGTGATGTGGCAGGCATGGGCGCGGATATTTTTGACAGTTATGTCGCCAGTGCGGTCGCAGTTATGCTGCTTGGTGCTTCCATGGGATTAAGCCAGGCCGAACATATCAAGTATACGGTTGTACCCCTGATCTTGTGCATGTTGGGAATCATCGCCTCCTTGATTGGTGTCTCTCTTGTTCGTGTCAAAGAAGGTCAAAAACCCGGTCCGGCTCTTAATCGTGGAACTGTTGTCACCTGTATCATTTTCGCAATTTTCCTGCTCTTTTTTGTCCGCTTCACAGATGTCAATCCTGGAATATTTTGGGCAGCAGTGACTGGCCTGGTTACCGGTGTGATCATTGGATTTACATCGGATTATTTTACGAATGATACGCGTAAACCAGTGAGGGAAACTGCCCGGGTTTCCACCTCTGGTTCGGCTATCAACATTATCACAGGTTTCAGTTACGGCTTGATTTCCATTGTGCCCTCAGTTATTGGTATCGCAGCCGCAACATTGATTTCTTACTATGTTGCAGAGTCTTTTGGCCTTAGCGGTATTTATGGGATCGGTATCAGCGCGGTCGGAATGCTTTCGATCAGCGGTATGATCGTCTCTGCCGACGCTTATGGTCCAATTGTGGATAACGCCCGCGGCATCGCGGAAATGGCAGGCATGGATCATGAAGTGATTGTACGTGCCGATGAACTTGATTCAGCTGGAAACACAGCAAAAGCCATTACCAAGGGTTTTTCTATCAGCGCGGCTGCTTTGACAGTCATCGCCCTTTTTGCTGCATATGCAGAGGTGGTTCAAGCCGCCGGGGTCAGCATATCGATCAGCCTGAGAGAACCTATCGTGGTTGCTGGAGTGTTCCTGGGCGCGATGACGCCGCCTTTGTTCAGCGCGCTATTGATGCTTTCGGTAACCCATAATGCCTTTGATATGATCGAAGAAGTCCGCCGTCAATTCAGGGAGGAACCTGGCATCCTGGCAGGCACACACAAACCGGATTACGAACGATGTGTCAGCCTGGCAGCTGAAGGCGCGTTGTCCTCCCTGATTTTGCCTGCTTTTTTGGCTGTGGGGCTGCCTTTGGTCGTTGGCTTCCTGCTTGGACCGAATGCTTTGGGTGGTTTCCTGGGCGGTGCCATTTTCACTGGTGTCATTTTCGCATTGTTGATGAGCAACGCTGGTGGTTTATGGGACAATGCAAAGAAATTCATCGAGACCGGAAAATTTGGTGGTCCGGGCTCTGATGCACACAAAGCTGCTGTAGTTGGAGATACCGTGGGGGATCCATTCAAAGATACCGCTGGTCCTTCCCTGAACACACTGATCACGGTCATGAGCCTGGTTGCTTCGCTTTTTGCTCCGATTATTGCTGTTTTCCATTTATTTGGATAAGACTTAATTGATCAAACATCTGCCTGCAGTTCTCTACAGGCAGATTTTTTAAAAAAGAACCGGTTAGAATTCCATCATTACAATCTTGTAATTCAAGTTGGCAGGTGATGGATGCAACAAGTAGCGCTCGAAACTCATCGTGACCTGAATATCCCCGGACTTCTACGGCGGCGGGTGGACGTTTGGCTTCCGGTGGAATATCAGCAGAACCCCTCACAACACTTCCCTGTCCTATATATGCAGGACGGTCAAATGGTATTCGACCAGTTCCGCTCCAGGGGTGGCGGCTGGAATGTGCACCGGGCTATCTCAAATTTGGCTGCCGAAGAAAAAATCACCCCTCCCATTGTTGTGGCGATTCCCAGCACGATTAACCGTCGATTTGAATATCTACCTGCCAAAGCCCTGGACTACCCAGGTGGGTTGGAAGCTTTTGCGGCATCTACCAGAAAATCAATCAACGATTTGAAGCGACCAATGTCAGATCAATTCATCAATTGGCTGGTGGAAATGGTCAAACCAGCCATTGACCAACGCTATCGCACCCTCCCCGAAATGGAGAACACCGCCCTGATGGGTTCAAGTCTGGGAGGCATGATCTCTATGTATCTGCTATGTGAATTCCCACAGATTTTCAGCAAAACCGCTTGCCTCTCCACTCATTGGCCTATCCTTGGCGATGGGATGATCGCCTACCTGCAAGAGAAGCTTCCCGAGCCAGGCAAACACAAGTTCTATTTTGACTATGGCAGTGAAGGGCTCGACCGGGATTATGCCCCATGGCAAGCGAAGGTGGATTCGCTTTTGCGGCAAAAGGGCTATCGCGAAGGCAAGGACTTTGCCAGCTGGAGCTTCCCGGGGGAGGATCACACCACAAAAGCATGGTCAGAGCGCGTGCACATCCCACTGACGTTTTTGTTTGGAACAATCGATTATTGATCCTTGTAATCCTGAGCGTAGCCAAGGATCCTGATGTTCATCGGAAAAGATTATCCAACCTGAACAAAAGCAGGGTTCAACAGCGGAATTCGTCCTACAACCATAATATGACCAGGCCTTATCAGTTGATTATGAATTGAAAAAAATCAGGTCCTGGGGCGGGATGCTGACCTGGAATGGCTCGTCTTTATCCGTAATACCTCCTTCGACAGGTCTTAATTCGAGATAGAGGACTGAATGTCCGTTGCTTCCACCTGGAGTCGAGCAAACTAATGATTCTGTCACTCCTTTTCCAAATCGGTAGAGACAGCTCACAGGAATGAGGTTTTCAGCAACAGCAGAGTTCCCACTAATTTTGTTAGTCACTTCAAAATTGTGACTGTAGGCTCCACAGTATCTGGAACCTGGAGTTAACTTGGAGGAGTGCAGGGTCACACCCCAATCGTGTGCTTTGAAAAGCCCCTGGGAAAGATCTATGATCTCAATTTTCGAAAAGTTTCTGCAACCTGCCAGGACGCCAGCTGAAAGTGACTGCGGAGCGTTGAAGAGCTCTTCAACTGTCTGTTTAGCTTCGTTTACACCTTTGGTCAGCACAGAAACCGTGTCACATAACTGAAAAATTTCTTCACGGTTGTGGGAAACTAACAAAACTGTCTTTTGCCAGCGCTCAAACAACTCCACTAATTCAAGCTGCACCTGCCACTTCAGATATTGATCCAGTGCAGATAATGGCTCGTCCAACATCAATATTTTGGGCTTATTGAGCAGGATGCGCCCCAAGGCAACTCTCTGCTTTTGTCCTCCGGAAAGTTGATCAGGTTTCTTGTTTTCCAAACCAACTAATTTCATAGTCGTAATAATTTGTCGGACTTCTGACATCTTATTTTCCGTATTTTCAGGTCGAATACCGGCTAATAAATTCTGCTCGACTGTCATGGTTGGAAAGAGGGCATAATGTTGAAACAAGTAGCCCATATGTCGGTCTTGGGGTGATAAATTGATATTCTTGACTGAATCAAATAGCACAACACCATCCAGTTCGATGTAGCCTGAATCCGGTTTTTCAATTCCAGCGATACACTTCAATGTCATGCTTTTACCACAACCAGAGGGTCCAAGGATACCGAGCACTTCTGATTTTGCCTGGAAATCCACAATTAAATCGAAACTGTGCAGGTGTTTGACGAAGTTAACGATCAACATTAGCTGCGCTCCAGATCCCTGACTGGGTGTTTGGTTGAGTTTTTAGCTTCCAAAGAGTTGATCGCAAACAGCACCACACAACTGATCGCAATATTAATCAATACCCAAAGGTAAGCCTGCGCGTCATCGCCTGTTCGCCATAATTGGTAGACTGTTGTTGAGATTGTTGCAGTTCTTCCTGGAGTATAGCCGGAGATCATGCTGGTAGCACCATATTCGCCCAAGGCGCGAGCAAAAGCCAACACTGTTCCTGCCAAAATTCCCTGTTTGCAGGTTGGCACCACGATCTTCCAGAAAATCTTCCAGTTGGGCATCCCCAGTGTCTGCCCTGCGTATTGCAGGTCTGGGTCAAAACTCTCAAAAGCTCCTCGCGCGGTACGGTACATTAATGGGAATGCAACAACAACCGAAGCGAAAATGGCAGAATACCACTCCATCACCAGGCGGGTGTTAGCAGTGTTGATCAAGAAACTCCCGATGGCTGAATAAGGACCCAGCATTTTTAATAAAAAGAAACCGACTACTGTGGGGGGCAACACCAGTGGCAAAGTCAAAATCACATCCAGAATGCCCTTGAAAAGGTGCGGTAATTTGGCGATGTGCCAGGCGGCATAGATCCCACTGAAAAAGATAACGACAGTACTTATTATGGCAACCCGCAAGGAATTCAAAAGCGGGAACCAATCCATTTGTGGGAAGATCATTGGAAGATTGTACCAGTTTCTTCAACGCGATGAGCAGCATCGCTCATCGCGTTGAAGGAGATAGTTTGTTAGTGCTTAATTTTGCGGGATGGAAAACCCAACACCGGTCAAGATTGCCTGTACTTCCGCGGAGCGGAGAAAATCCAGGAAGGCATTTGCTTCAGCTGGATGCTGAGTGTTTTTCAAGACAGCCCCAGGATAAACGACTGGAGTCTTTAACAAGTCGGTGCCAGCTTCAGCTACAACCTCAAGATTAGCAGAGAAGGCATCGGTTTTGTAAATGATTCCGCAATCTGCCACACCTTCGGAAACCCAGGTTGTGACCTCTTTTACGTTCGAGCCGAAGGTGATCTTTGGTTGAATTTGCTCCCAGATACCCAAATTAATCAAGAGTTCTTCTGAGTACTGCCCAACTGGCACATCGGAATTACCCAGGGCGATAATCGTGACACTATCCGACGCCAGGTCTGCAAAGGTTTTCACGCCTTTTGGATTGCCTGAAGGAACTGTCAGGGTCACTTTGTTTTCTACTATGTTGACCCGGGTGTCTGTCTGGATGAAATCGAGACCCTCAGTATTAGCAGCATTGCCGGCTTCCAACTGGTTCATTTGTTTCTGGGCAGCGGAAACGAACACATCTGCAAGGGCGCCTTCCTCGATTTGAGTTTTGAGGGTGCCGGATGAATCGAAGGTGAAGATTACCTTGACTCCCGGATTGGCAGCTTCAAAGAGCTTTCCAATCTGTTCAAACGTTTCGGTCAGTGATGCTGCAGCAAAAACATTCAGTTCCACCTCTTCAGCAGGCTGAGGGGTTTCGGCGGCAGGCTGTGTCTGGCAGCCGGTAAGAAGAAGTGCAAATATCATCAGGATTGTTAATAATTTTCTCAATTGTTCCTCCAGATAATACTCAATTATTGAGTAGTTTTGTTTATTGTAACCTGATTTGAGAATTCTTAGTAAAAAATGACAAAAACGGGAAATTACATATCGTAGGTGGGAAGAGTGACAGGCTTACCATTGATTAGAATTGTTCGCTCAACCAATACACCGGAACAGAAAAGGAACTCGACTTCCGTTTGCCATCCCAAAAAGGATTTTGCCACGGAAAATCTCCAAAGTTCCGGTTGAAGGCAGCCAGCTTGGCTAACTCCTGTTTGTGCCTGGACAAGAAAATCCTTCATGGCAGCGGATACAACACTTTTTGGTTCACCGATTGAGAAGGTTTTAGGTACGAATTCAACAATTCCCAACAAGGGGTCGCATACCAGGGTAGAAAGACCCGCCTTGGAAAGGTTCTTGCAAACTTCACTTGGAAAGGCTTCCACCTGGCGTTCGTAACTCTTTCGAGCAATAAAGTAGATGAGCGGAACAGCAGCCGAAAATAGGAGAGTCAGTATGACTAGGAGCGCCATCGCCTTTCTGCAGCCTTTTTTGCTGACCAGTTCGGGTTCCTCAACCTCCTGAACCTCCTCAACTGTCTCAATGATGTCAAATTCTTCAGTCATAAATTACCGCCATATTTCCGAGGACTCCCCACGAGGTGAGAAATACATTGATAGGTGTGTCAAAAAACTTGCCATTGTTCATATAGCGCAGGTGGGTCAGGTTGTAGCCGGTCAGGATAACGACGTGTTCATAAGGAGCTACGATAGCGATTCTACCTTCCGCGTCAACATATTCCACCGATTCACTGTATTCCATATTGCCGATTACCCAGACGATGATGGGCTTGTTTTCTGATAATTTTTGCTTTACTTCTTCAATCGAATAGTTCGACATTGCAACTGCAGGCAGTCCAAAGTCGACCAAAACATCCGCAATTGGTCCGGCATGCACCCCATAGGCATAAGGTGGAATCTGCCCCCAGGCGTCGGTGGTAACCTCTCCCACAAAACCGTAATCAGGATTGTCCGAAGGCGGAAGAGAATATTGGAAAGTGGATTCAAAAATATCAACCCCAAAAAAGCCAGCCCAATCGACCGCTGCACTGGCTTCGCAGCCCAGTTCGTAGGTTTGTTTGTGACCGACTATCGCAGAAATGTAGTGGCTTTCAGGATAAGTGGTGATAGGGGTGGTCATGATGGGAGTTGAAACCGGTGTTTCGACAGACATTGGCGCTGATGTAGGTGTTGGAGTTTCGGTTGAGGTTGGTGAAGGGCTGGCAGTCGCTGTTTGGGTTGTGACTTTAGTTCCTGTCACTGTTTCAACTGGTTCAACCTGGCAGGCTGTTACCAGAAGGACCAAAGGCAGGATTATAAAAATCACAGCTCTTTTCAAATTCATGTTCATTGCTTAAGTTTACTTTGGTTTGATGGTGGCGGGGTTTGACGAGCACGTCATTCTAAATCATTAATGACCACCACAAATCATCTCGATATGTAATACAGGTCGAATCTACTCATTGTTTGTATCTTTCGAGCTTGTGCCGGGAATGATGACCTGGTTTTTGATCGCGGTCAAGATCCTGGTCTTACTCGGTTCATCGAAAAAATCCAAAAAATGGCGGATCCGGCGACCTATACGGGCATCATTACTGTCAGCCAACACTTCCCGCAACAGGTAGGCACTTTCTTGCTGAGATTTTAGGGCAAGGGCTTCGATGACAGGTTGTATGTATTTGTCCAGCATGGGATCGGGGCTGAGCAAGAATCCCCTGATCCAGCCAAAGAACATTGGCAGTTCATCCATCGCGCTGCTGGGGATCAACCTTGCCAGCGCAAGCAGCCCTACCTTTTGGCTCTGCTGCCGGGATGAAAACAGCAGCCGGTTGATCAAGTCCTTCCATTTTTCCGGAGCTTTTTGAAGTATAGTTCGCGAGGAGTTTGCAATAATTGCGTCGATAACAGCCTGGTCAAGGGGTTGTTGCAGCCAGTTATAAACCAACTCCAGCACGGATTCGGAATAGGAGATAGGTAAGTTTCCTGCCAGGCTGGTGGCAAATTCCCTCGCTTCATAGAAAGTGTCGGTCCAGAACTGATCGATCAACTTGAGGACTTCGTCGGGGTGGACGATTGACAACGGCTTCAAGCGCGCTTCCGTGTGCGCCAGGACTTTCTCTGGCAGGTCATAATTACGCATGAAACTCTTGGGAACAGCGTCTTTTTGTTTGCGGTGTGAATATCGGTGGTAGAAGGAAAGGATGGTATGGAATTCTTCCTGGAATGCGGCAGGATCCTGGTAGAGCGTTGCCAGGTGATCGATTTGTTGGTCCAGGCGGGTCAGGTCAATAGCAGTCATGGTAGGTTAATTTTACAGTATCTTCGAGAGAGATGAGACACTCTGCCTCAATTGATTACAAACTAAGAACTCGCAAACCAACTCAGCCAGACAGGAGATGATGAGCTGATTTATTATGTTTCTTGGGTAAAGAGTTGCCTGCCCCAACGAAAATCAGCTTCGCCAGGCGGTCTCAAGGGCAGAACACGACCTACGAAAAAAAAGCTGCCCTACAGCGGACAGCTTTCTTTAATAACACTTCTGACGCTAATACCCTTTGGCGAAGTAAGCTCGCTTGGTGGTCTTTTTACCAGAATAGAAACAAACGCCTTCGCCTTCCGCTGGAGCATAGTTGCGTAGTGTGGCATGGGTGTCTTCTTTGATTTTGGCTTCATTTTCGGCGTCATCAAACCACCATCCAACAGCCCAGCCTTTGTTTTCAACCACATCCTTGAAGTTTTCGTAATCTGACACCTCAAAGATGTGCTCATCGCGGAATTTGGTGGCTTTTGCCAGCAAATTCGCTTGAATAGCGTTGAGTATATCGCCCACAGCCTGAACGTAGCCTTCCATCGGGATGAAACTCTTGCCTGCTTTGCCCAAAATGTCACGGCGTGCCAGGGCGAGCGTGCCCTTCTCGACGTCTTTAGGTCCAATTTCGATGCGTAACGGAACACCTTTGAGCTCCCAGTCATTGAACTTGAAACCGGGGGTAAGTCCTTCGCGTTCGTCCACTTTGACACGGAAGTCCTTGTTCACCAACCCTTCTGCCACCTTGTTGACCACTTCCATGACAGAAGCTTTTTCTTCGTCTTTGCGGAAGATTGGAACGATCACGACCTGGTAAGGCGCCAGGTTCGGGGGCAGGATCAGCCCCTGGTCGTCACCATGGGTCATGATGATCGCGCCGATAAAGCGGGTGGACACGCCCCAGGAGGTGGTCCAGCAATATTGAAGCTGGTTGTTTTCATCCAGGAATTTCATGTCAAAGGCTTTGGCAAAGTTTTGACCAAGAAAATGAGAGGTACCTGACTGTAGAGCTTTGGTGTCGCCCATCATCGCTTCAATCGAATAGGTGGCTTTGGCTCCGGCGAACTTCTCCGTTTCAGATTTTTGACCCGGAAGAACTGGAACGGCTGCCTCATTTATAGCAAAATCGGTGTAGACGTTGAGCATACGTTCTGTCTCTTCCACTGCTTCCTGTTCGGTAGCGTGAGCGGTATGCCCTTCCTGCCAGTAGAATTCAAGTGTGCGTAAAAAGAGCTTGGTACGCATCTCCCAGCGCACAACGTTAGCCCACTGGTTAATTAAAACGGGCAAGTCGCGGTAACTTTGGATCCATTTTGAATACATGGTACCTATTATGGTTTCTGATGTTGGGCGAATGATTAGCGGTTCTTCCAATTCCTGCCCACCGCCATAGGTGACCACAGCAAGTTCAGGGGAGAAACCCTCCACATGTTCCTTCTCCTTGGTCATGAACGACTGCGGGATGAGCAGGGGGAAGGCAGCGTTGACATGCCCTGTGGCTTTGAAGCGCTTGTCAAGAGCTTTTTGGATGTTCTCCCAGAGCGCCCAGCCATAAGGGCGTACGACCATGCAGCCGCGTACTGGCGAGTAATCGGCTAATTCAGAACGTAATACTAACTGGTTGTACCATTCAGAAAAGTTTTCTGCCTGGGTTGGGAGTTTTTTCTCATCCATTGTTATTCTCCTGAAGTAATTGGATTAATATTCTTACCGCGTCCTGAGGGTCTTTTGCAAAATGTGGCAGTTGCCGAGTTCGAGCGTTAACATTTTCAGCCTGTCCATTGAAAAAAGTTTCAAAAGTTTGCTTCCAGCCTTCCCCAACAAGGATCAATACCTGGGAAGGAATGGAAGAAATGACCATCTTATTGAACACCATGGAAATTTCGGCTAATGTGCCAATTCCACCTGGTAAGGCAATAAATGCGTCAGCATTGGAAGTGAGCAATTCAATGCGTTCCGAAAGTAAGTCGGTAGCATGAACCTGCTGAACCCAGCCGTTTGGTCCTGTCGGGCGATAATCTTCGATTTGACGGCAGGTTACCCCGATCACGTTAGTACCAGCCTCATTGGCACCGCCTGAGACAGCTTCCATCGTGCCACAATAACCGCCGGTCATGACCGAAAAACCGTGCTCTCCCAATAAACGTCCCAATTCAAGGGCGTCCTGGTAGAGAGGCTGCCCGGGCAGTGGCGCGGCGGAACCAAAAACTGATACGATCATTCCTGCATCTTCATTTCTTGATCTTCCTGCCAGACGCGGTCCCAATTTTGTTCGATTTTTGTCAAAATCGCCTGTTCGAGGTCGATTCCGCTGACGCTCGCGATTTGCAGCAGGTAGAGTGCCACATCGGCTAATTCACCTTCAAACTCCGGCTTGTTTTTGGGTTTTTCTGACCACTGAAAATGCTCCAGCACCTCAGCTGTTTCCAGGCAAAGCGAAATCGCCAGGTTGCGTGGCGTTTGGGCTTTGGGTGAATCCAGATCATACCAGCCGTGATGATCGACCAGTTGGTTCATTTTTTCAGTCAGTTGTCTGATGTCCATAATCTGATGATTATAACCGAGAAGAGCCCTGTGAAGCTGAATAATATTGCAGAGGCTGCCTGTAGAAGCAGCCTCTGATTCAGAAATTTGTAACTTAATTATTTGATAGTGATCGGTAAATAGGTTCCATAACCCGTGAAAGTATGACCCCCTGCTACCAGCGTGCGTTATACAAAAACAAGAAAGAGAGAGATCCAGAAGAATAAAACCACATGACAATCTCGTTAAGTAGCAAGCCACTTAG
>WOZC01000179.1 GCA_011620465.1 Anaerolineaceae bacterium | reverse complement strand
CGAGACGGTGGAGGAGGCGGAGCTGGGTGGCGCGGTCTTCAACCCCCTGGAGCAGCAGGTTGAGGTCGGAGGCGCCCTGCCCCACGAAAGCAAAGCGACCAGACTGCCCGGCGTCCATGCGCTGGCAAACCGAGCTCAGCAAATCGGAAAGTGCCGAAGCCGGCAGTTGTGCCAGGCGTTGGGCTGGCAAGGTGGCGGGTTGGTGAGTTTGCAGGGTACGGCTGATGGCAAGGCTGAGGGGGCTGTGCACACCCTGGGAAAGGCTGGCTTCGATCAACCAGGAGAGGAAAGTGAGCTGCAGATCGGACCCAAAAATACGATTCTTCAGGGCTGGGTTGGCACTTGACAAGAGCTGCGTAAAATTCCACTGCGTCCCAACCAGGATGGTTTCAGAAACGCCAGGAAAAGCGCCTTCTTCTGGGGTCATTGGTGCCGTGATTTCAGCATCGCGCTCGCCATTGTCATCCAACCCGTTTACTCCATCCAACCCAACCATTTTATGATCCTTGGAAGCGATCATCTTTCCTTTATCAATACCAGATTTTCTTCCTTCCACCGCTGTTTGCTTGCCCTGAGATTGCTTCAAGGTAGTGATTTGGGCTCCTGGAGTATGTGGCAGGTCGGAATTTTGCTTGTCAATGAGAGAATGTTTTATCTTAAAGAGTATATTAAGAATCGTGTCAAACTGACATATTCCAGCAGCAATGAGGGTCTCAAAATAACTATTTAAGGCGTCCACGAGGGTATCAAAATGACATATTTCCCACGTGTTTAGGGTCTCATTCTGACAAATTCCCGTTTTTACTAAAGTCTCAAAATGACATAATCGATCAGGCTGAGGCTTGCTTTGGGTGAGCATGAGGGTCTGAATTGCGCTGTTTGTGGCAAAAACAGTTAAGGTTTCAGGGGTGAGCGGGGCGGGCAGGGCATGCAGAAAAGCGCTGAGGGCATGGCGCAAAGTTTCGTCCTGGGCGGTGAGCTGCACTTCGCTGACGTGCAGTTGCCAGTCGCTGCCGGTTTGAGTTTTACGGGTAGCGGTTCGCAGCAGGTATTGGCTCGCCAGTTCGCGGTTGGCAGCACGCCAGTCGCGGGTGTATTGGGAATCGGGCTGAATTTGCTCGGTTCGCGGGCGCCCGCGCCTGCTTTTTGAAGCATGCGGGATACGCTTCGGCAGGGTTTCGGAGCCTATCCAGCGCTGCAGGGTTTCAAGCCCACCGACCACCCAAAAATGGTTGCGATCCTGCCCGCGAGCCCAGTCGATGTAGCAGCAATTTTTCGACATCAGGTAAAGCATGCCCAGATCGTCTCCCAATTCGGGTAAAACGTTGGTGAACCAGTACCAGGGCAGGGCAAGGAAGCTTTCCGGACGGATAAGGTGGCTTGAAAGGCGGTCGCACAGCCCGGAGAGGGTGGGGTCCAGCTGGGATGTGTTGAGCAGCTGACTGACAACCTGGTGGACACTGCGAGCCGCAGGCGTGGGGTTCCCATCAGGGGCGTCCGGCAAGCGGTATGGGAAAGCCAGGATCTGGCTGCGAGGAGTGTTGAGGGCGCGAGTGAGGACGGCAGAAGGCTGGTTGGTGAGATCCTGATCCACAAGCCAGGCGCCCAGGTCAACGGCATCACCGGGTGTGAGCAATTGCCCGCGGTAGTGGTAGGTGTTGGGCAAACGCCTTATCTGCCCGTCCACGAATTGGTGGGCGGGGTCAGCACGTTCGACAAACCAATCCATCTCTCCATTTTTGAAGATGCGGAAAAACTTGGCGCGGCTGATGCAGTTGCCAAGCATGCGCAGGATGGATTGGACATCGACTGTGACCTCATTACCGGATTTGGGGTAGAGCTGGCTGGCGCCGTCTTCACGCGAGGAGAAATAGAATGCCTGGCGAAGCGCAGTGGCGATCAGGACAGGGGCAGCACCAACAAAGGGTACAAAACGGAGCAAGTAAGTGGGCAAAGCGACGATCCTTTCGGGGTTAATGATAGCGTCGCTGATATTGGCAGCCCCGGGTTGGAAGTGGAGCACGTCAGCATCTGTGCCCATGGGCACACTTGATTGCAGGTTGAGGCGGAAGTGACGACCGGAATGGTCCTGCACCACGGTTTCGATGAGTGGGAAGTATTGGCAAAGGTTGGAGTAGGCTTCTGGCTCAGCGGTGATGACGTAATTGCCGTCGAAAAGCTGCTGGCTGGAAGCAAGCAGACCGGAAAGCGTTTCATCTTTCAACGCGTTCAGCGTGCTTGTGATCTCTGGCCAGGCGTTCTGCTCAATCATTTGTGTTTACCTTGTGTCTCTAAGAATAGCAGGTTCTCCTTAAGAAAAACAGTGTCAAAAGCGGAACTTTAAGGGTCAAAAGTTCCCTTTTCGGAACATTTTGGTATCAATTAATTCTGCAGCGGCGTTCATGCAATCTGAAATGGAGGTGCCGTGGCTGGCGGTCAGATCGCGTAATTGTTCTTCGCTGATCACGGCACTGGGGTCCAGGTTGCCTGCAGAGAGCATGCGATAGGTCAATAGTTCGATCAGTTCAGCCTGACTGGGTTGGCGGAAGGGGACGTAAAGTCCGAGAAACTGGCTGAGCTCGCCGATATTACTGTTAACGTTGTTGATGTCTTGCAGGAAGATGATCGTCTTGATCTTCTTATTGTTTTCGACCGACCACTCCAGCAGCAGGGTCAGGTATTCCTGGTCAACCGGGGGCCCATCCAGCACGATCAGAAGCTGGTCGTTGCCCTCTTGCAGACGCTCGAAGATGCTGTCGATACGGTTGGCGTTGGAGCGCGAAGAAGGCAGCGAGAGCGTCTCGATCAGCGCCATCAAAAAGTGGCGCGGCTCGGTGAGGGTGTTCGTGTTCATGTACATGCCGAAAATCTTGCCAATGTCGGGAACGGAATATTGGGTTTGGGCGATCTTCATCGCCAGCATACTTTTGCCGCCGCCCGAAGGACCAGCGAAGACGCCCAGGTTTTTAGAGGAGTCGCTGTTGTCGTAGATAAAGTCATTGGCAACGCTGAGGACCTTACGCTGTTCTTTCACGCCAGGGTAGAAATAGCGCGTGTCTGCATAACGCAGGAAAGGGTGTTCAAAAAAATTGGCTTGGAGCAACTCAAAACTGTCAGGCATAAATCACCACCGATTATTTTATACCATTAGGTTAGCAAACACCGGGAGTTAAGTCAAGTAGTTAATAAAAGTTGCTTAGTTCCTTAAACTGAATCAAAAAAGTTAATTACAAATTTATTCTGGCTTGATATTCTCCTTATAATAATGTAAAATTACTGCAAGTTCAACATCAGGAAAAAGGACGCTTATGGCAATTATATCTCTGGTCAATCGAAAAGGTGGTGTCGGGAAATCGACCATCAGCATCAATCTGGCTTCCGGACTGGCAATCCACGAATCGCGAAAAAAGAACAGCAAGCCAGTCCTGCTGATCGATATGGACGACCAGCTTTCTGCAACCATTACGGCGATGGGTGGCGGTTTCTCGGAAGAATTTGTGCCCGTGATCACATCGGATAATAACTACCCACAAGCCCTCGAAAACGGCTATGGCGCCAGCGAATCCCTGATTGTAGATTCCCTGATCCCACGAAAACGCGATCAAAAGGTCAAGCTCTTCCGCACCAATAAAGCCCGCATGGAAGGGCTGGAAGCAAGCTTGAAAATGCGTGATGAGGCTGATTTTCAGCTGACCTACTTTTTGGAGCCGATCCAGGAAGACTATTCCTACATCATCATCGACAACCCCCCATCTGCCGGTATGCTGCCGATGAACTCGCTGGTAGCCAGCTCGCACGTCTTGATCCCGATCGAACCGGATGGACTATCTCTGATCGGGTTGGCGGATATTTTACGAATGGTTGAGAACGTCCGGCGCACCACCAACCCCGACCTGGAAGTACTGGGCATTGTTCCTTCCCGTTTCCGCATGGTACGACGGCAATCGCAGGATGTGATCGAAGAACTTGAAAGGATTTACGGGCACCTACTGTTGCCTTATATTAAAGACCTCGCGGATATTTCCGCGGCGACTACAGCGGGGTACGATGTTTTTTCGTACTGCCCCGAAAAATCGCAAGCTTTCCGTTGTGTCTCGAACCTGGTGGATGCTGTTTTAGGCAAGTTGGGAGCCGTTTGAAATGTGCCCGTGGGCACAGATTTCGCTGGAAGATTGGAAATTTAGGAGTTTGAAATGGCAAGAGAAGTAAAACGAAATTTTGGCAGTCTGCTTGAAACCACGACGGAAGCGTTCGAGTCCAGCCAGTTAACGGAGGAGGAAAGCGTTCTGAGCGGTCCTAAAATGATCAACAACCGCCAGAGCGTCTACCGTGTGCCTGTTTCGATGATCAGACCGGACAGGTTCCAGGCGCGTCTTTTGCTGCCTTTACCTCTTCGAAGCGGCTTTTATAGCGGCGAACGCACCTGGCGAGAGACCGTGCAGGATTGGTTTGGGTTGGCGAAAAACGACCGTCTGAACCGCCGCATGCTGGACGAATTGATCATCCTGGGCGATTCGCTGCACGATACGGGTCAGATCAAACCAGTCACGGGTCAAATTGTAAATGAGGACGGACATGATGTTTTCAAAATGCTGACTGGAGAGCGCAGATTTTGGGCGACTGCCATCAAGGCAGTCTTGAGCGAGAGTCCGGATGAGCCCTATGTGCTGGCGCTGATCGACAACCAGCCATCATTGGAGAAGCAAATTGCCGAAAATATGGCATATAAAGCCCTCACGCCGGTCGGAAAAGCGCGCGCGGCAGCCCGTTTGGTACTGGAAGCTAACCAAATTGAGCCGGCAGCAGGGGAAAAAGAGGTCGATTACTTCCGGCGCGTGAGTGATTTGCGCCTGAATGATGAGGTCAAAGACGTTTTGCAGAAAAATTTGCAGATGGAACGCACCTATTTTGGAAGATTGATGAACTTTTTTGAGCTTCCGGAGGCTTCGCTCGAACTGGCTGACCGATCAGAGATGCCGGAGCGGGTTTTGCGCGAGATCATGCGCTACGATACCAAATTGTGGCCTGCAGCGGTGGAATATTTTGCCGAATTCGACAATCGCAGCTATTTGGATGTACAGGCATTTTTGGAACGTGAATCGGGCAAAACCCAGACTCGCACACCCCGCATTCCTGCCGACCCCCTCACCAAGTCCGCGCGCAGCCTGAAGAAAGTGCTGCTGGGGATGGACGAACTACCCCAGGAAGACAAGTCCGGCTCGCTGGCGGATGCTTTAATTGGAGACAGCGATAAAAAAGAAGCGCAAGAGATGGCGGATAAAATCACCGCCCTGGCACAAGCGGTGCAGATGAGAGTTAAGGCGTTAAGGTAGACCTTTTCGTATTCATTTGCGTTTTCTGTCAGTGATTTGTTGAACATTAATCTCTGATCTTTGCTCGTTGTTCCCTGCTCCTTGTACCCTTTTTCCCACTCCCCACTGCCTTGACTGTGCCCACGGGCACAGTTTTTATATTATTCATACCTGTTTAGTAGACTTCAAAAAGACATTAAGCCCGGACTCCTTCTTCAGAAGGGGAATTCAAGAGCGTGATGACAGGAAACTGTTAAAAAGCAACGGTTGAAAGGGCTGAACAAATCACAACCTTGAGACCGAATTCACACCAGCTCGCCACCGCCTTGACACAGCCGCTTCCTGATTCCTTAGGCAAGTTTTGTCATCCTGAATGCTATTAAGGATCTTTTGCGTCCTTCATTGTGACTGCTAAGGTCGAAGCCTAAGCCCAACGCCGTGACAATCTGTGTTTTTCTTTTGCCTTGGTTTTGATGCTTGATGGCGTAAGTCAGCCTGTTCAGCGTGAATCTTGCTGGTTTGCCGTCCTGCCCTGGCGAGGAATGAATTTGAGGAGTGATACTGTATTAAAGCCCTCCCTTATGGGGAGGGTCCGCGAGCGTAGCGAACGGAGGTGAGGGTCCTCTTGAATGTCAGCATCGGATCCTGGTCTGGTGAGGGTTCAAGATGGCGTCACCAACTCCAACTTCTATGAGACCATAAAAAACTATGAAAAGACCCTTCACCCCCACTTTCCCGTACGTTTCACGGCGGGCACGGGTCTCGGACCCTCTCCCAAAAAGGAGAGGGATTAAGTGCAAGAGAGCTAATAGTTAATAGCTGATAACTCATTGGAAAAGACAGTCACCCTTACCCCTTTATGAACAGCGGTGCGTTCCTTATAGACCGACAAGAGATGAACTCACTTAATCTAGTCGCTACGCTCACAGACACCCACCTCGGCGGCACTTCGCCTTCACGCCCTTACTCAGTACACTTCTGTCGACTGCGTTGCAGGGATCTTCGAACAAAAGGCGGGGGTAAACATGGAGGCACTGTGCCCATGGGCACAGTCATAAATCCAGGTGTTCGAATCTTTCAATTGACAGTTGATACGCCAGTGCAGTAAGAACCACAAAAAGCACCAAACCGCCCAGCATGGCGAACAGCTGCTGGGGCAGGTAAGTTGGTCCGATCGAATCCAGTGCAGATTTCCATCCAGGAACCAGGTTGATTGCTGCTTCCGCAACAACGACCACCAAGGCCATTGCCACCCCGGAAACCAGGAATGGTACACCGGTTTTATGACCGGTCTTATAGAACATTGGCAGGAAGATCAGGTTGAATACGCCATACATCACAAAAGCCACCCCAAACAGAGCTAAATTCGCTTCTACCCCTGCCATGTTAGGTGCGTTGATCTGCCGACTTCGAACTAATGCGAATGGGACCGATATGACTATTTGTAGCAACTCGAGAATGATCACAGTAACGAAGCGTGCTCGTACCGCATCTCGCTTAGGCACCGGCAGCAGCGTGGTGAAAAAGAGGTCGTTATTGGTGTTGCCGATCATAAAGATAAAGAAAATACCCAGAGTTTGGTAGAAAAATGCAACCTCATAGGGGTAACTTGGGATCAGAAGCATGGCTGCCATAGCCAGGAAAAGGTAATTCAACGGCTGTACTGACAACTTGAATTCTTTATATAGAAGGTTTTTCACTCTCTGCTGTCCTTTCACTGTAAACCATGATTGCCTCCAAATCAGCCTCCGAAACATTGAAGCCGCTTGCCTTATCCAGGTCTTTTTTGTGCAGCAAGCCTGAGAATTCACCTCGCCTCTCATGAAAACCGGTCAGCTTGCCCCGTAGTTCAACAGGCAGTTCATCTGTCCGACCCTCAACGATGCGCCAGGAGTCCACCAAAGCCTCCTTACCCATGCTCGCCAAAATCTTTCCGTCCTGGATATAGGTGATGTCGTCTGCGCATTTGTCCAAATCGGATGTAATGTGCGTCGAAAAGAAAACCGTCGCGCCTTCCCGGTCGACGATCTGCTCGAAAATGGTCAGCAGTTCGTCGCGTGAGATTGGGTCCAGCCCGGAGGTGGGCTCATCCAGGATTAAGAGTTCGGCGTGGTGCGAGAGACCCAATGCGAGCGCAAACTTGACTCCCATCCCCTGCGAAAGTTCCTTGATTCGCTTCTGCGGGTCCAGTTCAAAACGTGAAAGGTAAGCCTGGTAAAGCGATTCGTCCCAGGACGGGTAGAAGAGGCGATAGACGTCACTAATCATGGTCAACTTGGAATAAGCGTAGTAATCTACGCCTCCAGAGATGAAGGAGACGCGTTGCTTTATTTCAAACTCGTCCTTCCGGATGTCCATACCGAAAAAGCGGATCTCGCCGCTATCCGGATGCACCAGGTTGAACATCGCTTTCATCGTGGTGGTTTTTCCTGCACCGTTACGACCGATGAAGCCCATGATGCGCCCAGGCTGGATCGAAAACCCCACGTTCTTGAGCTGAAAACCCGGGTAGGTTTTATTCAGGTTCGTTACTGAAACTATCTCCGTCATTCTTCCTCGTACTCGTCTTCCGGGGAGGGGTTGAGCTCACCCTCCAGCATTGAAAAAAAGCCCGGAGCCTTATCGAAAAGGGCGGAGGCTTTGATCAGCCCGATTCCCTGCTCCAGGTCGCCCAGGACCAGCAATTTGTCTCCGACTTGGATGTTAAAATCGCGCCGCGCGCTGGCGGGAATTACAATCTGCCCCCGCTCGCTGACCGTGATCGCGCCGTAAAACCGTTTTCCACCAGATGGTTGTTCCATTCCAACTCCTTGTTTGAAAAGTCTTGTAAACAAGATAAATCTTACTACCAGAGTGGATACGTGTCAAGAATTTGCTGCCAACCCACCTAACTTTCACGATTTTCAATAAAATCAGTCACGGGCATTTGCCACGACCATCAGTACTGCCACTTGATTTTTCCTCCTGATCTTTTCCCCGGCTTTTGTAAATCCGTTGGCGCAGTTCAGGTTCCGCTTCTTATTGTTGAGGGTTGGAGCTGACATAACGAACCCGCCGTGGTGATTACCGTTGGCGAAGGTCTCCTGACCGAGCCGCATTTTTGAACCTGGGTCTGCGAAGACACAAAAATATTTCTCCTTGCCAATGCTGGCAAGTTACTTGTTTTCCAAGGTTTTGCCGGGGTCAACCCTAACCACGGCAGGACGAAACCCAACCTACAAACGATCCCTACCGCAACAGTATTGGCAAATAGCCCGAAAAATACTCCACACCCATCAAATTAAATTCGCATAGGTGGCAGACGGTCAGGCTGATCCAATTCTCCTGCGCGTTGTGGGTATAACCACCGCCTGGGCAGCTATTGACGGCATCCTCCCAACTGGCGGTTGAGATGTTCCAGTAATATAAACCCAGTGTTTCTTCCCGGACATCCCCCAGCATTTCGTCCTCATAAGAAACATGAATGGTCAACGGAAGCGTGAACTGGGTGATCGGATTGTTTTGAATATCAAAGGCTGAAAGATCAAAACTTCGGTTTGCACTGGCAAGGGGTTCAACCGGATGGGAGGGAGCGCGCATGGGGGTGTATTCCAGGTAGAAATCCACGCCGGCAGCTCCAGCGGGAACGGTGATCAGCGTCTTGCCGGCATAACTAAGCACGGATCCCCCAGTCCCGTTGGGGACATAGGCTCTTTGCCACTGGGTCATGTACCAGTCGGGGTTTTTGATCGCCAGGAAACACCTACTTTTCAAAGGTAAATACTGGGGTCGTTTCGCTCCATAAAGTGTACGCGAGCGGTCGCAATGATGTATTTTTTGTGGGACGCCCACTGCGATCT
>WOZC01000024.1:6589-9179 GCA_011620465.1 Anaerolineaceae bacterium | reverse complement strand
TGGTAAAACCTGGCATTACAGGTTGGGCTCAAATCCATCAGAATTATGCTGAAACGGTGGAAGAGACTGTCATCAAGCTTGAGTATGATTTGTATTACATCGAAAACGCTTCCATCCTAATGGATCTTTCGATCATATTACGCACAGTCATCTCTGTGTTGGGGTTTAAAGGACGGTAAGATGTCGTCGAACCTCGAAGGAGAGAAAAAAATCGATCTGACGCAAAGGTATCCAGATGCTCACCTGCTGCAGCTACCGGAATGGGCTGAATTCAAAAGCCATTTTGGCTGGCAGAGCCGCGTATTCAGCAATCAGTCTGCCGCTGCCCAGATCTTGTTTCGCTCCTTGCCGGCTGGATATTCCATTGCCTACCTCCCCAAAGGTCCTTTGGGCAGCAATTGGAGCAGTCTTTGGCAGCAGATCGACCAGGAGTGCAAGCAACGCAAAGCTGTCTTCCTCCAGGTCGAGCCTGACCTCAACCTGCCTCTCTCCACTGAAGTAGAAAACCAGTTTTCACAAGGTTTTATCCGCGAAGAGCACACCATACAGCCCCGCCGCACAGCTTTGATCTCACTGGAAACAGATGAGGAAACTCTGCTTGCCGGTATGAAGCAAAAAACCCGTTATAACATCCGGCTGGCGGCCAAAAAAGGCGTAGTCGTCAGACCAACTGAAGACGTTAAGGGATTTTACGAGATGATGCTGACCACCGGTAACCGCGACGGTTTCGTCTTGCATAGTCTCGAATACTATCAAAAGGTTTTCGACATTTTTGCACCTTCCGGCAAATGCGTGCTCCTGGCGGCTTATTTTGAAGACACTCCCCTGGCTTACCTGATGCTTTTCCTTTCTGGCAGTCGTTCCTGGTATTTTTATGGCGCTTCCGATAACAGCCAGCGCAACCTTATGCCCAATTACCTGTTGCAGTGGGAGGCCATGCGCTGGGCGAAAGCCCATGGAGCCGCTGAGTATGACCAGTGGGGCATCCCGGATGCGGATGAGGAGGAACTGGAAGCAAATTTTTCTGACCGGTCGGACGGGCTGTGGGGTGTTTATCGCTTCAAACGCGGCTTTGGTGGTCGCGTTGTCCGCAGCAGCCCGGCTTTCATCAAAATCTATAAACCTTTGCTCTACAAGTTGTATAAAAAAATCCGTGCTGGAAGGATGGCTGATTAGCATGTTCCAGCTGGCTTCTGACCAAATCAAAGATTGGGATCAGATTCTTACCGAATTCCCGGATGCTCATATTCTACAAACCTTGCAATGGGCAGAAGCGAAAAAGCAAAACGGCTGGAGCCCAATGTTTTTTTGGAGTGGATCCTGGAGGCACGACCTGGATGCCCTTGCCATGGTGTTGCGCAAACAAGTCAACTTCCTGGGCATGAAATTTACCGTTCTCTACGTACCCAAGGGTCCAACTTTGGACTGGAGCAACACAGCAGCGGTAGCTCAAACACTCGATTTTTTACAAGCCCTATCCCGAAAGCAGAAAGCAATATTTTTAAAGATCGACCCGGATGTCTTGCTCGGCACAGGCATCCCAGGCAGTGAAGAAGAGCAGCTTAACGAAAACGGTCATGCCTTGCAAAAGGAACTAAAGAAACGCGGGTGGCAGTTCTCGCAGGATCAAATTCAATACCGCAACACCGTCCTGATCGATTTGCGCCAAAGCGAAGATGAACTCCTGGCGGCAATGAAACAGAAAACACGGTACAACATCCGCCTGGGTTCCCGCAAAGGCGTCACAGTCCGCCAGGGCAAGGCGACCGAACTCTCCGCGCTTTATAACATGTACGCGCAGACAGCCGTTCGGGACAACTTCGTTGTTCGCCATGAAGAGTATTACATCAACACCTGGCGTGCCTTTCTCGACGCAGATATGGCAAAAATTTTGGTCGCGGAGATGGAGGGACAACCAATCGCAGCCTTGATCCTATTCTGTTTCAACGGAACCAGCCGCTATATGTACGGCATGTCCACAGAGCAGTACCGCGAGCTCATGCCAAACTATTTGCTGCAATGGGAAGCCATTCGTCTTTCCAAACAATTAGGCTGTCACACCTACGACATGTGGGGTGCACCCGATATTTTTGACGAATCAGACTCAATGTGGGGTGTCTATCGTTTCAAGCAGGGTTTCAACGGCATCACTGCCCGCCATCTTGGCGCCTGGGATTACAGCCCTCACCCTTTGCTTTACAAAGCTTACACTCAAACCCTGCCAAAATTACTGGATATCATGCGCAAGCGGGGAAAATCGGAAAATCAAAAACAGGTTCAAAATGATTGAGCGCCTGCCCCTGGCAAACTTGCCAACACCGATAGAACGCTTGCCACGCTTATCCCGGATTCTCGGCGGACCACGGCTTTTCATAAAGCGCGATGATCTCACAGGTCTCGGCATGGGCGGGAACAAGACCCGCAAGCTGGAATACCTGGCAGCCGACGCCCTGTCAAAAGGCGCGAAGACGCTGATCAGTACTGGTGCAGTCCAATCGAACCATTGCCGCCAGGTGGCAGCCGCTTCCGCTAAACTCGGACTGGGCTGTCAGCTGATCCTGGCTGGTGTGGAACCAGCTGAAGCGCAAGG
>WOZC01000024.1:0-6489 GCA_011620465.1 Anaerolineaceae bacterium | reverse complement strand
TCGGACTGGGCTGTCAGCTGATCCTGGCTGGTGTGGAACCAGCTGAAGCGCAAGGCAACCTTCTGCTGGATAAACTCAGCGGTGCTCAAATCTTCTTTACTTCAAAAGCCAGCCGGGACCATGAATTACAAGTGCGCTTCGCCCAAGCCGAACAAGCTGGATTGAAGCCCTACTTGATCCCTTACGGCGGGTCGAACCCAATCGGTGCTCTGGGCTACTTGAACGCGATGCGGGAGTTGAGCGAGCAAGGGCTGGAACCGGACTGGATCGTTTTCGCCAGTTCCTCCGGAGGCACGCAGGCTGGCTTGATCCTGGGGGCACACCTCACGGGTTTCAAAGGGAAGATCCTGGGCATCAGTATCGAACAGGAATCCGACCTGTTTTCTCGCCAGATTTCTGACCTGGTCAACCAGACCGCACTACAATTTGGATATGACTGGTCGGTCACACCCGAAGAAGTGCTCATCAACGACGCTTACTGCCAGGCGGGATACGGCGTGCTGACCTCTGTTGAGATTGAAGCTGTGAATATGTTTGCAAGAGAAGAAGGCATCCTGCTCGACCCTGTCTATACCGGGCGTGCAGCAGCAGGTCTGATTGACTTGACTCGCAAAGGCTTTTTCAAGCCTGAAGATATTGTCCTGTTTTGGCACACTGGCGGTACCCCCGCCCTTTTTGCGGAACCCTATAGCAGCGGTTTGATTCAATAATGTAACCGCCCTCTCCACTTTCAAAAACCACAAATCCATTAAAAAAGTTCTAAGCAGCATCCCCCTGCTGTCAACCAAAAAAAGAGCCCCTTTGGATTGGAGCTCTTTGTTCGTACATTAGTAGTTAAGCGTTTGCGGCAGCCCGCTCTTTTTTATTCTTCCTATAGGTGATTGCTTTCATAATTTCAGCAGCTATGGACGGAATCAGCACCAGCGGTAAGATTTCAGCCCAATCAACCCAGCGCAGTGCTACAGTGTCAAAAACTCCTTGCAGGAAAGGTACATAGACCACCAACAGAACCAATATTACGGAAACCAGCACAGCCAAGTTCATGTTCCTGCTGGAGAAGATGCCAATCTTGGTCAGAGGATAGTACTCAGAACGAGCAGTGTAAGCCCGGAAAAGCTCTGAGAGCGAAAGGGTCACAAAAGCGAAGGTTTCAGACAAAATGCGCGCTTCTTCTGTAGAGCCCTTCAATGCGCCGCCTCCCAGGAAAAAGGCACCCAGGGTTGCGCCAGTGATGGCAATGGTCTGAACGATAATGCCTCTGACCATAAAGCGGTTGATGATCGGTTCACTCGAAGGCCGGGGCGGATGCTCCATAATATCAGGATCACCCTTCTCAGTTCCCAATGCCAGGGCAGGTGCGCCATCGGTGACCAAATTCAGCCAAAGCAATTGGATCGGAGCCAGGGGGGTGTGCCAGTTCAGTAAAATTGCCAGGAAGATGATCATGATCTCGGCAATATTACAGGAGATCAGGTAGTAGACAAATTTGCGGATATTACTGTAAATGATACGACCCTGCTCAACGACGGAAACGATGGATGCGTAATTGTCATCGGTCAGGACCATATCAGCGGTTTCTTTAGCCACGTCTGTTCCGGTGATGCCCATGGCAACGCCAATGTCTGCGCGTTTAATAGCTGGAGCGTCGTTGACGCCGTCACCAGTCATTGCCACAACTTCGCCGTTACCGCGCAAGGCATCAACGATCTTCATTTTGTGTTCAGGGCTGACACGGGCGTAAACATCGGTGATCTTCACGATCTCCCGCATTTCTTCTTCAGTCGAATCTTCGATATCGGCGCCAGTCAACACCTGGTGACCAGGTCTCAGCAGACCGATATCCTCGGCAATTGCCTTAGCGGTGTTGGGGAAGTCACCCGTGATCATAACAGAACGAATACCGGCATCCTGGGCTTCCTTGAGGGCGGGTTTCACTTCTGGTCTGGAGGGATCGATCATACCGATCAGGCCTACAAAAATCAGGTCTTTTTCGAGGTTTTCAGCGCTCAAATCAGTTGGCATCTCGGGAACCGGGCGATAGGCGACGCCCAGAACACGGAGAGCATGGCTGGTCATTTCGTTGTTGGCTGCCAGAATCTCCTCGCGCATTTCCTGGGTCAGCTCGACCGGGTTGTTATGCATGTCCGATTTGCAGCGGCAGAGGTCCAGTACTACATCCGGAGCACCTTTGACTGCAATGGTGTACCAATTGGTCTTTTCATCGGTCACATAAGGAGAAATATCGCCGTGACCTGGGTTAAGAATGTTATGAATTGTTACCATGCGCTTGCGGGTGGAATCGAAGGGGATCTCCTGCTTGCGGGGGTAGTTTTGATTGACAACGTTGGCAGCGGCACCAGCCTTGAGGGCAGCCACCAGGATAGATCCTTCAGTAGGATCACCAACCATTCGGTATGAAACCTTACCTTCGCTCTCACCGGCTGCTTCGAGTTGCGCATCGTTGTTGATGGTGCCAACCCAAAGGGTTGTACGAGCCGCTGGATAACGCGTCAGGTCGACTGTTTCGCCGTTTACTTTAAAATCTCCCACCGGTTCGTAACCAATGCCAGTGATATCAATAAATTGATTATCTACCCAAAGTTTGGTGACAGTCATCTGATTTTGGGTCAGAGTGCCTGTTTTATCTGTACAAATCGTAGTGACAGAACCGAGGGTCTCAACCGAAGAAAGCCTTCGAATGAGCGCGTGGCGGCTCACCATTTCCCGCATGCCGCCAGCCAGGCTGATAGTAACTACCGCAGGTAGTCCTTCAGGGACGGCTGCAATAGCCAGCGAAACCGCAACCATGAACAGGGCCAGGGCTTCATCCCAGAATTGCGCCGAGCCGAATGGGATCATCTCCTGGTTCAGAACACGAAATACTCCGATGGCAAAAACAAGCCCACAAACAATCAGGGCTGCAATACCAAGGGTCTTGCCTAACTGGTCGAGCCGCTTCTGCAAGGGGGTTTGCTCTTGTTCTACCGACTGGAGCATGGTGGCGATCAGACCGAGTTGCGTATGCATCCCTGTACTGATGACGACACCTTTTCCGCGTCCATAGCTGACCGTGGTGCCCGAAAAAGCTGTATTCTCCCTGTCACCCAAGGGAATGTCAGCCTGCAGGTTGCTTTCAGCATTTTTCTTTGCGGGAACTGATTCTCCTGTCAGGGAGGCTTCATCAATACTCAAATTGACGGCATCCAGGAGACGGATGTCTGCAGGAATAAAATTACCTGCTTCGATGAAAACGATATCTCCAGGTACCAGCTCACGCGACGGCACCATGATGCGGTGACCACCACGTAAAACCTGTGCTTCTGGAGCAGCCATCTTCTTCAGTGCTGCCAGCGAAGCTTCGGCACGGGATTCCTGGATAAGGCCCATGATGGCGTTCAGTACCACGATCAAAAGGATCGCGCCAGCTTCCACCCAATCTCCAAGAACAGCAGAAATGATTGCAGCGCCAATGAGCAGCCAGATCACGAAGCTGTTGATTTGCTCCCACAACTTTTGCAGGAATGTTCTGCCGGCTTGTTCTTCCAGCTCGTTGTAACCGAACTTTTCAAGCCGCGCTTTTGCCTCGTTTTCGCTCAAACCCGTCTCGATGGGTACAGCCAGGCTTTCGAGCACTTGGTCTGCCTGGAGAGCATGCCAGGAGACGTTGAGGACATCTTCAGCATTCTTGATTATTACATTTGGTTGTTCACTCATAGATTATCAACTCCTAAAATTTAAAGACCGCTTAATTATAAGGCATTTAAGTGCTTGTTATTGAGGCGGGTACATGATAGAACAAACCCATCATAATCGATAGGCTCGTAATATTTTAATCGTTTTCCCAAAAAAAGAATTCAGGATAATGCCTTTCAGCTTCCTTCGAACATCACCATTCCCATTTTGAAAACTTAGGCTGAAAACGCCAGGTATCCCTGCTATACCGGTTTGCTGGTTTCCATGGAAACCTGGAACTGGCTGTCTATTACGTGTTAAAATCCAAGCATGCAATGGAACATCCTTGGTCATGAAACTGCCATCAACTTTCTCAATAACCACGCCAAACCTGGAAAAACCCGCCATGCCTACCTGATCACAGGTCCTGATGGTGTCGGCAGAGAAACTCTGGCACTGGCTTTTGCGAAAGCACTTAATTGCCAGAATCCCCCGGCTGAAGGTGAGTTTTGCGGTAAATGCCTGGCTTGCCGGCAAATCGATGAGCAGCGCTATCCAGACTTGCTGATTGTGCGAGTGGTTGAAGGCAGTAAAGACTTAAAGATCGATCAGATCCGTGAAATGCAGCAGACATTGGCACTCGCGCCTTACCAGTCACCTTTCCGCATGGTGCTCATCCCTGACTTCCAGCATGCCACCATCGGTGCCTCCAACGCGCTGTTAAAATCACTGGAAGAACCGCCTTCCAGGGCGCTCCTTATTTTGACCGCAGATGCCAAAGAAAGTCTGCTTGAAACGATTGCTTCTCGTTGTGAGGTGCTCCGCTTGCGCCCTTCATCTATTACGACGCTTGAAAGTTACTTGCGCGATGAAATTGCACTCAGCCCTGCCAGGGCAAAACGCCTTGCCCATCTTGCTGGTGGGCGAGTTGGCACTGCTCTAAGCTTCAATAGCGATCAGGATCTATTGGACGCCTACGACGAAGCGCTTACAGACCTGGGCGATCTGCTCAACAGCCGCCTCCGCGAACGACTGCAATATGTCGAAAGACTGCAACAGCGCAAAGGGACTTCCCGTGAGCAATTTGGCTTTCTGATCGCCACCTGGCTGACCTTCTGGCGGGATGTGATGATCCGCCGTGAAGGGGCTGACATCCCGTTGGTCAATATCGACCAAGAGCAGCGCATCTTCGAAACAGCCCAACTAATTCCTTCCAGGCAAATTGAGAAAATTCTCAAAGATCACGAAAATGCCCTGGTAAACCTGGATGCCAACCTCAATCCGCGCCTGGTGATCGAGAACCTGATCCTGGCACTGCCGCTGCTCATGGTTGCATGATGAACGAGGAACAGCATACTCCTGAGCTTCCACCAGCAGAAAGTGCCCCATTACCTGGCGCTGAGCTCGATGCTGCCAAGACTCAAGAATCACCTCTAAAAACCCGCTTGCTGGAATTGTTTTTGGTCACATTGAAAATTGGGCTGACCAGTTTTGGAGCCCCCACTGCGCACATCGCCATGATGGAAAATGAGTTCGTACGCAAGAAGAAATGGGTTACCGAAGAGCACTTTTTGGACTTGATTTCTGCCGCAAACCTGATCCCTGGTCCAAACGCGAGCGAAACTTGCTTTCATGTTGGGTATGTGCGTGCCGGCTATCCCGGTTTGATCGTAGCAGGATTTGGCTTTATCGGTCCCGCCTTTCTTTTCAGCCTGCTTTTCGCCTGGATCTATGTGACCTATGGCAGTTTACCGCAAATTGAAGGCATCTTTTACCTGCTTAACCCCTTGGTGCTGGCGATCGTGCTTGAAACGACCTGGCTCATCGGGAAAACCAGTATCAATGACTGGAAACAGATACTAATTTTCGCATTGGCGGTAGGCGCGAAGCTCTTGGGGATCAACGAAACAATTATTCTGATCGGCGGTGGATTGGTGGGCATCCTCTTGCACCACGTCCTGGTCAAACGGGAAAATGACATGCCACCAATCCAGTTGCTCCTGGCTTTTCTTCCTCTTCCCGCTGTTGCCGAATTTTTTGGCAAGGTTGCCGAGCAGGGAAAAGAAACTTTTTGGAACATATTTATCTACTTTTTCCGAACCGGTTCTGTTTTGTTTGGTTCCTCCCTGGTTTTGTTTGCATTGATTGAAAAGGATGTTGTAAATCGTTTTGGCTGGCTCACCACGCAACAGTTGACCGATTCGATCGCGCTGGGGCAGATCACGCCGGGGCCTGTGCTCTCAGCCAGCACCTTTGTTGGTTATATTGCCGGCGGTTTTAGCGGTGCTACCGCCGCGACAGTTGGCGTCTTTTTGCCCTCTTTCCTGATCGTCGCTGCTACAGCACCCCTGGTAAAGAAAATGCGCGAAAACCATCTCGCCAGCAGTTTCCTCAAAGGAGTCAACCCAGCTGTGGTTGCCTTGATCCTGTTTGTCTGTTTCAGCCTGGCAAAAAACGCATTGGTTGATGTGTGGACTGTTTTGGCACTGATCGCTGGACTGGCAGTCTTACTTTTCACCAAAGCTCAGCCATACGTCCTTGTCCTCGCCGGCTTTGTTTTGGGCATTTTGAGAATTCTGATAGTCTCGTAGGGAATGGTCTTGGACCATTCCGATTCTTCGAAAGCAACCATCGTAGGGAATGGCCTTGTTGTCAAGATCATGATTGTTTACACTTGTGCCATTCCGCCTCCTCGGCTGTCGTGGGACGAGCTTTTCCCGTTCCATTTATAACGACATCACGGAAGGGGTCAAGCCTCTTCGCTACTCTTGAATCCATTTGGTACAATTCGCTTGCTATGAATGATCTCCTTGAACG
>WOZC01000046.1:5876-9301 GCA_011620465.1 Anaerolineaceae bacterium | reverse complement strand
GAGATCCAGAAGAATAAAACCACATGACAATCTCGTTAAGTAGCAAGCCACTTAGAGCTTTACCTTGTAGGTGGCGAATAATCAACTTTGCGAAAAGCAATCGGTTAAGGTTTTGCTTCAGTAGTTCCGAAAAAGAGTTCTTTCCAAATATCAAGGCGGCTGCGGATGACCGTCTCTGGCTCAGGTGTAGGTGTTGGTTGAGGAATGTAATCTCCTGGCTGGAGCAGGATGATGGGATGGTCGCCTTCCTGGATCATGCGGTTGCTTTCGCGTGCCCATTCTTCCAGGGCAATTTCGGAGGTGGCATAGGCTATTTGATCTTCGAGCTTGACCTGGGTGGCTTTAAGTTCGGCGATACGGGTTTGCAACCCGGCTTCTTCATTACCCAACCGGATCATGGTGGTCATGCGGTTGTTGAAATCCATCATCAGGAAAACCAGGATGACGATGACAATGATCGTGATCAGCCGCCGGTCTGCCCAGTTGATTTTCTTAATTTTTTCCCAAAGATCTTTCATGCTGCTATATCCAAGAATTCTTGTACCTCACCTTACGCAATAATTGTACCATTTTGAAGCAAATTGTTATTTGATTTTTTGTACGGATGAGCCTTGGTCCATCCGCAATGTTCACTTGACCCAAACTATGTGGTGGGAGTAAATCCCTACCGTACGGAGCAAACTCAACTTAACAAAAAACCTCCCGTTATTACGGGAGGTCAGGTGCCGAAGGAGAGATTTGAACTCTCACGAGCGCGTTGCCCACTACGCCCTGAACGTAGCGCGTCTGCCAGTTCCGCCACTTCGGCTTGCGTGAGAGTATATTTTATCGCAAAGAGGTAATTTGTCAAACAATTCGAAAATCTCAGGCGACTAATCCCCTTTTTTCCCCTCTGGTAGAATGGGCGTTATCACCATAACCGGCCGGGCTGGCACGGTTTTTGTACGAAACATGAAAATGAACAAATTTACATCCGAGTCACCTGATCGCCGTTCGAGGCTTTTCTTGATCACGCGATTTTTCTTTACTGCAGCGCTAATACTGATCGTTGTTAGCTGCAAACAACACAGCCAAAATTTTGAGCCGTTTATCGTGTCGACTAACGATGGGATCATGGCAGTTCACACTCCGACTCAACAGTCAATGCATGCCCAGCAGCCTACATCCACACCCTACCAGGAACCGCGCCTGACCATGACGCCGGCTCCTATTTCCGCAACGCCCACACCAATGATTCCGCAAACGCTGCCTACTCTGCGTGTGAATGAAGATCTCTACACAATTCAGTCCGGGGATTCTTTAGCTGGTATTGCGCTGCTAAACCAGGTTTCGGTACGGCAGATCATCGACGCTAACGATATTGAAAATCCCGATCTGATCAACCCCGGCCAGGTAATCATTATCCCACCTGCCAGCGCCAACGAGCTTGCCACCAGTTTCCGCATCATTCCGGATTCAGAGATCTATTATGGTCCCTCTGTCAAGGATTTTGACGTTGAATCGATTATCTGGCAGTTCAACGGTAAATTGAACTGGTACGAGGAAGAGCTGGCAGATGGAACTGTGTTGAGCGGTGCGCAAATCGTACAACGGGTGGCTGACGAACAATCGGTCAACCCGCGCCTGCTCCTGGCATTGATCGAGCACCAATCAGGCTGTTTGCTATCGCGAAACGAGGACTGCGACCTCGAAAAATACCCCCTGGGCTTAGTAAATAACAACCAGCAAGGGTTATATAAGCAGCTGAGTTGGGCGGCAAATGAACTGCTGTTAGGTTCAGGATTATGGCAAGAGGCATTATTGGCGGTATGGACATTGGCAGACGGCGATGTGATGCGAATAGATGCTTCAATCAACAGCGGGACCGCTGGCTTACAGCACCTTTTCAGCCTGATCCAGGGGAAATCCGACTGGAAAAAGACTGTCTCTGAAACTGGCTTTTTTCAAACCTATAACGAGTTGTTTGGTTATCCTTTCTCCTTCTCTATCGACCCGCTCCTTCCAGAAGGCCTGGCTCAACCAGATTTGATTCTTCCTCTGGCTGAGGGTGATGTGTGGCTGCTGACCTCCGGACCACATTGGGCATGGGGTACAGGCAGCGCCTGGGCAGCGCTCGATTTTGCCCCTCCAGGTGAAGATGATGACTACGGCTGTTACGCTTCCGACGCTCCAGTCTTAGCGGCAGCAGGTGGCGTGGTCGTTCGTTCCGAAGGCTCAGCAGTGGTGATCGACCTGGATGGGGATGGTTATGAACAGACTGGCTGGACATTGAACTACTTCCATATCTCGAACAACAGCAGGATTCCTGCGGGCACAACAGTTGCAACAGGAGATGTTATTGGGATCTCATCCTGCGAAGGCGGAGTCACCAATGGCACCCACTTTCACATCGCCAGAAGATACAACGGAGTTTGGATCGAAGCTGGCGGGGAAATCCCCTTCAATCTGGGAGGGTGGGTAGCAGAAAGTTACGGAACTGTTTACGACGGGAGTTTGACAAGAGAAGGTGTCACAGTTGAAGCCTATAATGGTCGCTCAGAGATCAACGCAATCAGCAATCCATGATCCAAGAGATAAACGCTTGGGTAAATTGCAGCGTAAACGCAAGCAGGTTACCCTGACAGCCGGTCTGATCATCGGGGTGATTGTGTTTGGTATCTTATTAAAAGCAACGGGTGTCATCGATTTCAGTTCCAAAAAAGTAGCCGCGCAACCTGTTCAGACCAGTCCGGATCCCTTCGAACCACATTATGAAGTTGCTGACAGTATTGCTTTGCTCCCCCTGGAAAAGGCTGCGGATACTCAAGCCGCCACACAAATTCCCTCTGAAGAAGAAGAAACACCCGAACCTGAAGTCCTGGCGAGCATTCCCACCCAGGCATACCTGATTCAAAAGGAAGAGGATGCTCCCATTCTCTATTACGCTCAGAGCGGAGACAGCATTGGCGTCCTGGCAGTCAGATTTGGCGTGGAGACAAGCGAGATCACATCAACTGCCCCCTTACCTGAGGAAGGTTTCATCCCCGAAGGTCAACTTCTGCTAATCCCTAACCGACTGCAGCAGACCAGTTCGAACCTGAAGCTTTTCCCTGACAGCGAAGTGGTGAATTCGCCTTCATCAATTGGTTTTGACACAAAAGCCTTCGTCGACCAGGCCGGTGGTTATCTTGCAGATTACAGCGAAGCCGTTTACGCCTTTGGCATTATGAGTGGTGCGGAAATCATCGATAAGGTTGCCAGAGAATTTGCGATTCATCCCCGATTATTGCTGGCGTTGTTGGAATACCAGTCAGGTTGGGTCTATGGCGACCGAACCACGAACGAATTTGACCAAAACTATCCATTAGGGATTAAATTGGATGCTGTCGGTCTCTACCATCAGTTGGTGCAAGCCGCTGGCGTGATCGAAAGCGGCTACTACGGTT
>WOZC01000046.1:1774-5776 GCA_011620465.1 Anaerolineaceae bacterium | reverse complement strand
CTCTACCATCAGTTGGTGCAAGCCGCTGGCGTGATCGAAAGCGGCTACTACGGTTGGCGGGAGGGCACGGTTGTAACGGCGGAGCTCCAGGACGGATGGAACCTGCGCCTGGCAGCAGAACTCAACTGCGGAAGTGTTGGTTTGATGCAGTTCTTTGCCAGTCTGTACCACTTTGAAGACTGGTCCAATGACCTGTACGGTGAAGATGGTTTCCTGGCAACGTACAACAGGATGTTTGGTGACCCCTGGCTGATCGCCCAGGGATATGAGCCGCTCTTTACACCAGACGTGCTGCAGCCTGAGTTGATTCTGCCGTTCCAGCCCGGGATTGTTTGGTCATTCACGGTCGGACCACATGCTGCCTGGGGTGCTGCAGACGTTCGGGCCGCACTCGATTTTGCTCCTCCTTCCGCAGAGACCGGTTGTCACAATAACTGGACCTGGATAACATCTGCTGGACCCGGTCTGGTGGTTCGTTCTGCAAATGGAGCCGTGGTAGTGGATATGGATGGGGATGGATTTGAACAAACCGGTTGGAATATCATCTACCTGCATGTTGGCACAACCAACCGCGTACCCGTTGGTACCTGGCTTGAAGCTGGAGACAAAATTGGGCATCCTTCCTGCGAAGGTGGAATTTCAACCGGCACTCACCTTCACATCACCCGGAAATACAATGGCGAATGGGTGCCAGCCGAAGGACCACTGGCGTTTGTGATGAGTGGTTGGAAAGCCAAAGCCGGTTCTGAAGCATTGTCGGGATGGTTGGTCAGCGGGGAAGAGGTCAAAACCGCCAGCATTTATGGTACACCTGTTTCTCACATCAGCCGGTAAAAGAAGTATTTTTCAGTAACGAAAGTTGATTACCAGTCTTACCTTTGGGGATGCCGCACGTGTTTTCTGGTTTATGTTATAGTTTGCTTGACCCTGAAATCGATGGGTGAACTATGAAATATCGAAACCAAAAAAATCTACTGACCACGATTCTCGCGATAGTTGTCATTGTTGTTGCTGGCTGCGCTCCGAAGCGGGAATCTGGCTATATCCTCTCTGAAACCCTTACTGCTGGAGCAACACCGACGCTTGAATCCACTTCGACACCGGCTTCAAAAAGACCGATATATGCGCCGGGGACGCTGGTTGATTACATCGCTCAAAGTGGAGACAGTCTTGCCCTCCTCTCCATCCGCTTTGGTTGTTCACCGCAGGAGATCCTTTGGGCGAACCCCCAGATCCCTGAGGATGTCACAACGCTGCCTCCCGGTTTCCCGATGAAGATGCCGATTTATTACAAGGAGTTTTGGGGAACTGAGTTTCAAATTATTCCTGACGCTGCGTTTGTCTACGGACCTGACTTGCTGGATTTTGACCTGCAGGCATTTTTGCAGTCAACCCCTGGCTGGTTCAAGAATTACCGTGCGATCATCAACGAAAAACACCTTAATGCCGCCGGTGTCATTACCTACTACAGTGAAAACTTTAGCCTGAACCCCAAGATGCTCCTGGCACTGATCGAATTTCAAACAGGTGCATTGACCAATCAGGTGAGAAATCCATCCACTGAAGAGTTCTTCCTCGGTTTTGAAAATTATCACCGCGGGGTTCATCTGCAGATCTCTTACGTTTCCGACCTGTTAAACGACGGATTCTACCGTTACTTTAATGGTGAATTGACCAGGATTGAACACAGCAACGGTACCATCGAAAACATCGACCCCTGGCAAAACTCCGCAACAGTCGCCCTGCAAAACTATTTCTCCCTGATTTACGATGGCGATCAGTATGGGTATGCCATCGGACCGGAAGGATATGCCAAAACTTTCACCTCCCTTTTTGGCGACCCCTGGCGGCGAAATACGACCGTTTTGCCTGGCAGCCTGACCCAACCCGATCTGATCTTGCCGTTTAGCAGCGGAACCGTGTGGGCTTACACTGGCGGACCGCACAGCGGCTGGGGATCCAGAAAACCCTGGTCAGCAATCGACTTTGCGCCACCAACCGATTCGCAAGGCTGTGTGCGCACCGAACAATTCGCGGTTGCGGTTGCTGACGGAGTGGTTGCCCGTACCGATCCTGGTACGGTGATGCTGGACCTGGATGGTGATGGCGATGAAAGGACTGGATGGGTGATTTTCTATCTCCACCTGGCTGAAGAAGGTCGGGTGAAGGTTGGTCAGGTAGTAAAACAGGGCGATCTGCTCGGCAGACCTTCTTGTGAGGGTGGTACTGCAACTGGTACACACGCCCATCTTGCCCGGAAATACAACGGGCAATGGATCCCAGCTGCTTCAAGCGTTTTACCTTTTGTCATGAATGGCTGGATACCGGTCGAAGGGGAGCAAGCCTACCAGGGCTTATTAGTGCGCGGAAACCAGGTGGTTCATGCCAGCACCTTATCCGACACGAAAAGTATGATTCCAGCGCAGAATTAGTTAATCTTTGAAATATCGGGCGAAAACAGCCTGGATATTGGCGTTTGGGTTGGCTGCCTGGAATGCAGCCAGAAAATCAGCTTTTGTGGCAATTTTCAGATAGTTTTGGGCGGTGTAGCTCTTGAGAGCGGACATGAATGCCTGGTCTCCCATGGTTATGTGCAGGTCATGCAAGAAGATAGCACCATGCAAGTAGACCGAGGCACGATAATTCTCATACGTTCCGGAATCATAAATGCTGTTATCCACATCACCAGTATGGGGGTGCACGTAGACACGGTTATTCCACCACCATTGAGCTAATTCCGGGTGATAACGTTCATAAAAGAGCGATTCCGAATAGGTTGCCAAAGCTTCATCCAGCCAGGGTTCCATTGCCTGGTCGTTACCAACCTGGCTAAAAAACCACTGGTGGGCGAGTTCATGAGGTACAAGGATGGTCAGATTGTTTTCCGCTGTGTTGTCATAAAAGTCGATGATTTTGCTGGAAAGCAAAACCATGCCATCCATTTCCATGTTGTGCAGAAAATCAGCTGAGACCAGGCTGATTTGTTTATGGGTGTAAGGTCCGAAAATTTCAGTGAAGAGGTCCATCGCCTGGCTGGCGATCTGGAGCATGGCTGGGGCTTGGTCTTTTTGATATTGAAAAACGTAAGCCTGAATTAGCAATCCGTTATGGTCAAGTTGTTCCTGGTAGAACTGGTTGGAGATGGAGAAGGATAAGCCCCTGGCTTTTTCCAGAGAATAAGTCATGCCATCAGCGATTGCATTGGCGCTGGCACCGCTGGCGACCAGCAAATTGGGTAAGTTCTCAGCCAAGCGCAGGGTGAGTTGGAAATCCGCGATTTCATTGACAATGTATTCGCCTACCACCATGTTTGCCGTATCAATCAGTGGCTCATGACTGATCCAGGTTTGGTCCTCAGAGAGCGGAGGGATAAAAGGGTACCAATTGCTCAGGTTTAACTGACGCTGAGTCCAACCAAAACTGCCCTCCCTTTGAGGGATTGACAAATCGTAAGCGAGCCGGAGATTGGCATGTTGACCAGGTTGAAGCGGTTGAGTGAGCTGAACTGTGGTTCGGATGCCATCTTCGCTAAAACTGGAGACCATATCGCCGCTCAACTCGGATTGCAGGTAAGCGTTGGTGTAAGCACGCGGTGGTACGACCAACAGGAGCGAAGGCAAGCTGAAGCTTGATTTGTTGATGTAATCGATGGTCTGGACAACCTTTGCCGTATGCCGGCTGTAATCCAGCGTCATTTCGAATTGATAATGGGTGAACTCTTCGGAAGCTATTGTTGGTTCGGGCGTTTGAGTCGATGTTGGGCTGGGTTGCGAGGTCTCAGTTGGCAAAATTACCGGTGTGATTTCGGGAGCCGGCTCTGCTTTGTTGCAGGCAGAAAGAAGCAGCGTAACAAGAATACAAGCAAGAAGGAAACGTTTCATAATGAAATCCTTATTTAGATTTTACCAGTTAACGAATTTGGTATTTGGATCGTGGAGACAATTTTGAGCTAGAGAATTTCGATGTAAGGAATGGGCACTGCCGATTCCTTGAAAATTCAGG
>WOZC01000046.1:0-1674 GCA_011620465.1 Anaerolineaceae bacterium | reverse complement strand
TGCGTGTTTTACAGTCCAAAATTATGCGGGTTGACCGGCGAACCTTCGTACCGAAGCTCAAAATGCAGATGAGCGCCAGAACTGTTTCCGGTTGAACCCATGTAACCGATGATAGAGCCACCGTAGACTATCGATCCGCAGGACACATTGATCCCTCCGTCCATTAGATGGCCGTAGAGTGTCAGGTAACCATTACCATGACTGATTACAATGGTGTTGCCATAACCACGGTTCGACCATCCTGCATAAATCACGACACCTGTATCAGCGGCATAAATGTTGTATCCGGTACGACCAGCATAGTCGAGTCCGTTATGGACAGGCGGCGTGTATTCATAACCACTGATCTGGCTGGAGTCAGTGGGCAATTGGAAACTACCAGAACCCGAAACTGTAGAAGTGGAATTACAAGCGTAACCACCCAGGTACGAAACATTGGGATGGCTGCCCGATCCGTCGCCAGGGTCGGTAACTATGCTGACCCAGGTAGGGATAGATCCCCGACCGCCTGGAATATAAAGGAAAGTACCGGTCTTGATCTTCGGCAGGCTGAAATCACCGATTTCTTCAGGATTGATATTATTCAGCGGTTCTGACAGGATATCGGTTGGAGTAACACCATAACCGCTGGAAACACCGTTCAGACCTTCACCATACAACCAGGCATGATAAACGCCGTCTTCCGGAAGGATGATCAGTTTTTCACCCGGATAGACACCGTCTGGGGTATCTCCAATGAGATAACGATTGCTCCACAGGATGGTTTCAGGTTCAAGCTCAAAGGCTTCGGCAATGCTGAAAATCGAATCAAGCGGTTGCACCTCGTAAGCAATGATCTCGGTGCGGGGAGCGGGGAAGGTTTCTGATGTTCCTACTGGAAGGGTATGCAATTTTTCAATAGCGGCGTAGTACAGCAGGGTGTCGCTGGCAAAATAATCCGGAATCGTACCACCAGGAACAACCAGGCGCGTTCCAGGCTGGATATTAGGGGAAGAATAACTGCCAATGGTAGTAGCATCGAGATTGTTCGCCGGGTAATTGATGATGTCTTCCGGGGTCACACCATAATAGTTGGAGACTGCGCCGAGACCTTCACCCGCAGACCAAACATGATAAACCCCGTCAGTCGGAAGAATGTAAATCGTGGTTCCAGGGGTGTAGTTTCTCAAGTCGCTCTCAAGCTCATAGCGGTTTGCCCATAAAATGGTCTCAGGCCAGAGACCGAATTTTGCTGCAATGCTTGAGACGGTTTCATCTTCCTGGATCGTGTATGTGATCACTTCTGAGCGGGGAATGGGGGTACCCGTTGGGGTGGCGATAACAGTTTCAATAGTCTGCGTAGGTTCGACTGTTGTTACAGAACCATACTCATGCTCGATGAATGGTTCAGCTGGTGTAATTTCTGCCTTAACAGTAGGGGAAGGTTCTATTTCAGCAGATCCCTTGCTAGTTAATGCCCATGAAACCAACAGGATGACAGCCAGAGCGATCATCACCAGGGCAGCAATCATGCCGCCTTGTTTCAGGAGCGGTTTGACGGATCTGTCTTGGTGTTTGAGCGGCTCTTCGCTTTGACCAGGGTCATTGTTATCTTCAGGTAAGTTGTTTTGAGTCATTTTTACTCCGTTTTGGCATAATAACCAACATCTTTGAGGTTGTCAAGTCAGGATGTCG
>WOZC01000164.1 GCA_011620465.1 Anaerolineaceae bacterium | reverse complement strand
ATGGGTATGACCTCAACTTGTTCGAGACCGACCGGCAAAAGCTGTCTGAGACGCTCAGAAACTGCAATGCAAACTTCAGCCTTGCGTGCCATCCAACGGTTGAGCATGACCAACAGTTTGCCCTTCAGGTTGTATTTCCCATGTTGGCTCACAATTCCCTGCAGGTCGCTCCCGTGGAAAGTGATCACCAGGGGTTTACGTGAAAAAAGTGTGATAAAGGCACTTTGCCCCCAATGGGCATGGATGAGCTCTGCCTCGGACCATAGGGGCTGCTTGCGTACCTCGAACCACGCTCGTAAGTAATTCAGGGGGTTTGCACGGCCTCGGAAGTGATAGACCCCCACCTCTACCCCCTGCTTGCGCAAAGCATTGACATATTGCACCAGAAAGGGTACATGCCCGGGGTGATCTATTGTTGGCCACTCAGTGGTGATGAATAGCACTTTAAGGGGATTTGTCATTTGAATAAGGAAGTTAATAGCGGATAGCTGAAAGATTAGTAGTAACAATCTGGACGTTAACGTCCGAGTGACTTGTAACGTGCGCTCATCCTTCGAAAGCGGCTGTACCTGACCTCGTGGTCAGATTCTGTGGTTGGGATATTTAATTCGAAATGGGCAAATGCCAATCCAATGAGAAAAGAAGCAGCTACCAACCTTGTGGCAGAATGCGCCATGAAAAGCAATCCCCAGGTCATACAAGCCACAATCACCGCTTTCGCGATAGGTTCATTCTTATGCAAAAATTTCAAACCTAACACAACAGCCAGGATCAGCAAGGAGATTAACCCGAATATTCCATGTTCCGCCAGCATACGGGAATATTCTGTATGGGCATTCGAGACCCTGAAATAGCGGGCGTGCTCATAGTCGGATTGTCCCAATCCGATCCCAAACACAGGATTTTCCATGAAGACTTCCAAATCGGATTGGATAATTTCAATCCGTCCTGTTGGCTCAGTGTCTCTGAGGCGTGCCCCAAGTGCTCCGGAAGTCCACTGTTCCAGTGCGGGAAATAGCAAAAAGTAAAAAACCAGGAAACTTACGAGGACGATCAATACGTACGATCTACGAGCTTTTTGATCTCTAATGAAAAAGAACCCCCCCATAGCAATCGCTCCAATTAAAGTGTAGAGACCCCCTCTTGAAAAAGTCAGCGTGATTTGGACAAACAAGCCGATACCCAATACGATCACCAGGAATCGCAGGAATTTTTGTTCCTTTTCCAAAAATGCATAAATGAATGCCGCAAAAGCGCCCAGCGAAAGCACCGAGGAGACCTGGTTGGGACCTGTGTTGGCAGACGTAATTAGGTTTGAAGCACCGCTAAATTCAATTACGTCGGCATTGATCAGGCCTACCAGTGCGAGAATGGAGAAGGTCAACACGGAAGCCAGGATTGTTAGCAATAAAGTCTTCAATTGCGCTGTGTTTATCTCCAGGCGGCTGAAAAACAGGCTTGCTGTGACGAGAGCAAAGGGACCTGCCAGGGCGAAAGCGACCGCTTCACGGTTAAACGACGGCATTAAAAAGATCGCTGGCGTAAGTAACAAAAAATAAGGTACCAAGCTGAAATTAAACGGATATTTGCCAAAATTCTTAAGGCAGCCCAACGCGCTGATCAGGATAATGGCGTACTTCCCGGTCTCCCAGAAAACATTTGCTCCTGTGCCACGCCATAACAATTCAGCCCCAGCCACATAACCCATCCAATAGATCAACCGATAGGGTTCCTTATCTGTTACAAGGAAAAATAATCCCACCAAAATCGTTCCATAAGCGTGCAGTGTTGAAACGACATTCGCCTGGCGGATAACCAATGCCAAGACTGCCTGTAAAAAGAAAAACAACAGGATTTTGGCTGTATAAGGCAGCTGTTTGCCCCGATAACGGCTCATACCCAATCGGGAAGAGGCGGTCATGGATTGGGAGACGATTTTATCGGTCATATTCAGCTAATTTCGTCATTGTCGCTGTCAGCCAGAGTGAAATAGAAGGGTCTGGCAAAGGACTCCATTATAGCCGGGTTGCTGCTTAACCAGCAAAATCGCGCGGTTGCCTTGAAGATAAAGCCTGCCGCTTTAAATAGAGGTTCCATGGAAGGCAAGGTCACCATCACTGTCAATTGTGAGGATTTTTTCCGATCCGCGTCCACTGCCGCTGCCTGCAACAATGCCCGCAGCGGTTCTTCGGCGCCTAAATCTCCAAAATAGTCAAGGATGCGCGTGACTGTTACTCCATGATGCTGCAGGGTCCTCGTAATCAGATAGTGGGTGGGCGCTTCCGCAGGACCATAGAAAAACCAGGCAAGCTGATCCGCGTAGGGAGCATCCAGGAATCGATGTTGAAAATAAGCTGCATCCCTGCATGTGGTTGGAAAAGCTTGCGCTGGACTTCGTTTCACAATCCCAGCCAAGGTTTCTGCCGAGGGTTGTTCCCGGGTGAAAACCTGGAGCGATTTGCGCACCCGCAGCCGAAGCCTGAAACCAGCCATGATCGGGCTGAGCGCAATCGCCCCAAACTTGAGCAAAACACCACGCCGGCCTTGAGCAGTGCGCACTTGGTTCACTTTCAGCGGTCGCAGCGGGCAAAGCCGCACTTGCAAATCCTCACGCACTCCCCATTGATGCTTGCGGTGGATCTTTGCAGCCAGCTCATTGGGAAATCCCAGCTTCAGAAGGTTATCCTGCTGGAGTTTTTGGTCAAAGTGAGACTGCAAACCCTGCCCGCGGAATTCCGGCGCAACAATGATGTCCACCCACCAGATAGCAGACAACTCCTTACCCTCAATGCAAACTTGAGTGGGAATTACAGCGCAATACCCAGCCAGCACCCCATCCACCAGCAAGACCCACCGATTCTCCTGACCACCATGCAGCCAGGAGCCATGCTCGCGCAAGAAGTTTGCCTTGGTGCTGCCAAAGAAACGTTCAAGGAAGCTGGTCAGCTGGGTTGGATCGATCTCTTCGGTAGTGAGTAATTGAACAGTCATTTCTTCCTTTTCAAAAGCTGCTGGTAAAGCTCCAGCAATCGTGCGGCTGAATCCTGGCAGCCGCACTTTGATTCTACCCGCTTTCGACCTTTTGCACCCATTTCCTCCCGGTCAGGGTTATTCAGCATTTTTTCCAACGCGCTGGCAAAGGCTGTCGCGTCGCCAGGCGGGACAAGATAACCCGTTACGCCATCCTGAACCAAATCAGGAATACCGCTGGTGTTGGAAGCAATCACAGGTCGTCCGGCTGCCATAGCCTCGAGCACGGCATTGGGAGATCCCTCGAAGTCAGAAAGCAGGCAGAAAACCTCGAATTTGCGCACCAAAAGCGGGGCGTCATCCCTGAAACCCAACAGGATGATTTTTTCAGTGAGGTCTCTTTCCTGGATCAATCGCTGAATGGATTGGTAATAATCGAGTTCATCAGGGATAGGCTGTCCTACAATCACGCCGCGAAGGTCGGGGAAACGATCGGTTAGGAGAAATATTCCTTCAATAAAGATGTGAACATTTTTCTTGCGGCGAATATTACCGACTGTACCTACCAAACGGAATTCACTGGATAGTGCTGCTGGCAGGTCAATTTCAATAGAATTGGGTGGAATTTCAACGCAATTTTCGAGGAGGAAGAGCCTGTTTGTGGAAAAACCGCGGACGTGCAATTCTTCAAGAATACTCTGAGCGTTCACCACAAGAATGGGACAGGTATGGATAGCCAGATATTGGAACAATTTCGATAGATTGAGGAAACCGCGGTTTGCCAAAGAATCACGGAAGGAACCCAGGCGAAGGGGGACGCCCGCCAACAGACCAGCAATGCCAGCATAGGGGTTATCCGACGCGCTCCAGGAATGAACCACGTCTGGTTTTTTCTGCCTGAAGAAACGGATCAGCCAGAAGAGCCTTTTGAGTGGTGAATTCTTTGAGGATGGCAGAGGCAAAACCTGGATCCCAAGAGCTCGAATAGCGTCAGCATAATCGGTGAGCGTACTCGGATTAAAAACGACCACCAAAGGCTCAGCCGCATTCAGATCCATATGCTTGAGCAGCAGGTAAAGCTGGCGCTCACTGCCGCCCTTACCCAACTCGTTTATCAGAAAAATGACCTTTAGTTTTTTATCAGAAGATGCCATCGTGAATATTATGCGATCAAAAGATTTCGTCAATATGAAAGTATTTTGCCATACAACGGAGGTCGATGAAGACCGCTGAGTTTGAGCCCCAGGTAGGGGGGGTCTGAAGAATACAGCCCCACCCGTGGAATCTCAAACCTCAAGGCGCCTAACTTCAGTGAATCCACCGCAAACGCAGCCCTATATCCGGCTCGCTGAACTTGCAAGAGGACACGCTCATCATAATCCCCGGTCGGATAGGCAAAAAGATCAACTGGCTTTCCTGCAAGTTCTTCCAATTGGCGTTTGCTGCCAGAAATTTCATTTTCCATTTCCGGAAGAGAACATTCTGAAAGGAAGGGGTGTGAGATAGTATGGGAGCCTATTGTGATGAGAGGATGATGCGCGCAAGTTTGCAATTGCTCAACAGTCATGCCATCAAAAAAGTTGCGCGCGGTTGTTTCAGGCACATTTTCGGTTTTACGCCAAACTTGTTCAACCAAACGTCTGGTTGCCGGCAGCCAATCCCGTGGGTTAAGCACGTGCTGAACGGTCACAAAGAACACCGCCGGGACATCAAATTCTTCAAGGATTGGCAACAAAACGTCAACATTATTCGCAAAACCGTCATCAAATGTCAGCAGCACTCCCGGATGGTCCGTATTCAGGAATTGATCAGGTGTGAGGATGGTAAAGTACTGCTTGAGCCAGGAAAGCGTCAAGCGCATCTCCTGCGCGGTGTGATGCGGCTGTACAGATGAGGGTAAAGATGAATCAAAAGCTGGTGAAACTCCATGCATCACAAGCGCAAAGCGTCCGTGGTGGGCTACGCGCCTCGCAAGGGCAGGTGTGATGCCAAGCTTACAAAGGATCTGCCCAATTTTTCCGCGCAAATCAGGCAAGTTCCGCTCCTTGATCAGGATCAACATATTTCTGTTTGAGTGGTTTACCCCACGCTTCCGAGAGGCGCTGACCAATTTCATCCCGCCAACGTTCAAGCGTATAACTCTGTGCCCTTTCCCGGGCCAGGCGTCCCATGACAGCCATTTTTTCCGGGTCCGAGAGCAGATCAGCCAGGGCATTTGCGATCGAGGGGGCATCCTGTCCGTTCAAGAGTAGTCCTGCTCCCCCCTCCAGCAAACTGGGGATTACCGACACCGGGCTGGCAACGATTGGCAGTCCGCAAGCCATCGCTTCGAGCAGGGCTTTTGGAAAACCTTCGGAATGGGTGGGAAAAACAAAAACATGGGATTGGGAGAGGTGTGCCATCACTTCATCGTGAGACAAATTGCCAGAAAATATCACAATCTCTTCAAGACCAAGCTGTCGCGTTTGCTGCTGCAGGTCCTCCAGCAGGCGGCCGGTGCCTATCACCTCCAGGTTTAGCTCAGGATTTCGCGCAAGCAGTTCAGGCAGAGCTGCTATCAGGGCGGAGATGTTCTTCCCTGGCAGAAGGCTGCCGACGGTTACCAACCGCAGAGGTTCGCCAGCTTTCCAGGGTTTGGCCGTGGGAGTTTCGTCCAACTCGGGTGCTGTCAGGGCAGTGGAGAAGATCCATGAGATAGCTGGATTGCGGCTTGAAGGAGGATGATCGGCACCGCCAGTCGCCATCACCACGTTTCTTGAACCGGCAATCCTTTCCAAAAAGCGCTGCAGCCACCCGTCAAAAGCGCTGGAAGGAATGCCCCATCGTCCACAGTGGCGCACAAAAAGCGGTTTTTTTTGAAGTAGAGCGATGATCATTCCTACCGTGCCCAGATCACCTGGCAGCGGCGTGTGCACAGCATCTGCTTTCGCAACCTCTTGCCAGACGGCCATTAGCCAGCGGGGTAAGTGAAGCACCAAGCGCAGTTTACGCTCGAGATCATGCCCTTTTGGTTCGGGAAGGGTTTTAACCTGAAGGTGGTTTCCAGTTAGCGGAACAAGACCTGGAGGAGGATCCGAAGCACGCTGCAGGGAAAGAATTTGTGTCTCATCAAAAAGCTCCGATAACGCTTCCATCTGGAATGGAAACCCACCCTTGGTTGAAAAACCAGTGGGAGATTGATGGTCTGACCATGTTTCTTTATGGGAAATAACGAGGAGATTCAAGCTCTATTTTCCAAATTCTCTTCGAGGGAAATTTAATCAGGCAGTTAGTTAACTTATAGTCAGGACGGTCATAAATATAACTGGAAAAACCAGTTTATCTACTACTTTATTGATCGAATTTGAGTTGGCTTCATCGATATCGCGTGCAAAATCCCTTCAAATTTTCCGAGTAGGGTCAACCAGTTATTCTTGGTTGGGTGAATAAGAGCGTAGACAAAAAACCTGCCCAAATCAAAAAACTGGACGCGCCAAAAACGAAACTCCTGTTTCCAGCTACGCTTCGGGACGATGTCCATGAAAACATAACGGTAGTTTTCGGCTGTTTTTCTTGCCACTAACCGGGCGTCTTCCCTGGCAGATTTCGCATGAAGGTGAATACAGTGTGCTGAACCACACTCTAACAACACCCATTGTTTTCTGGCTCGGAGAGCAAAATGAGCATCTTCCAACACGCCATAGCCGACAAAAAAATCAGCAAACCGCAAACCCCTATCGATAACTTCTCTACGCCAAACCCCACAATTGGTGCCCATAAAGTCAATTTCTCTGATACCATCATGCGGCGGTTGTAAGTAGCGATTGATTGGGTAACCAGTCTCGTAATCATATTTGCCTGGCTCGTAGGTTTTAAACAATTTCAACCTGCGATATACACGCCAATGGAATGATTTATTGATATCCAAGTATTGGTTTGTAATGTACCCCGCAATGCCTCCGATTACTTTATCCTGATCCTCCGCATAGACGCTGACAATTTTTGCAAAGAAGTCTGGCTCCAAACGAATATCATCGTCGATAAACGCAACCAGGTCCCCTTCAACTTCCTCCAAACCCACATTGCGTTGGATCGCTGTTCCGCCGCCATGCCGTATGTAGTTCACGTTGAATGGTAAACCAACGATCATTTCATTGACAACCTCTTCGGTTGATTTAACTTCCACGGGAGCTCCATCAACCAGGATTAGCTCGACGGGTAAGTAGCTTTGTTTTGAAAGGTTTTCCAACAAGGCTTTAACGTGATCTGGACGTTTTAAAGTCGGCGTTACAATAGAAATGCTGGGTGAGTAATCACACTTATTCATATTCTTCAATTAAATTAGCGAGAGCGGCGGCTACGCGTAAGCCTGATTGACCATCCAGCGTGGGACCAAAAAAACCATCAAGAAACCTCTGCTGCTCTTCTCGCAGGCAATTCCCGCTGTGGACGTACTCCTGGATAATGGTGCGCATATCCTCCACTGAATAAGCTACGCGCACACCCCCACCCGCCACGACCTGGCGGTAGTGATCAAATCCGATGTGCCGCTGCCAGCGCAGTGGTTTGGGAAGGTTAGTGCCTGGTGGGTCAAAACCCAGGTTCATGACCGGCTTGCCGAACATCATCAGTTCCAACGACACTGTCGATGCGGGATTGATGCCAAAAAGGCACTGCTTTAGCAAGCTGCTGTAGATCGCCAGATCTTCTTCCTGCGGCATGAACCAGTTGGTATCCCACAAGACCGGCGGAAAAAAGACATCCGGAGTGTTGGCATGTGCAAGCGCTTCCATCTCGGGGCTGTTGCCCTTCACGTAGGTGCGCACCACCAGCTGCGGTTGGATTGAGGGGTCAAGTTCCTTTAAGATGTCGATCACCGTACGCACATGCGCCGCCTCCCCAGGAAAATCGCGATCCATGCCAGTGGTATAAAGCACGAAGGCGCGGCTTGGGTCAAAACCAACGTGGTTTGCCAGCTGCTCGCGCGTCATTTGGTATTCCGGCTTGAAATGGTAATCAAACTGTGGAGTGCCTGTGATGTGTACCTGGTTGGGCTTGATGAAATGATACAAGTGCAGCAGTTCAGCCCGCATGCCTTCATGCCAGACCAAAAAGTGGTCATAAGGCGGCAAGATGCGTCCTCTCGAAGAAAGGTTATCCCAGGAAAAGATGAAGGTCGCGGTGGGAATGCCCATCTGGTGGGCAACCCGTGCCGGCATCTCCCCCCGCGGGGCGTGGATGTGGGAACAGTTGAACACCAGGTCAGGCTTAAGCTCGCTAAAAGTCTGTTTGAAAAAGGGTGTCGGGTTGAGGAGGATCGAAAGGTGATACTCCCAAAACGCCAGGAAGTTAAGACCTCCCCGAGAGGCAAAAAGGCGCGCAAAAGCCTTGAACAGCTTAACGCGCAGCTTTTGTTTGGGGGTACGGGCTTCGGAATCCAGCAGCTCCCACTTGTTTTTTACCTTTTCGGTCCAGATCCAGCGGTAATGCGCCATGTCGATCAGTTCCCGCAGGAATTTGACAATCCATTTTTCTTTTAACTCTGGCAGGGGGATGATGCGCTCAACCTGCGGACCAAAGCGCTGGATGAACTTCTCGTCGTAAATGGCAGACAGCAGCGTCACCCGAGCCTCGCGCGAGAGGATGGCGAGCGTGTCGGAGTAGAGGAAGTTGCGCACTGCTTCCCCTCGGGCAACAATCAGGACGATGTGGGGTTTTTGGGATGACAATTCGTCTGTGGTCACGATCAGCCTTTAATGGGTCTTGTTTGGTGCTTTCGGACAGCTTCTTCCAGAATTTCGACCAATCTCTTACCAGCGACTTCCCAGTTGAGCTCTTTTTCGTAGCGTTCGCGGGTGGTCTGGCACAGCCGCTGGTAGCGCTCGGGGTCATTCACCAGGTCGATGATGGCTTTTACGTAATCTTCCGGCGGACTGCCCTTCGAAAGCACTATCCCTGAGACACCGTCCTCAACACTGGTGGCAAGGCCTCCAGTGTTATTGGTGATGGAAGGCGTTCCAAATGCAGCTGCTTCACTTAAGACCGTGCCGCCTGCTTCAAACCGTGCAGGGTGAATGAGTAAGTGAGCCCATTTATACAAATTGATATATTCAAGCAATTGCTTGGGATCACTTTTCTTATAGGGACCAACAAATTTCACATAAGGTGACTCCACGTGTCGATCGTTTATTCCGCAAACAATCAGCTCCGCTGTAAACCCTAAATCGTTAAGTTGTTCGACGATCTGGATGGCGATATCAATCCCCTTTCGCTCATAAACCCGACCTACCAACAACAAATAGATGGGCAGCCCAATAGTTTTCAGTGAAACTAAGGAGTCTTTTTTAGAAGTGACTGACTTGGGCAGAGTAGCTGCTAAAGGAACAACCTCAATTCTTTCACTATCGACTTTGTAATCG
>WOZC01000146.1 GCA_011620465.1 Anaerolineaceae bacterium | reverse complement strand
GGCGGCTGAGTAGACCGCTATTTTTGTTTTTTATTCATTTTTCGTTTGTTCTATAAAGAAAGAGGCTGATCCAGCTTGCTTTTGGGTCAGCCTCCCGTGCCACCGTAGGAGCTTGACATGCCAAGCCCGAGTTTCCTGAGGGGCGAAATGGTACGCTTTTCACCACTTTAGCGACTCTGGCAAGCTGTTACAGTGAAACACTGCTACAGTGTTAAGGAAATTTAATAAAAACTAATAATAACTAAGAACTTTGTTTATTTTTAGATCCAAAGAATGTGGAAAAGTTTTCTGATTATGAGACTCAGCCAGAATGTTTAATAATTCTGATTGTTGTGAGCTATTTAAACGAGAAAAATCCTTTTTCCATTCCCTTGCTTCTTCAGAAAATTCCTTACGATAAATAATAAATCTGTCAGGCATCGTGACGATTTCCTTAAACTCATCAACGCTTCTGCCAAAAGAAACATTGAAGAAACTAGGATTTGGAGATACAACGCCGTGGGTAGCATTTAAAATACACTGAATACCTCGTAAGTAACGCCAGTTCCAATTTGGAGAGATATAGTGACGGTCTACATCGGAAATCGGACAATAGCGCATAGGGAATCCTGAAATGCGTACATTATATTGCTTAGAAAGTTCGAGGTTAATCTCCAATCGCCGATAAAATTCCTCTGGTGAGTCATTAAAGTTAAACATCACATAAGTCATGATATTTCTCAAACCATTTTCAGCAAGTAACCTAACCCCCTCTCGATAGGCTTTTTCTACTGAGACGTGATCAAAAGCGATTCTTACTGGATGGATAGCAATCTCACTAAGCTGTTTTGCAACTTCTGGAGTTATTAAGCGCACGTCAATGCCTTGATTAAAATCAACAATTCTCTTTCTTCCATTTAACATGGCCCCTTTGTGAAAACCAAGAGACTTGATTTCCTCTAAAACGGAAGCAATGTCATCAAGAGCAAGTATGTTGTTATCCAGAACAACCAAATCGTGTTTCTTTCCATACATCGAATCAACTTCAGCAATTTGGTCACGAAGATTTTGTTGATATCTGAATTTGGACTCAAGAACTGGAACGGCACAAAACGCACATTTACGTATACAACCGATTGTAACTCTGGTGAAGTAAGCATCGTTAGGTATGTACTTCTTTTCTATTGTATTTAAGATCTCATAATCCGGCATGAAGTTAGCAATAGCAGGTTCATTAAATCCAAGCATATCCGGATCGGATAAAGGTCCAACATGAACTTTACATTGTGCATTTTCAAGAATATATTCAGGCATCAACGTTGCGCCTACACCCCCCACAATAATATCGGTTTTAGGGTTTTTAACGCAGTTTTGATAGTAATTAACTGTTTTTACAGTCCTCGGTAATTCAAAAGTAAACAATGATGAAATGAAAATCTTATCCCAAGCCTTCAGCTGCATGCTTCGATCTAAGCCCCTGACAAAAGTGGGCGACTCGCCAATAGATTTAAAATACGAGGAAATCCGTAATAAACCCAACGGAGGAAATGTAGACCTGTAATTTGGTTCAACTAAGAGTATATTCATATAAAATTGATTCTAATTTCCTTGCTCTGAACGAATCATGTCAACTAGTTTCCACAACGGATCACCAGAACCTTCCCAAATTTCTCTCTTTATTGTGCGTATACCTTCATTTGCGAATTCTTCTGCAATTTCTTGAATCCAACCTTCATCAGAGATAACCTTAAGGTCACCAGTCTCGGCGATAGCTAACATTGCTAGAATACGCTTTTCTTCATCTGACAAGTAAGTCCACAGAAGAAGTCCTTCCCTTGGTCCTTCGAGTGGTCGCCGAGCACCTGACTTTACACCTAAGGAAACAGCCCATAGAAATGCATCTTTCGATTCTTTAAATGGCTGCGAGTAAATCGATGCATTTTTTGTTGATTGATAAGTCAAATTTCTAAACCAATCAACCACTTTTTCTTCAACAAATAATCTGTCAAGTCCCTTTTCTTTAGGCAAACGGCACCTCCTCTATTGTTGTGCATCCATCTATAAAGTGGAGTTGATATTGAGCACCAACCCTGGGTTCTAACCCCGCTTTGGAAGAGTCGTTCCATTCCTGATCAGTGACAAATAAAACCAATTGGGGAACTAGATCTGGCAGCTTGTTAGCAACATTTTTTAGATGATTCCCGCTAAGCCTAGCAAATGGTGTATCCATTATGACTGGGGCTTCCTCACCTGAAAGTCGAACCATCGCGGCTATAAATGATAAGCTGAGTATTTGTCTTTCACCTGCTCCCATTTCTTCCCTTGAGGGTTTATTCCACCTATCAATTACTTCGAGATGGAAATCCTGGTCGAGACGAATTTCATTGAATTGTTCAGTCTTCCATGCCAATGTGTCAAAAACCTTCTTGGTCTCAGATTCAATTTGTTTTCTAGTTTCTTCATAGAATCGTTCTCTTATTGAAGTCATGTATTCAGTAGACAGCCTAGCCATTTTTTCCCGCATACTTAGCTTTACAAGTTCTTGTTGCTTTTTTTCCTCCACCTCTCTTTCGCGAATTATTTCGACAATCTGATCCTGTTTTTGATTGATCTTTGCCTCACACTGACCAACAGCCTGGTATAACATTTTTACGCTGTTTACAAAAGCTGCTCTCTTTGACTCTAATGCGGAAATATCAATTTCTTGGCTATTCCCAATACGGCGAGAAAGCTCATCTACTTTTCTTGAAAGGTCCTCAATTTCATTTCCCTTCTCGTTGTATTCCTTGCTCTTTTCGGAAAGTATTGAAAATCTTTCGCTTGTTAAGCGACTTATTGTGCTGATTTCCCCCCTGAGCTTTAAAACCGAATCTTCAAAAGCATTCGGTTGGGTTTGTTGAAGCAATTCGTTTAATGTGTCATAAGCATGCGAGTGAGCCTCAAAGGGTCTTCCACAAATGCATATCCCCTTATTTAAGATTTCTTGTAAAAATGGTTCTTTAATCCCGCTGGGTATCTTACCTTGACCAACTTTTGAATTTATCAATGTAAGTGTTGCCGCTGCTTTATTGGTTAGAAATATGGGGAACAATAGATTGGCTAACTTAAAAATCGCTTCTGCAAGATTTCCTCGTTGTTGTTCTAGTCTTTGAATTTGAGAATTTAATGAATTTCTTTGAACCTGAAGGTCACCGACTTCACGTGAATCAGCCAACAAGGACTCTATTTCTTCAATTTGTCTGTTTCCCTTAATAATTTCTTGCTCACGATTCTTATTTTGAGTCTTAAGTTGATCGATTTCTTCTTCTAATTTGTTCTGTATATTTATCAACTGATCTACTCTGTCATCTCCCATTCTTTGAATTTCGCTTCGGTACTCACGAGTAATACCCAGAAGGTGCTTTTCTGCTTTGTCAATTATTGGAAGACGCATGATATTTTTTATTGCCTCCTCAATCTTGCTGTTACCGGGTTTTGTGAGATCGTCCATCTTTTCGCCATCGAAGAAAAAATACTCCCTCACATTTTTTGGCAAGATAGAATCCATTTTTCCTTCTGGATTTGGGATCACTTTTGTGTTGCCTAACCGATCAAGTTGTGTAAGAGTAAATTCATTTCTCACGAAATTTGTTTCATTATCTCTCTTAGTAAAATATCTCACTCTTTCTGCAATGTACTCTATACCTTTGTCTCGAAAACCTATCGTAACAACAACAGGGATGGTAGAACCATCTTTAGATTCTTCGAAGGCCTGCTTATTTAGCAGTTCCCCTGTGCCCTCGTCACCAGTCCCATATAAGCACCAGTTAATAGATGTGAAAAGTGATGTCTTTCCTGTTCCATTGAGACCATGGAAAATCGTGACATTAAGATCTTTCTCTGCAGAGAAGGTTACTGTTTGTTCACCGTAAAACTGTTTGAAATTAATAATCCTCATAAACAGCAGCTTCATGATCTCACCTCAGGATGATCTATCCGATAATCAGCCACTCTTTCGATAATATCTCTAATCTTCGAGTTGATATTCCTTGGCTTTTCATAAAAATCACTATACTCGCGCTCTAATGCGTAAACTTCCGATACGATCTCTTTGATATCTGGGGGTAATTCAGAAAAATATTTTAGCAATAATTCCTGGAGATTCATGGTTTCCTCTCAAAAATCTAGCAGATCAAATGATCGTGCAATTTCCCAAATCACATCATAAGCGCTGTGATAAGTCAGACTATTTTTAGCGAATTCATCAAAACGGCTAAGCTCTTTCCTCAATATGGACCTCGTCAAGTCATAATCGTTTTCTTTGCTAGACAAAGGAGGGATCGTTAAGAAATCATAAAGGCTTGCGCTAGTTTTCCCCTCTGATCTTCTAAGCACCCGGCCCCTACGCTGAACAAATTCCCTTGGGTTGGTGCTATTGGCTAAGAAAAATGCCATTCGTGAAGAAGGTACATCAACACCTTCGTCCAAACATTTAATTGCTACTATGGCCTGGATAAAACCTGAGTCAAATTGTGTCAATATATCTTGTCGAAGATTATTGTCTTCACGATAAGTGAACTGGTGGGTTCTGATCCTTTTTTCAATCCCTAATATTTGTAGAATTTTCTCCCTTTGAGCAGGTGCACAATAAAATATGGCATGATCAAGCTTCTCAATGGTTAAAAGGACCTTTTTCAGTTCCACAATTTTGTTTTCAGCATTTTTTAAGACATCAGCCCGTTTTAATAAAAGGGAAGTTAACCTTTTTTCTTCTGTTTCACTCTTATTTTTCTTAACAAACAATGGAACGATTTTCGATGTTAGATCAGAATAGGTTTCCATTTCAATTTCTGTCAAATTAACAGGAATCGGATAATAGCTATATTGAGTTAAGAATCCTTCTTCAATCGCTCTATTCAATGGAAAAGAATAGACAGTTTTGCCAAAGTAATTCGTCAATGCAGCTGTGCCTTCTTCATCAAACCATCGATTCGGAGTAGCTGAAAGAGCTAACCGACTGTGAATGTTTTCTGGGAAAAAGAGTTTAGACTTCTCTGAGCCAAAGTGATGAGCCTCATCAGCTATTAGCATAGTTGGGCCATTAATCTTCTTAATAAGGCTGTGGAATCTGTCCGTCATAAATGTTGTATTCGTAGTAATTACGCACAGATGATCTATATCATCGTGGTTATATGCCATTATTTTGTTACCTAAATCATTACTCCATGCAGAAAATGCTTCGTATGCCTTGATTGGTAAGAAGTTAAATTTTCTTACTTCATCTTCCCATTGATCCACTAAATGCTTATAAGGGCATGTAATTACTAGTGCAATCTTTTGATGTAATTCATAAAATCGAATTGCTGCAAGCAAAGAAGTTATCGTTTTGCCTGTACCAGTTGCCATTTCAAAAAAACCCAAAGTTGAATTGTCAAACCAAGCTTTGACTGCTTCTTCTTGATAATCTCTAATGCTTAGATTTATAGGAATTGAAGGGTGAACAGGGTTAGGAAGAGTGACAAAACTGTCTGCTTGAGTATTCACTCGCTCATAAGGACGCGGAGTTTTTCGAAGGTTTATAATTTTATTCTTAATCGATTGAGGAATATCAAAAACCCTGACATTTGGATCTTCATCTTGCCAAAGTTTGTTAAACCTAAGCTGTTCAGCTTCGACAATCGCTCTTGAACTTTCGTCCCAAGAACAGAAAGCTGTAATCGATTCGTAGTTTCTCAAACCTTGGATACTATCGTTATAAGAGCCAGAGAATGCGACTTTGTTTTCTTCTGCATCCGTAAATATTCCAAATTTATCGTGGAATTCTCCTGACAATTGATTGCGCGGCAATGCCAACTTAAAGTCGATTATATTATCAGCGATCAACCATGCTAGAGCAGAAAGTTCATCATGCGCAAGTGAATTTTGAAGATCGATTATCGAGTCTGAGAGGATTGAATACAATAACTCATTCTGCCGAGCCTCATTACCTAAACACATATTCTCCCAGTCCTTTTCTGTTAAAATCGGACTGGTAACCCACCTAGCGTGTCCTCCATTCGAAGCAAACTCAGAAAAACCTTTAGAGTTAACTTTTAGCCAACCAGAACTAAAAAAACCCACTCCCCTATCGTAAGTCTTCGATTTTCGCAGAAGCGGTTCAAAAAAATCCTCGACCAAATTATCGGTCGACGTGTCGTAGATTTGCTTTATTACAAGACTTGAAAAACCCACTGAGCTGTTCACGTTATAAGATTATTATACATAAATTGAGAAAAATGTGTCAACAAAACTTGATCTTAAATGTTCTCCTGACCATGAAAGGATTCTGACCGTCCGGTCTCCAATTCTCGCGCAAGCGGTTACCCAAACATAGTAGGGCGGGATGGTGTTCTATTCACCACTCCGCCAGATGCAATCGGAAAGTCCCTCTTCAGTCTCCCGTCCGTTTCACGGCGGGAGGCAGCTCCCCCCAAGGGAAGCCCAAGGCGTGATCTTTCATGGTCTCCTGACCATGAAAGGCTTCTGACCGCTCGGTCTCCAACTAAGGCAATGAAAAGCAGATTTCCACGTCGCTTCGCTCCTACTCTGTACGCAAGCAGTCGCAAAGACGGACTGTCGTCATCGCGAGCGTAGCGTGGCGATCTGCCTTTATGAACGTAGAACGAAACGATGTTCTTTTCACCACTCCGCCGGATACAATAGACTGCTCGGAAAGCCCCTCTTCAGCCTCCCGTCCGTTTCACGGCGGGATCCAGCTTAGCCTCCGGCACGCAAGCAGCCCCCAAGGGAAGCCCATCGCTTGATCTTACATGGTCTCCTGACCATGAAAGGCTTCTGACCGTCCGGTCTCCAAGTAAGACCGGCACAATCATGGGGGAAGGCCATAAAGAAAGCAAAAGCCCCCGGTTTTTCAACCAGGGGAAAAAATGAGCGCGCAGGGGCTCGAACCCTGAACCAACGGCTTAAAAGGCCGCTGCTCTACCATTGAGCTACGCGCCCATAGAGAAGCCCAATTTTAGCACGCACTGCGAAGCACGTCAACTGATTTTTGGGGGCAAAATGGAAATTTGAAGCACAAAAACCGGCAAAGCGGAAGCCGCTCGTTGGAAGGAGGCCGAATACCCCCCGCTCACGGGTATAATAAGCTCAATATTTAACAACCGAGGTGACGAATGACGAAACAGGCTCTCCCAAACGGTCTCTGGCCCTCCCCAATCACGCCTGCCATGCTGGCAGCCGGCATCCGCCTGAACGACGTGCAGTGGTCCCCGGACGGCAATTACCTGCTTTGGTCGCAATCGCTGGACGGCAAGACCAGCTTGTTCGCCAAGCCCGCGCACGACGCGGCTTTTGACCTCAGCGGCGAGCTTAACCCCTCCGGCGGGGTTGGCTACGGCGGCGGAGATTTCTTTGCCGGGCGGCAGGGAGCGGCGTTTGCCGAACGCAACGGGCGGCTCTACTACAAGCCATACGCAGAGGGACTGGCGCGCCCGATCACCCCGGCATTCGGAGCCTGCGCCTCGCCGGTGATCACGCCGGATGAGCGCTTTGTGATCTACGTCCACACTTACGAAAACAAAGACGTGCTCGCCATCGCCCCCCTGGATGGCAGCGCCTGGCCCAGGATCCTCAAGCAGGGCGCGGATTTTTACATGCAGCCGGCGGTGAGCCCCGATGGGAAGCTGCTCGCCTGGGTGGAGTGGGATCACCCGAACATGCCCTGGGACGGCGCAAAGCTCTTCGCGGCGGCGCTTGACGCAGAAACGGGCAGCCTCTCCGGGGTGAAGTTACTCGATGGGGGTGAGAACATTCCCGTTTTTCAACCGATCTTTTCACCGGATGGCAGCAGGCTTGCCTGGCTGAGCAATGCGGGCGAACTGGACCAGCTACGGGTGCTGCGCCTCGCTAGCAGCGAGGTGGAAACGCTGGTGCAGGGCCGGGTGATGATGCCGCCTGCCTGGGTGCAGGGCTTACGCCGGCTGGCATGGTCCACCGACAGCCAGCAGCTCTTTTTCCTCGAAACTCAACTCGGGCAGACCAGCCTTTACAGCTTCGCCCTGAACACCAGGGAGATCATCGAGGTCGAGACCGCCCCTTACACACTAATCGAGCAGCCCTGCGTCTCGGCGAAAGGGGAACTGGCGCTCTTAGCAGAGTCGGCCGCGAAACCGCCGCGCATCCTGCGCATTTCGGGCGGACAAACAGAAGTGATCGCCCGCAGCCAGAGCGACTCTTTGCCCGCGGCATTCCTCAGCCAGCCTCAAGCGCTCGCCTGGCAGTCCTCGGATGGGGTGGCGGTGCACGGGCTCTACTACCCGCCCGCCAACCCCGATTTTGAGGCTGCGGGTGCGCCACCTGTGGTCGTTTACATCCACGGCGGACCAACCTCCCAGGTTTTTGACGCCTTCAACCTCGAGGCGGATTTCTTCACCAGCCGCGGATACGGCTATTTCGCGGTCAACTACCGCGGCAGCACCGGCTACGGCAGGGCGTATCGCGAGGCCCTGAAAGGCGAGTGGGGCAGGATCGATTTGCAGGATACGATCGAAGGCTGCCAGGCGCTGATCGAACGCGGGCTGGCAGACCCGGCAAAATTGGTCATCAAGGGCGGCAGCGCCGGCGGCTACACCGTCTTGAACGCGCTGGTGCATCACCCGGGATTTTTCAAAGCCGGAATTTGCTCGTATGGCATCTCAAATTTGTTCACGCTTGATTTGGACACCCACAAATTCGAAGCCCATTACAACGCGTCTTTGGTGGGCAAGTTGCCTGAAGCAGCGGAGAAATACCACGCCTGGTCGCCAATCTTCCACGCCGACAAGATCCGCGACGCGGTCGCGATCTTCCAGGGCAGCGAAGATAAAGTGGTGCCGCCCGAGCAATCGGAGGAGATGGTGCGCGCGCTGCAGAGCAACCACGTGCCGCACCTTTACAAGCTTTACGAAGGGGAAGGGCACGGCTTCCGCAAGAAAGTCAACCTGATCGATTACTACGAAACGGTCGACCGTTTTCTCAAACAGCACGTAATTTTCAGCTTTCAGGAGGAAGCATGACAACAAGGGAATTGACTCTTCAATCTTCAAACGGTGAAACACTTTGGGGGCAGGTCTGGGAGCCTGAAGAAAAAGCCCGCGCGGTGATTGTGTTGGTGCATGGTCTCGGCGAGCACATCCAGCGCTATCAGCATGTCGCCGAAAAGGCTAACGCCAGAGGGTTTGCCTTACTGGGCTTTGACCAGCAGGGGCACGGCAAAACAGGCGGAAAACGGGGTGTGATCAACTCCGCGGAAGGCTTGATGGAGGATATTACCCGCGCCATAAACCTTGCCAAAGAACGCTACCCAGGCCTGCCGGTGTTCCTGTATGGGCACAGCATGGGTGCGGTGGAAGTGTTGTATTACGGCTTGAACGGCTCTGAACGCCCAGCCGGCATCATCGCCACGAGCCCCGCGCTGGACACGGCGAGCATGTCCAAAACGCAGCGCGCGCTCGTCCGGCTGCTGAAGAACGTCCTGCCTGATTTGGCGGTCAATAACGGCTTGCCGATCGACGGGCTTTCACATGACGCTGCCAGCAACCAGGCTTATCGGGAGGACCCGCTGGTGCACCCCAAAGCCAGCGTGCGCCTGGCGGCCTTCATGATGGAGGCGGCGGAAGACGTGATGAGGAAAGCCAATGAATGGGACCTGCCGCTCTACCTGGCACACGGCAGCGCGGATCCCATCTGCCCGGTGGCGGGTTCGGATCAGTTTGCTCTGATCCTTGGCAGCAAAGTGACCTACAAACGCTGGGATGGTTTGTATCACGAGACACACAACGAGCCTGAGAAGGATGCGGTCATCGCCGCGATGCTGGACTGGGTTGAGAGCCAGCTAAGCTAACA
>WOZC01000091.1 GCA_011620465.1 Anaerolineaceae bacterium | reverse complement strand
GATTTTCCTGCTCTACCAAATGTCACATTAATCCAAACCTCAGCGTTTGTATCTGCGTTTGTATCCATCCAAGCCGTGACTTCATGATATAATTTTTGGTTAGTTTTTCATTCATATTTAAGGAGAATTCATATGTCCGGACATTCACATTGGTCCACGATCAAACGCAAGAAGGGCGCAGCCGATGCAAAGAAAGGTGCAGTCTTCACACGTCTGGCAAGGGAAATTGCTTTAGCAGCTCGGCGAGGTGGAGGTGACCCCAGCATGAACGTCGGACTGGAGCTTGCCATCGATCGTGCCAAAAACAGCAATATGCCCAAAGAAAGCATTGAACGTGCCATCAAGCGCGGAACCGGCGAAGATAAAGACGCAGCTGAATTGGAAGAAATTACCTACGAAGGTTACCTTGGACGCGGTACAGCAGCAATCATCGAATGTGTAACAGAAAATCGCAACCGTACCGTTGCCGATTTGCGACATATTCTCTCTAAAGGCGGAGGCGATCTGGCAAGCAATGGTTCTGTTAGCTGGCAATTCGATCGCAAGGCTGTCTTTTCTGTCAAGTCGGATGGTAAGAACTTCGACAAGGCTTTTGAAGCAGCTCTGGAAGGCGGCGCAGATGACGTCACGGAAGAAGACGGTTATATCGAGATCATCGGTGCAGCGGATACATTCAAAGACATCCTTGACAGCCTGGTAGCTGCAAAATTCCATATCGAAGACGCTGGCTTACGCATGATCCCAAACCAGGAAGTTGAACTGGATTTCGACCAAACCGTCGCGGTCCTTAAGGTAATCAACGCTCTTGAAGAAAACGATGATGTCCAAAATGTCTTCTCCAACCTGAAGTTTGGCGACGAACATATTGAAGCTATCGAATAATAAATGATCATTTTGGGGATTGACCCTGGAATCGCAATCACCGGATTCGGTCTGGTCAGGCTGAATGACCTGAATGAACCAGAACTGATCGCACACGGCGTAATCAACTCAACGGCTGAAGGTGATACCTCCAGCCGTTTGATTTATCTTTACCGGGAACTGACCGGCCTGATCGAGCGATATCAACCTGAGTATAGCGCGGTGGAGAAGTTATTCTTCCAGAAAAATCAAAAGACCGCGATGGCAGTCAGTGAAGCCCGAGGTGTTATTACCCTTTGTCTGGCTCAACACAATTTGCCCATTGCAGAATATTCTCCAAACGCCGTTAAACAAGCAGTAACCTCTTATGGAAACGCTGATAAAAAACAAGTTCAGGAAATGGTAAAAATCACCCTCCACCTCGATGACATTCCCAAACCAGATGACGCCGCCGACGCACTTGCAATCGCATTATGTCATTTAGGCTATCTTCAGATGCAACGTTTGATAGAGAGCCAATGATCAGCAGCACCAGCAACCCACGAATCAAGGCAATACGTAAACTTGCAGATTCCAAGGAACGTGCAGCCAACAATACCTTTCTGGCTGAAGGCTTGCGTGTTGTTGGTCAGGCTGTTGATTCAGGCGCCCAAATCCAGGAACTGCTTTATTGTGACGAACTCCTGGTCAGTGACTACGGAAGAAGTCTGGTTGAAAAGCTTAAAGTGGACACATCGGTTGAGCTGATTGAGATCAGTAAGGAAGTGTTCGAAAGCCTGGCACGTAAGGAAAAACCCCAGGGAATTGCAGCTGTGATCCGCCAAAACTGGGCTGAATTGACCAATTTATCCGGGATCAAAACTGGTAACTGGGTCGCTCTGGAAGCCGTGCAAAATCCTGGAAATTTGGGCACTGTCTTACGAACTTGTGATGCTGTTGGAGCAAAAGGTTTGATATTGCTCGATTATTCCACCGATCCCTATGACCCGGCAGCCATCAAGGCATCCATGGGCGCAATTTTTACCGTCACCGTTTTCAAGGCGGACTTGCCTGTCCTTGAGCGTTTTCTGAAGCAAAACCCCGCGATGAGCACGATCGGTACCTCTGACAAAGCTGAGCGAGACTGTTTCGAATTCGACTATCCTGACCCACTGTTACTGATGATGGGCAGCGAACGCAAAGGATTATCCACTCCTTACCAGCAACTCTGCCAAACCATGATCAGCATCCCAATGGAAGGGGATTTGGACTCCTTAAACCTCTCGGTCGCTACTGGTGTTATGCTTTATCAAATATATAATCAACACAGGAAAAAGGTCAGACCATGATTAACTCACTCAATGGGATCATCAATTACATTTCCAACGATTCGCTCACCCTGGATGTCCAGGGAGTTGGCTTTGAAGTTTTTGTCGACAAAAAAATGCTGACTGAATACCAGGTTGGGGATTCGCTGCATTTGTTGATTCACATGGTCATCCGTCAGGACTTGTTAGCACTTTATGGCTTCAATACCCAGGAAGAAAAAACTATTTTCAACCTTTTACTGGGAGTCGATGGGGTCGGACCCAAGCTGGCGCTCGCCATCCTTTCTAATCTTTCTATGGATAACATTCGCAACGCGGTATTAGCTGAGAAATCAGAATATTTCGTGCGCGTTCCAGGCGTGGGTAAGAAAACCGCTCAAAAAATTGTCATCCACTTACAGGGTAAGTTTCCCGATATCGGTGATTACCAGGTCTTCAGGGGTTCCAGCAGTGATGATGAGGTTATCGAATCATTGGTCGCACTTGGTTTTAGCGTGGTCGAAGCCCAGACAGCAGTTCAAAGCATCCCAAAGGATTTCAGCCAGGATGTGGAAGAAAGACTGCGTTACGCCTTGCAATTCTTCTCCACTCCCTGACGATTCGGGACCTTTTAAATAACCTCGCAAGTATTTGCTTCTCTACATCGGGACATCCAGAATAAACACCATCAATGGTAGAATAAATTAGTTAACTCACGCAATGACAGGAAAATTATGGGACTTTCTCGAGAATTAGGCATCGACTTGGGCACCTTCAATACTCAAATCGCAGAGGGGAATCAAATTTTGATTCAAGAACCCACCGTTGTTGCGATCGTAGTGGACGAGATGAAACTGGTCGAATATGGCACAACTGCTCTTGGTATGATGGGACGTGTTCCTGAGTCGATCGAGGTTGTACGTCCGCTCCGCAATGGTGTCATCGCAGAATATGAGTTGACGGAAATCTTCTTGCGTGAAATGATCCGAAAAGTGACCGGACCGACGCTCTTCTTCCGCCCCCGGTTGATCATTTCAACCCCCTATGGCGTAACCAGTGTCGAACGCAGAGCTGTCCAGGAGGCTGGACTCGGCGCAGGCGCACGCGAAGTCAACCTTGTTCCACAACCTTTGGCAGCCGCAATTGGAATCGATTTACCCATCAACACGCCTACCGGCAATATGATCATTTCGCTTGGAGCGGGAACAGCCCAGGCTGCTGTTATTTCCATGTCAGGTATTGTCAGTGCCGAGACCAGCCGAACAGCCGGCTTGCGCATCGATGATGCTATCATCAACTATGTTCGCAAAAAATACGGTCTTGTCATTGGTCAAACAACTGCTGAGCAGTTGAAACTCAATATTGGCGCTGCAATTCCGACCGAGGATGAAAAAACCATGGAAATCCAAGGGCAGGACCAGGTTTCCGGTCTTCCAAAACCTGCTTCGCTAACCACCAACGAAATCGTGGAATCCATGCAGCCGCCCTTGGAAGAAATTGTCGCCACGATTCGACGCGTGCTCGAAAAGACCCCTCCGGAATTGATTTCGGATATCATCGATCGCGGAGTCGCGCTTTGTGGCGGAACCTCGTTAATGAAGGGTCTGGATAAATACCTAACAATAGCGCTGGGCATTCCAGCATATGTGGTCGAAAACCCGGTCACCTGCACAGTGGAGGGTCTGGCAAAAGCTTTCCCAATGTTGGAAGTGATCCAGAGAAGCCAATCACGATAGTTTTTACATGTTCTCGGTCTGAGAACCTTCTTAATCGGAAAAGATGAAGGTTTTCTTGATTTTGCCGGTTTCCTGGCCGAGCATAGCACAATAAAGAAGAATCATTTCAAATAGTACGTCATCTTTTGCAGTTTCAAAACCGGATCGATGTTGGAGACCTGCACACTTTCAGGAACTTCCAGCGCAACAGGGGCATAATTCAGAATCGCCCGAATTCCACACTTTACTAACCGGTCACAAACCATCTGCGCGTTCTCAGCCGGTACTGTGATTGCACCAATGTCAACCGGTATTTGGCAGATTGCCGTTTCCAACAAATCAACACTTTTCACCTCCAGACCCCCAAATTTCTTACCGATCACTTTTGGAGATTCATCGAAAGCGGCCACGATCTCAAAGCCTTTCCGGCTGAAACCATCATAATTCAGCAGCGCTTGACCAACGTGCCCAACCCCTATTAGAACGACCTTCCAGATTTGATTTAAATTCAAGATACTTCGCAGTGATTCCATCAGGGAAATGATGTCATAGCCAGTTCCTTGTTTACCGAACCCGCCAAAGTGGGAAAGATCCCGCCTGATTTGCGATGGGGTCATTTTGAGCCTGTCACCCAATTCTGACGAGGAAACCACGCTTTTTCCATCTCTCAAAAGCTGGTTCAGGGTCTGCAGGTAAAGTGGCAGTCGGGATACTACAATTTCTGGAACATCGTTACTTTTCATGGTCGCCTTAGGTATAATTTTTATGTAATAAAACGTAGGTCTTTAGTTTGATGTTATCATCAATAGGACTATATTATATTAGGTTTACCCGATTATCCTGAGATAATATATTCATAGAGACAACTCTAGAAGGAGTTCAATATGAAAACCGGCAGCATCATCTCTTACATACTAGCAGCAATCGCGATCATTCTCTCATTTCTGTTTATTTTAGGCTCCTTTGGCGATACTGGCCAAGCATGGTGGCTCATCGTAGGGATCATTGGGTTGTTGATTGGATTTGCCCTGATTTTCGCTGGAGTACGCCTGGCTGCCAAAGCAAAGGCTGCTGGTGACACCGTCTATAACGTAAATCTCGATCTTCCTGGAAGCATTCAAATGGATACCATGAAATGTCTCTCCTGCGGAGCGCCTCTTTCGTCAAAAGACATTACCATGGTGAATGGCGCGCCGGTAGTAACCTGCCCCAATTGTGGGACCACCTACAATCTGACCGAGGATCCCAAATGGTAACAACCCGATTTGACAAACGCTTTCTTCTGGTCGCTGTCGGTTTGCTGGTGGTACTGCTGGCGATCCTCCCTGCCACGCCATCCCATGCTCAAACCTACCGCTTTACCCTTCCGACATACGAAGTGGAAGCTTATATTGAAGCAGATGGCAGCGTGACCCTGTACTATTACATGGTTTTCCAGAATGATGACTCTGCCAGCCCGATCGATTTCATCGACCTTGGTTTACCTTATGCAAACTACGATCTGAGCAAAATTGAAGCGACTATCGACGGTCAACCAATGCCCGAAGTCAACAACTCTGCCTACGTAAATGGCGCAGAACTGGCATTAAAGAACCTGGCGATCCAACCAGGAGCTCAAGGAACAGTCATAGCCACGATTCCCGGCATCACGGACATTCTTTTCCCATATGACCAGGATGATCGCGAAAATTACGTTAATTTTCAGTTCACTCCCAGCTATTTTGTCTCAGAGAACGACCGTTCCCAAAACACAACCTACCGCATGACAATCATATTGCCTCCAGCTGTCAGTTCAGAGGAAGGGGTTTACTACGATCCCAAAAACTGGCCTGGAGAGAACATCAGTGAGGCAGCCCAGACCCAAGATGGTCGGGTTTACTACTCTTGGTTTACAGACAACGCAGATGTGCACACAGAATACGAATTTGGAGCGGCATTTCCTGCCAGTGCTGTGCCATCAGGTGTACTAACCGATCCAAATAATTACGAAGAACCCGGCTCTTCAGGAGATATTAGTGGAATTGGTGGTTTTGTCAGCAATCTGCTTCGCAGCCTGCCTTGCATATTAGGAGTAATCTTCTTCATCGGGATAGGAATATTCTCAAGAAGGGCTGAACAAAAGCAAACCTCTGCCCGCAAATTGCAGTACTTCCCGCCAAAATTAGCCGTCGATGGCAAAGGGATCCGGCGGGGGTTGACTGCCGTAGAAGCTGGCATCTTACTTGGGGATCCGCTCGATAAGATCCTGACCATGATCCTCTTCGGATTGCTTAAAAAAGAAGCCATTACCGTGGTAGAAAAAGATCCGTTAACCATCAAGGCTAATGAACCCCTGCCCGAAGGTCTCTACGAATATGAGACCGATTTCATCAAGGCTTTTTCTGAGACAGGCAAGGACAAACAGCGTCGTTCCCTCCAGGCGATGCTGACCCAGTTGGTCGATGTCGTGCAGGAAAAGATGAAGGGCTTCAGCCCGGCTGAAACCAAGGCTTACTATAATGACATCATTCGGCGTGCCTGGTTGGCAGTTGAAAGTGCTCAAACCCCTGAAATCAAAAGTGCTCAGTTTGATCACACGCTTGAATGGACCATGCTGGACGATCAGTTCAACAACCGTACGCAGCAAACCTTTATTAACACCCCAGTTTTCATCCCACGCTGGTGGCCTCTCTATAACCCGGGATTCACCGCCGCACCCGCCTCAGGTGGTTCATCCGGGCTTGCCAGCCCTGTCTCGTCGGTTTCAGGAGGTGGTGGCTCCAAACCATCCTTCTCCATGCCCAACATTCCCGGTTCGGACTTTGCCGCCTCGATCATCAACGGTGCTACCGCAGTGTCTGCTGGTGTTGTTGGCGATCTGACTGGCTTTACCAGCGCCGTGACAAATCGCACCAACCCGATCCCGGTCAGCCGACCAAGCAGCGGTTCCAGTGGTTTCCGCGGTGGAGGTGGGGGCAGTTCTTGCGCCTGCGCCTGCGCATGCGCGGGTTGCGCCTGTGCTTGTGCTGGTGGTGGTCGCTAAAAAGGATCATCGTTGATGAAAAATTCATTGCTTACTTTGCCAGAACCTGGAATCTATAAATTTGACATCGCTGATGATCGTCAGAAATCCAGACTGCATCTTCGCGTGGACGAAGATCGTTCAGGTTTGCTGGTAATCAATGCCTCCAAAATCATTTACCTGAACCAGAGCGCTTTGCTGATGGCTTACTTTCACCTTAACAAGGTTGAGAAGACTGAGGCGATCGAGATGTTACATGACAAATTCGATGCGTCCGAAGCGGCACTGCAGACAGATTACGAGACAACTATAGCAAAAATTGAAGCGCTGACTGATGAAAACAGCACTGCCTGCCCAATTTGTGACCTTGGGCTGTCAACTAACATGCCTTTTTCAGCAAAATTGAGCGCTCCCTACCGCATGGATTTGGCGATCACGTACCGTTGTAACAACGATTGTGCCCATTGCTACAATGCCCGCAGCCGAAACTATCCGGAACTCACAACAACAGAGTGGAAGTCGGTGATCGACAAGCTTTGGGAGATTCGCATCCCGCATGTGGTTTTCACCGGTGGCGAACCGACCCTTCGCGATGATCTGCCTGAACTGGTGGCTTATGCTGACCAAAAAGGAATGGTCACTGGCATCAACACTAATGGTATTCGCCTTGGTGACCAGGCGTTTCTTGATAGCCTTGTCAAGGCAGGGCTCGATCATGTACAGATCACGGTCGAATCGCATGACGCGCAAATCCATGATCAAATGGTGCGCCGACCCGGTGCCTGGGAAAAGACCCTGGCTGGGCTGCGCAATGTCGTCAACAGCAACTTATACATGATGACCAACACCACGCTGCTCAATAACAATGTGGGGCAACTCCAGGAGACGCTTGAATTCCTTGCACACGAAAGTGTACCAACCGTCGGATTAAATGCATTGATCTATTCTGGTAAAGGCAAAACAGTGGAAACTGGTCTTAAAGAAACAGAACTTCCGGGTTTGCTCTCGCTGGCAATTGAAAAAACCAACCGTAACCACCAGCGCCTGATCTGGTACACCCCCACTCAGTATTGCCATTTCGATCCGCTCATGCTCGATCTGGGGGTAAAAGGCTGCACAGCCGCATATTACAACATGTGCGTAGAACCGGATGGCAGCGTTATCCCCTGCCAATCGTATTACCAGGCAGTCGGGAACATCTTGAGTGATCCGTGGAGCGAGATCTGGAACCACCCGCTCTGCCTTAACCTGCGCAACCGCCAGAACATACCAGATGAATGTAAATATTGTGATTTCTTGCAGGAGTGCGGCGGAGGCTGCCCGCTTGCCAGGGATCAGCAAAAACCAGAGCCAATATATCGTGATTTAGTGATCAGCAGGAGATAGCCATGCCACAAACACTACGCGCAACGCCAGCTCAATTCCAGCCTACACCCACTGGTTTTTATTCATACCATACACCCGAAGGGCAGCCGATTCAATATCGCCTGCATTTACGGGTCTTGCCAGATGAAACGGGCATCCTGATCGTCAATGCTGCCTCCATCCTGCGCCTCAACCAGACCGGTACTTATTTTGCCTGGTTGAAAATGCAGGGGAAATCAGAAAGCGAAATCCTTGATCTTTCTTTGCAGCGCTATCAGGTTGATCAAGCCCCTCTCATGGCAGATTTGAAGCGCTTTGATGAAGAGATTTTGACTATTATTAGCAACCCCGATCTGGCTCCCTTGATGACCGATACCGGTTTTGACACCTTAAGCACTGAAAAACCTACAGACACGCCTTTACGGGTCAACCTTTGCCTGACCGATCGTTGGGAAGGTCAAGAAAACAGTGCCTTTGGCGAGCTCTCAACAGAACAATGGAAAGCGCTGATCCGAAAGACCTTTGATGCGGGAATCCCACAGGTTATTTTTATTGGCGGTGAACCCACCCTGCGTTCTGACTTGCTTGAATTGCTTCGATACACCGAAGAGCTTGGCATGGTTTCTGGTCTTCTTTCCGCGTCTCCCCGACTGTTTCAGGACCTGGAATATCTGAATTCGTTGTTGGAAGGCGGGTTGGACCACCTCATTCTCGAGTTCGACCCTCAAGGATGGCAGGATTCACGCCAACTACATCAAATTTTTGATCAGGACCTCTTCACCTGCGTTCGTTTCCCGGTTCATCAAGATTCAGACCTTTACAATTGGGCGGTTGACCTGACTAAAGCAGGTGCCAACGCGCTCAGTTTTTACGCCGCTGAGCTGGACGCGAATGACCAGGCTGCTCACCTGAACCAGCAACTGGTTAACAAAGGAATTATGATCGAACATGATCTGCCATACCCGCTTTATCCTGCCCGGACAAACCCGTACACAAAACTCTTCAGCCCCGAAGTATCAGAGCACGAGCCTGCTTATTACACCGTCCTGCCCGATGGATCTCTCACTACACAAGATACACCCACCAACCTGCTAGGCAACTTGCTTACTACCGATTTGAACGAAATTATCAAAAATCTTTAAGAACCTAAAGAAGACCCTATGAAAACCGCTGATTGGCACAACCGTTATCTAACGCAAGCCCGATGGACCAAAAACCTCCGCCGCTTTATATTTGACAAGCTTAAGGCGACACCAAGTCAGACAGTTCTTGAAGTTGGTTCAGGAACAGGTGCTCTTTTCCCTGATTTTTTATACCAGGGACTGAAACCCTTCGGAGTGGATATCGATCCGGAGCGCTGTGAGTTTTCATTGAGTCACTCACCGGATTCCCCGATGACCTGTGCAAACGGATTCCGGCTGCCATTCAAAAACGGAAGCTTCGATTTTACGGTTTGTCATTACTTCCTGCTCTGGCTCAAAAATCCTCAGGAAGTGATCAAGGAAATGAAGCGTGTCACCAAAGCCGGTGGATATGTTGTTGCTTGCGCCGAGCCGGATTATCAATCCCGCATTGATTACCCGGAATTGTATCAAAACATCGGAATGATGCAAAACCACTCCTTAGCATTCCAAGGCGTCAACCTGGCTATGGGTAGAAAA
>WOZC01000151.1 GCA_011620465.1 Anaerolineaceae bacterium | reverse complement strand
ATTGCTCGAGGCTTGAATCATCCCCTGGTCGGGATGCACTTTTTCAATCCTGTCCACGTCATGAAATTGGTGGAAGTAATACCTGGTCTTTCGACACCACCTGAGGTGGTCGAGAACGTGAAAACAATCGCAAGCGAATTGGGCAAAACGCCGGTAGAGGTCAAAGAATCAGCTGGCTTTGTGGTCAATCGCATCCTGGTCCCAATGATCAACGAAGCCGTTGGAATCTTTGCGGATGGTGTTGCCAGTGTCGAGGGCATTGACACCGCCATGAAACTGGGTGCCAACCATCCCATGGGTCCCCTGGAATTAGGCGACCTTATTGGCCTGGATGTCTGCCTGGCGATCATGGAAGTTCTCTACGACGAGACCGGCGACAGCAAATATCGCCCTCACCCGCTTTTACGCAAGATGGTCCGGGGTGGTAAGCTCGGCCGCAAGACTGGCGAGGGTTTTTATACCTACTAAATAAAAAGATGCGGCTTACAGACTGCAATTTATTTTTATCCAAACCCTCATCTACGCCATCTGCTTCAACGCAGCGCTTATGATCAGTGGAGCGCCAGTTGCGGCTTTGATTTCGTCCAGGGTGTAATCCGGGTTCTGTTCAATCAAGACAAAGCCCTCAGGAGTGACCTCAATCACGCCCATTTCAGTGATAATCAGATCGACCGCATTCACAGCGGTGAGCGGTAAGGTACATTGTTTCAGTAATTTGGGATTGCCCTTAGCGGTGTGTTCCATGGCGACAATCACTTTTTTAGCGCCGTTCAGCAAATCCATCGCGCCGCCCATGCCAGGCACCATCTTGCCGGGGATCATGTAATTGGCAATATCGCCATTTTCAGCTACCTGCAAAGCTCCCAGGACAGTCACATCCACATGTCCGCCGCGGATGATACCAAATGACACGGCGCTGTCGAAGAAACTTCCCCCAGGTACGATGGTTACCGGCATCGCACCAGCATTAGCGATGCAAGGGTCTATTTGTTCTTCGGTGGGCGCAGGACCTACACCAATAAAGCCGTTCTCTGACTGGAAGAGAACATCTCTGCCTTCTGGAACATAGTTTGCCACCAGCGTTGGCAGCCCGATTCCCAAATTGACAAGGTCCCCATCCTGCAGTTCCAATGCCACTCGTCTAGCAATGAATTCTTGCGTCTGTTGTTTATCCATCACAGCTCACTTCCATCAACAACGAAATCCACAAAAACTCCAGGAACAACGACCTCATCCGGGCACATTTCACCAAGTTGCACGACCTTGCCAGCTTCCACAATAGAGATGTCTGCTGCTGCGCCCATGTATGTGTTGAAATTGCGCGTCGCACCATGGAAAGTCAGGTTGCCTCTTACATCCGCCTTTTCCGCGAATAACAGGGCTACATTGGCACGCATAGGTTTTTCGAGTAGAAATTTTTCACCATCGATTTCCACGACCTGCTTGCCTTTTTCGACTTCGGTCCCCAACCCGGTCTTCGTCAGGACGCCGCCGAGCCCAAAACCACCAGCTCTGATCTGTTCGATCAGCGTGCCCTGAGGCACGAGGACCACCTCGGTCTCGCCTTCCAGCATTTGCCGACCGGTTTCCTTGTTCGTGCCCACATGGGAGGCGTAAATTTTCTTGAACATTTTGGCAACCACCATCTTGCCGACACCACGGTCTACAAAACCTGTGTCGTTGCAAATGAGGGTCAAATCCTTGGTACCCTTCGCGATCAGAGCATCGATCAGTCTTTCAGGTGTGCCGACTGCCAGAAAGCCGCCGATCATGACCGTGTCTCCATCGCTCACAAGGTTTACTGCATCTTCCAAACGAATCAATTTGTCCATGATTCCTACCTTTTTTGCTATTTGTTAGTTCTGCTGTTTTCGAGCAGCCAATTCCTGACAGATAAAGCTGGCGACGTCATCCGCATATTTACCTGGTCCAAATCCAGCGTCACATCCAAGTTCTTTGGCAAGTTCGTGATTGATCCTTGGTCCGCCAATAATGAGCAAGAAGCGTTTTCGCAAGCGCTCCGCTTCCAGAAGTTCGACCAGTTCTGTCAGGTTCTGGATATGAACGTTTTTCTGTGTCACAGTTTGGGATACCAGCATTACATCAGCGTCAAATTCGACCGCCTTACGGATGAAGTCCTCATTAGTGACCTGGCTGCCCAAGTTAAGTGCTTCGATCATCTTATAACGTTCCAAGCCATAGTGCCCGGCATAGCCTTTCATGTTGAGAATGGCATCAATCCCAACGGTATGGGCGTCAGTCCCTGTGCTCGCGCCAATCACTTTGATTTTTCGTCCGAAATTTTGTTGAATGAAAAGGTCAGTCTCTTCCATCGTCATCATGTTGACATCCACGGAATCTACATGTATTTGCGTGTAGTCTACCGAATAACTCAAGCTACCATATACTACAAAGAAGCTAAAGTCCTTATCAAGTGGTGCATGATGGGTAATTATCGGTTCCACGATACCCATCTTCATCGCCAGCTGCTTGGCAGCTTCAACGGCAACTTCACTGTCGGGAACTGGCAGAGTAAAAGAGAGCTGCACTTTGCCATCGTTCATCGTGTCGCCGTACGGTCTCAGGTGGGTGAGGTCCAGGTTGGAATCAAGTTCACCCTTTTTGCTGGAATATAAACCTTTACTCATATTTCTCTCCTTGATCCGATTGTAACTTGCTGAGGTGATACCGTTCCGATCCAATCCGAGCCTCTTCCAATAGCAAGGGAATGAATGGATTGAGGTATTGGTCTTCCTTAAACACAACTCCTGAAAGCCCCTTACCGCCTTCGAAAGGACGTTTTACGCCGGCAAAACGACCTTCTTCAAGCGTGCGAAACAAGCCGTCCTTTCGGATGTTTTCGAGCAAATCGAGCGCTAAATCGAGCACCTCGTTAGCACGCTGTTCCATGATTCCACCCTCGCGAAACTCGATATCGTTGCCAAGATCCGCCATACTGGTGGCAATGTAGCGAGCGTTGTCGATCGCGAGTGCACGGTCTGCCATAAAAGGCGTATGGATTGCTTCGGTCAACATCCCCAGCAAGTGAATGCGCTGATGACTGATAACGGAAATAATATTGAACAAGGCATCCTGAACATACCCTTTGAAGATATCACCTGTCTTAAATTTCGTGGGAGGCATGTACTTTAGTGGAGCGTTGGGGAAGATTTGGCGTGCCATCTGTGCCTGGGCAAATTCGTATAAGAAAGCGTTTTTGAGCTCCGGGTTCATCTCAAATGCATGTCCAAGTCCTATCTGCTCCTCAGGCAAACCTGCCTGCAGAGCGAATTGTTCGTTGATGAACTGAGAGGCAAGCACGGTATGCGCCTCTTCATATGCGTCTGAGGTGGTCAGATAATTATCTTCACCGGTATTTATGATGATCCCGGCAGCTGCGTTGATCAACCGGGAAAAAGATTGATCGATCAGCGTACGCTGCATGTTGATATCCCGGAATAAGATCCCATATAAGGCATCATTGAGCATGACGTCCAGGCGCTCCAAAGCTCCCATAACGGCGATCTCGGGCATACATAACCCCGAACAATAATTGCACAGGCGGATGTAACGACCCAGTTCTTCACCAACTTCATCGAGAGCTTCCCGCATCAGTTGGAAGTTTTTTTGTGTAGCCATGGTCCCGCCAAAACCTTCGGTAGTAGCACCAAATGGAACATAATCGAGCAGACTTTGACCAGTTGTGCGGATCACAGCGATCACGTCTGCGCCTTGCTTGGCAGCTGCCTTTGCCTGGACGATATCTTCATAAATATTGCCCGTCGCCACAATAACATAGAGCAGGGGTCCGCTGTGATCGCCAAACTGGCGCACCTTTTCTTCGCGGATGAGACGGTTGCGATGAATGATTGAGAGCGCTTCATCAGCTTTCTTTTCCGTCCAAAGTTGGATCTCAAACGGATCCACTGGGTCAATCTGGGTCAGGTCAAGTTCGCCTCTGGCAATTGCCTCAGCCAGTTCCTGTGGTTCTTTACTCAACGAGATCGCCGCTTGACCAAGCCAATATGCCGCACCGTGCCCAAGCATTTGGCGGGACATAAGCTGATCCACCACGACATTCGGCAGGGGCACGCCTACAGCATCAACGCCATCGATACCAAGCAAACGGCATATTGAGCGTTCTATCGTTGTTGTTGTGAATTGCTGGGTGTAGGCGTTGGTGTCTTCCGCAATTTGTTTTGCGGCTTCACGTGCCTGAGCAACTTTCTCCCAATCTAATCTAAGGGTTGCCATTGTTCCTCCTGCCAAGCTGTTTTCATTTCCTGGAGCAGCGCCTCATCCACTCCCAGCAGCTCGGCAATCTTGATTGCGCTGGATGGAATTGAATGAGCGTCATCAATTTCTTCCAGTCGATAGTCCATTAAATCTTGAATGCGACGAACACGAATCAAATCCTCCCGGTGGTCCGCTCTCGCCAGTATAGGGATCCCGGTTGCTGGTCCTTCTTGCTCGTCTTCTGAAATAACCTGTTTTTCGTGATGATAAGCAGGCAGTTGTGCCAGAGCCTCAGGGCGAATACCCCTGACCTGGTAAAAACGAATGCCTGGTTCTGTAGAGACCGGGTAATGCGAGGCGATAAAGAAAGTACTGTCGGACGTGCCGTAACTCTTGCACAAAGCCTGCACGATGGCGGTCGCTTCTGCTGGATTCGTGCCCTTACATGGCTCATCCATGACGATGAAACCTTGCTGGGTTTTGCTCCTGCGGTAGTGATCCCGAATTTTAACCGCTTCGAGTCCGAAGGATGAAAGCCCACGATAAACGTCACCTTCCTGGTCGGATTCGAAGGCAAAGAAATCATACAGGGGTGTTTGCAAGCTCTCACAAACAGGGAAATACCCCAACTGAGTCATGAGCAGTGCCAAAAAAACTGTTTTGAGTGCTACGCTTTTTCCACCCATATTGGCACCGCTTAAAACCGTTGTGCCTTTGCGAAGTTCGATTGAAATTGGTGTGAACTCCATCCCATGCTTTTCAAGGAAGGCTGCAATCAAAGGATGCCGGACATTCACCAGGGAAGCAGGCTGAGCCGTTTTTACCAAGATTGGCAAAGACCCATTCCAGCGGACAGCCAAATCGGCTTTTGCCAGGCGGAAATCGAGCAAGCCACAAGCATCAACGTTATGCTGCATCTGCGGAAGCCATTTTGATAGTTTCGCCCCCAGCTCCCAGCGGATCCGTTTTTCTTCCTGGTCCTCTTCTGCAATGACAAGGGCTCTTTTGGTGAGCAAAGTTTTTCGCGGCGCGTCTTTGCTCTGGCTAATTTGCCTCTCGAGATCCTTCTTCCTGGCGCGGATCTCTGTTAACGCAGGAGAGTAATCGTCATAGATATGAAAAGCCGGATTGTTCTTGTTGCCAGGGTCCAGGAGGGCAGCCGCATCAGCTGTGTCTTCAAATTTCACTGAAGCTGCTTCCAGAACTGCTGAAAGCTTACTCAGCCGGCTAAATACTGCCAAAGCGCCTTTGAGCTCAAAGAATTCGGTGTCGTCCAGCAAGCCACCCTTCTCAAGTCGGCTTAACGTCCCGCGTAACTCCCGTAATCTCGTCAATTGGGTCAATGCTTCGATTAGCTGGGGATGTTTTTGCTTAATCAAGGATGTCAGGCGGCTTATAGCCTCAAGTTCCTGCTCCAAATCGCTTCTTGTTGCGTTGTCATAGAACCTGACAGCGTTTTTCAACTGGCTTCCCTGGGGTGTGCGACAATAGCAAACTTCAAGAACAGCAGGTAGTCCCACCTGGTTTAACAATTCTGAAGTGATCATGACCGATGAGTGCATACCTGGCTCACATATTAGCGGGTCCGAAATCGACTACCGGAATGCCGGTGATCTTTTGGCGTAAAGCAGCCAGAAAGGGTTGCGGGTCAAGCTGCTGCCCATTGGAACGTGTTGGGTTCAGGCAAACCAGGCGGACATCAAGCTCATTCAGCACAAACAATTCGATTTTTTGATTGTGAAGTTTCCGCATGGTCTCTGGTTTGAGAAACAAGCGGGTGCCGTCTTCCACCACCAGCTTTAGGTTGGCAAAATTGGGCTCTTTTAGCAGTTCTATGACCACCTGATCAGTAACTGCGCCACTCAAGTAGAGCAGATATGTGTTCTCCTTCAGTTCTTTGGAGATATCCTGCCCAAATCCAACCAGGCTTGGCAAGTCGATCGCAAGTATTTCCGATTGGTCTTTTACCTTATTGAGTAAGATGCCGCGTGCGTATGGATTATTGGCGATCGCCGCTGCTAATTCGCTTTGTTCCCTGCCACCGATCAACGGGGTTTGCAGCAAATCTAGGGCAAAGGCGGTTTTATCAGCCAATATTTCCGGGACAGCCGAAGTAACGGCGCCAACTGCCAGGATCACTGCCTCACTGACACCAGAACCAGCTTGTGATCGTCGGGATAAGGCGCCATCGATGACAAACAGGCAGTCAGGCTCATGCTGGCGGAACAAATCCGAGATAACCGTGATCCCTTCTGAAGCGCTTGGTCCAGCCAGCTCAACATAGCCATCGCTGAGCGCGCGACAGATGATCACTTCACCAAAGGCGGTGCGAACATTGGAAAGCTCAAGGATCTCAAGCAGAGCGTCGCTGCGCTGTAAGGCACTCTCGGCACTGGCAATGAGTGTTCCAGCAGGGATATAAATGCGCGGTTTTAACCTACCGCTGATTATGTCTTCTACTTCGCCATCTCTGCCAATCGAAGTAAGTGCGAGCGGACGTGTTTGACCAGAGGTATGCCAGGCGTTGATGATGTGGTTCAGGCAGGTGGTTTTGCCAGCATTTTTTGATAAGCCGATCAAAGCCAGAGATTGCAGTTCCTCCAGCCTGGCAAGGTCAAGCAGTTCGCTGCCTGCCTCAGTCATCAACGCATCCGTGATACTCGTATTTACTCCTTATGCTTCCTGCGATTGCGCGCCAAACCCACTGGCTCCAGCGTCATTCGTTGACCAGCCAGCAATCCAGCAACACCAATCAATTCCACTTCTTGCTCGCCACGGCAAGCCGGGCAGTGACATTCATTCTTATAATCTTCGGGCTCTTTATAGGTCGTGATTACGCCCTCAAAATTGCGTAAAACGATACGGTCAGGACTTTGTGAGATGAGGTAATCGGGCATGACCGGTATCTTTCCACCGCCGCCTGGCGCATCGACAACGTAAGTCGGCACGCACAAGCCAGAAGTATGACCGCGCAAGCCCTCGATAATCTCAAGACCCTTTGCGACCGGCGTACGGAAATGAGAGAGCCCGAGAGAAAGATCACACTGGTAAATGTAATACGGGCGGACGCGCATGTAGACGAGACCGTTTACCAGTTTTCGCATCACATGCACGCAATCGTTGACACCACGCAACAACACCGACTGGTTGCCCAATTGCACACCTGCATCTGCCAGCCTGTTGCAAGCCAGCATGGAATCCGGGGTGAATTCGTTGGAATGGTTGAAATGCGTGTTCAGCCAAACCGGGTGATACTTGCGGATCATGGCACAGAATTCTGGTGTGATCCTTTGAGGGAGCACAACAGGTGTACGCGTGCCAATGCGGATGATTTCGACATGGTCGATCTTGCGCAACTCAGAGAGGATATACTCGAGGCGGTCATCGCTCATCAGCAGCGCATCACCGCCGGAAAGCAAGACATCCCGCACAGCCGGAGTGTTGCGAATGTATTCGATACAATCATTAATTTGCTGTCGAGTCCGCGAACCATCTTTCTGCCCTGCCAAACGCCGGCGGGTGCAGTGCCGGCAGTACATGGCGCATTGGTCGGTAATCAAAAAAAGCACTCGATCAGGGTAGCGGTGGGTGAGACCCGGCACAGGGGAGTCTCCGTCTTCTTCGAGCGGATCTTCCAGGTCTTCCGGGCTGCGGTAGGCTTCATCTCCCGTTGGAACAGCTTGTTTTCTGACCGGGTCGTTGGGGTCATTGGGATCGATCAGAGTCAGATAGTAAGGTGTGATCGCCATCCGGAAAGTCTCCAAAGCTTTTCTAGAGCCTTCTTCCTCTTCTTCAGTAAGCGGCAGATACAATTTGAGTGTGTCGACATCAGAAATTCGATGCGACACCTGCCAGTGCCAGTCGTTCCATTTTTCATCAGAGATATCAGGAAAGAGTGTTCTCCTTCTGGCTTCACCCTGTTTGTTGATATATTTTTCTTCAGCTTTCATGCCCTGACTCCTCTAGTGAAGGAAAAGACTGCCGCAATAAAAGCAGTCTCTTTCACAGGTTTAGATGTAGTTCTTTTCAAAAATTTCACGCAGCGCTTGGGATTCACGTAATTCCTGCAGGGTTATCTCGGCATGGTTACGCGCATAACCGTTTCCGATGATCATATTCACGTCTTTACCGATCCCTTCAGCACCCAGGGCAGCCCGTGTGAAGCTTGTTGCCATGCTGAAGAAGTAGACCAGTCCACCTTCACGCACCGGTAAGATCGTAGACATCTCTGTACCTTCGATGTTGACAACGTTGATGGCAACATCGTACTCTTTTCCGTCGTTACATTCCAGGGCTTTCTCGAGCACTTCCATTGGATTGCGGGCATCGGCAACAAAGAATTTGTGCACAAACTTGTTGTCCAGGAGTATTCTTTCGGGGCGGTTATTCCGGCTCATTCCAACCACATTGCCGCAGACTCCAACGCGTTTCATCGCTTCGTAACCGCACAGCATACCGCTCTTACCGCCGGCACCTAAAATGAGGACGGAATCACCGGGTCTGACGATATTCGCAGTTTGAGCAGGAGCGCCGGCAACATCCAGGGCTGCCAGGGCTAATGCTTCAGGCATATCCTCAGGTAATTTGGCATAAATACCGCTCTCAAACAGGACTGCCTGTCCTTTGATATCGACCCGATCGATTTCAGGATGCACTGCCAGAATTTCTTCGATGTACAGGGGAGTGAGTGAAAGTGAAACCAGGGATGCGATGCGATCACCGACTTTGATGTCATTTCGGTTCAGCAAGGCGGGTCCAATTTTGGCAACACTACCCATCAGCATACCGCCAGAGCCAGTGACCGGATTTTGCATTTTGCCTCGTTCACCGACGATTCCAAGAATCATCTCTCGAAGGCGTTGTTCGTCATGCCCAGATGCGGTCCAAAGTTGCCTGAAGCTGGCTGAGTCAATATTCAGCGCTGAAACATCGATCAAGATCTCGTTATCGTAAATCTCCATCGTGTTGTCAATTTTGTGAGCGGCTTGTGGCAGCAGCCCCTTTGGTTCAATTACGCGGTGCGCACCATACTTATTGCCCATTGTCATAGATCAAAATCCTCCAAAAATTATCTGTTAATTAACACGCACAGGCAAGCCCAGAATTTGACGGGCTTCTGCTGGCGTTGCGATTTCAAGGTTCAATTCCCTGGCGATCCTCACGATACGCTCAACAAATTCAGCGTTTGAGACTGCAATTCGTTCCCGGTTATATTTCAGGTTATCTTCAAAACCCACACGTACATGACCGCCTAGGAGCATGCCCATCACGTTCATATCAAGCTGGCAGCGTCCAACCCCGGTTACGGTAAAAGTTGCGCCTTCTGGAAGCGATTCTTTGAGGAACAGCAGGTCGCGGGGTGTACCGGTAGCCCCACCATTTACGCCCAACACAAAGTTGAAGTGTAAAGGCGGCTTGATGTGACCCTTGCGAACAAGGCGCAATGCCATATCCACATGGCTCTTATCAAAGCACTCCAACTCGGGTTTGATACCGCGTTGGTTCATCCGTTCGGCAAACTCAATGATCATGTTCTCGGTATTGACAAAAATCTCATCACCACCAAAGTTCATCGTTCCACAGTCCAGTGTCGCCATTTCCAGATCCAGCTCAGTAGGTTGAAGACGTTCTTCAGCGGTCATGCCTGTAGCGCCTCCTGTGGAAGGCTGGATGATCACTTCGGGGCATGTTTCCCGAATGGCATCGATCAACAATCGAAAGCGTTCGCGATCCTGTGTAGGGGTGCCGTCATCGAAGCGGGCATGCAGGTGAATGATCGCTGCGCCGGCTTCGTGGGCAAGTTTGGCTTCACGCACATACTCTTCGATCGTATAGGGGACAGCGGGGTTCATTTCCTGGGTAACTTCAGCACCGCTGATTGCCGCGG
>WOZC01000030.1 GCA_011620465.1 Anaerolineaceae bacterium | reverse complement strand
TAGCCTATTACCTGGCTCTGGCTTATGGTGAGGACCCTACACCCATAGAAATCCTTAATGCGTTAAAAAGACTTTTAGCGGAGTAGTCACTCAGAAAATGGCATTCGTCAAGTTAGATAAAGCTATCCAGGGCAGCTTCCTCGACATAGGGGATAGCTGGATGACCATTTTTTCTATACCTCAATAAATGCTGATAGAAACTGGACGACTATTATTGCGTAGATTTTCCGAAAATGATATGTTGGATCTCCTCGAGTATCTTTCTGACCCGGAAGTCGTAAAGTTTGAGCCATACCGGCCAAGGTCTTTGGAAGAAGTTTAGGAAGAGCTTGATCGGCGAATCTCATCAGATGAGATATTCGCGGTCGAACTGAAATCCAACGGCAAAATGATCGGCAATGTGTATCTCGGAAAAAGAGACAACGATACTCTTGAGCTTGTTTTCGTGTTTAATAAGGATTATTGGAAGCAAGGTTATGCCAGAGAAAGCTGCGCGGTATTGATCCGTGAAGCGTTTTCAAGAAGTATCGAGAGGATCTATGCGGAATGCACCCCCGAAAATCAGAGCTCCTGGAGACTGTTGGAAAGACTGGGCTTCTCTCGGGAATCGCATCTGAAAAGAATATCTGGTTCTGGAAGGATGAACAGGGCAAACCTATCCTAAAAGACACCTATATTTATTCAATCTATAAGGGCAACCTGTCGTATCAACATACTTTATTTCAACCAGGTTCAACGTGAGTCATTCTGGAGCAACGGCGGAAACAATTCTATGGAATACCTCGCAATAAGCAATGAAAACCGAGAGCTGATTAACACTTTCATCAGGGATCATTGGTTCACCACGGAAATGACCATTCGTGGAGAGATTGTGGATATGACCGCGGTTGAAGGCCTCGTGGCAAAGGAAAATGACGCATTTGCAGGTCTGATCACCTATCGGATCCGGGGTGGTCTCCTCGAGATTACGTCGCTGGATAGTCTGCACGAAGGTCAGGGGATTGGAACAGCTCTGTTGGAAAAAGTAATAACCATTGCAAGAGCTGAGAACTGCCAGAAGATCAGCTTGATCACTACCAATGACAACATCGATGCCATCCGTTTTTATCAAAAGCGGGGGTTTGACCTGGTGAAACTGCACTATGACAGTATCAAACAGGCACGAACGCTAAAACCGGAGATCCCCCTCAGAGGGCGAAATGGATCCCGATCAAGCACGAACTTGAGTTCGAACTCATGTTATAAAACAAATAATTGGTTGAACTTGGTCTCAATTAAACAAAGCCTATACAGATCCAAGCAGTCCCAAGAACATCTTGTATAAAATATTAAGGTTGTACTAAACAAAAAGAGGAGAAATATGAAGAAGTTAACTTCAATCAGCATTATCGTTCTTTTTACTTATCTTGCTATGGTCATCGTCAACGGCCTCGCCAACGCGCTACCGATCAATGGCATGAATACCGGGGCTATCTCGGATTCTTACCCCAATTTATTTGCGCCGGCCGGTATTACTTTTATCGTCTGGGGTGTCATCTACTTTTTACTCGCAGGACACACTGCCTATCAACTCGGTCTTTCCCGCAAAAAAGGTGAAGAGGTCAAAACCGCCCTGCTCACAGAGGTCGGGACCTTGTTTGCCATCTCATCGCTGGCTAATGTCGGTTGGATCTTCTCTTGGCATTACAAGGTTATACCCCTGTCAATGCTTTTCATGCTGGTCATCCTGGTCTGCCTTGCGCTAATTACCATCCGCATCAACAAAGAAAAACTAACTGCCAACGAAAAAGTCTTTATTCGCCTTCCCTTCAGCGTCTACTTTGGTTGGATTACTGTCGCAACCATCGCCAACGCCACCGTGCTGCTGGTGAGCCTCTTGGGCAGCAATGTGAACTTGCTCGGTATCTCAGAAGTTGCCTGGACAATCGCCATCCTCTTGATTGGACTGGCAATTGGTGCCTACACCACCTTCAAAAACCGGGATATCCCCTACGGCCTGGTGATTGTGTGGGCGTACATCGGCATTCTGATCAAGCACCTGCTTGCTCAACCGGATGGTTTCAACTCCCAATACCCAGCCGTTATTGTCACAGTGATAATCAGTCTTGTTGTGCTTGTAGCAACTATTGTCTTCACCCAGCTAAAAGCAAAAAAGTAAATAACACCTGACTATAAAGCGGGAGACTGAATGTAAGTCTCCCGCTTTATAGTTTTCTGCTGCTTGCAATATTATAAATGGCGCAAGTTTGATCACAAAGCCGTTAATTGAAGTTATGAGATACGAGTGTTGCCAGTATGCTGAGCCGAGTGTGTTTTCTCTAACAGGTGTAGAACTCGGGGGCGGTTGTAACGCTGTGCGATGATACATGGAAGGTTTGCGAGCAGCGCGTAGATCAGCATTACCCAGATGGATGAAGCTGGGAGAAAAAAACCAAAAACCCAAAATGGTAGGATCGACAGCCAGTGCGTCAACTCTCCGCGGCAAGCTTCAATCAAGAAACGTTCCAAATTTTCTTGTGAAAATTCCTGGATGTGCCTTTTTTTGTAGCCTCGTTTTTTCCATAGCGCTCCGCCATCCGGCAGGAGCTTCTTCCAACTTTTGACTTTGAATACATCTTCATAAATTTGGCCTTCCTTTTCAAAGGGGTGCGATCGAAAGAAAAAAGAGCGAGGATTGAAGGCCTTGTCTGGCAGGAAAAGACAAATAATGGCTGCGGACAGGTTGATGACCGTCCAGAGCACAAAGCACAGAACGATCGTCCACTCTGTAGAAAAGTAAAAGATCCTCACGTTTCATCCTCCTTGGTGATAATCCGCCCTTTCCATCTGACTGGCAAACTAAAAACTTTGGTAATAAGCGAGATGGTAAAGATCAATAAGAAACCGATTACCAAGATTGGGAAGAATAGGATGGGTAGGGTGTGGAATCGACCGATTTTTCTTGATAGAACACTAAGAGCGATTACCCAAAGCAGGTAAAGCACTCCATAAGCAATGCTCATAGGCAGATTGTCAGTCGATAGTGCCTGTGCGAGATCGAAAGGCACATTCGCCATCGATCCGATCCAGAAGAAAATCATGAACAACACCGCGAAGGGGGTCTGGGCGGCACCCACAGCAAAATTCTTTACCCAGCCCTGCACCAGGCTGCGCATTCCTCCGGCGTACATTCTGTAAGCAACATCCTCATCTCCCATAAACAGCTGATAGGGTAAGAGATTTTCCTTCAATTTTTGTCCAAAAGCCAAATCTTCCACAACGAACTGTCGCACACTTTCATGCCCGTTAATTTTGTCGTAATCCGCTTTCTGGATGAGGAGAACAGGACCGTATACTCCGACATTTGTCTTCCAGGGGAGGGTGGTGCCATTGGCGGCAATCTGAACCAGGTTGAAAACCAGCGAGAGCTGTTCATAAGGCGCTTCGGTGAGATGAAATGGTTGGACTGAAATGGTGCAATTATTGTCATGGTAGGCCTGGAGGAGACGTGCAAGCCCTTCTTTTCCAAGCCTGACATCCGCGTCAAGAAAGAGCAAAAGTGATCCGGTAGCCATATCAGCCCCATTCTGACAAGCCCATGTCTTTCCGGTCCAACCTTTTGGCTTATCAAGCAAATTGATCAGGGTTACTCCGAAGGATTGTGCGACTTCAGCGGTGCAATCAGACGAGTCGTCGTTCACACAGATTATTTCATGGGGTTTTAGGGATTGGGCTTGCAAGTCATCCAGCAGGAGTTGAAGGTTCTCTTCTTCATTCCGGGCAGGAATGATGATTGAAACAGTCGAAAAATCGCTGTCATTTCTGGCTTGTGTCAACTTCGGGAATCGGTAAAACAGAATCACGGAGAAAGCGAACCCCATGCACATGATGATGAGATTGACCATTTCAAACGTCACAACAATCCACGTTTCAGGGCTTTACTCACCGCGTCAGCGGCCAGTTTACCTGTAAGCACAGAGATCGGGACTCCAGATGGGCTGAAGGTCCACTGCCCGCATTGAGCTACGTCCTTGATCGGGGTTTTGATAGATTGGGTGACCTTTGAAAATTGATTCATTGAGGGCATTTTTGGGTTGGTAAAAGCCCAGCCTGTGATGGCTCCCTGTTTGCTACCAGTTCGGCGTTCGATGGTCAAGGGTGACGCGGAGAAGCTGAAAAGTGTCTTTTTGTTCAGATCAGGCAAGAGATGTCTTTCTAGAACTTCTATGATCTTTTGATTGCAGAATTGTTGAAATCCATCATACTGACCAGCATCCGAGAAGCAGCGTACCAGACTGTAATCCATCAGCGAGCTGACAATCATTCCAGTTTTTCCTTCCGGGGCGAGAGAAGCATCGCGCAGAGATGGGCAGGAAATCTCATACGTGGTCTTCTCAAGGTAAGACCCTACCCATTCGAGCAGGTGGTCATTTCCCTGCCTGGCTGCAGTTTCCCATCTACCGAGCTTGCTCAGCCCCTGGGTGTTCGGCGTGTAAAACGCGTGTGGGCCGATGCGTTCGTTGATATAGTCTTTTTCCAAGTCGACACCCAAAAACAGGGTGTAAATGGAATCTGAGCCTTTGCTGGCTTCCGTAAGCGCGCGTTGCTGCTCGACCTTGGAATCACTCGTCCCCGAAACGATCTTGTAGAGCGAACTCTGGTCTGCTGCCCAAACCAGCTTTTTGTAGCGTACCTTTTGACCATTGGAAAGCACAACTTCGTGCCCTTGCGGATCGATCCGGGTGACGGAGGTGTCGACTAAAATCTCCCCACCAGCTTCGACAACCTTTTTGGCAAGCTCCTCGACAAGCCTGCCAGTTCCACCCAAGGGATAGAAGTAATCAAGATAAAGCCCGAAGTAACTCAACGCAAAAAAAGTCGGGGTGTCTTCAAAGAAATGCTGAGCGATCATACCAATCAGCGCGTCATTGTTGGTAAATCGCCTCAAATAGGTATTGACTGGCTCGTTGAGCCTCTCGATTTTGCGCATATTTTTTTGATACTTTATGAACCAGGGTAATAAGGTCTTTGTCAGGTATTCCATGTCGCGCATGTCTTCAGTAAAAAGGGGATTGTCGATCCCGTAGAGCACTTCCAGGTAGACAATGATCTTTTTGATTTCTTCAATGATGCGGTCAACATCGGCAACATTTTCAGGAAAGATTTCTTTGAGCAGGTTGGCATAATCCTGCAAGCTCTCGCGGGAATGCATCCTGACCCAGCGGTCGACAATTCCAATCGTAATTGGATTATCGGTAACCTCCATTTTTATTCCAAGGCTTTTCATCATCGGATGAAGAATCCCAGAATTCACGAAAGCGCGCGCGCCTGCGTCAAAGGCAAACCCCTCATGCCAGAAGGTGCTCACCAATCCGCCCAGTTTTTCTTGTTTTTCGACCAGCAGGGTGCTGATTCCTTTGCGGCAGAGATAGGCTGCGCATGTCAGCCCGGCGATTCCGCCACCAACTACAATCGTGTCGTATGTTTTGTTCATGCTAAAACCTCATCCAGGTAAGATACAACTTCTTTAATGTGCACTGGCTCCTCGCCTTCCAGGTTCCAGATGCAATTGTTTTCAAATTGTGCGAGTTTGTCCTGATCCGCAGGTCCCTTCAGCCAGCACTTTTTGGCTCCTACAAAATTCCCAACTGCCACGCGCCGCATGATGCCGCGCACGTCGGTGGAGCGGTCCTTGACGCAGGTTGGCTGCTCGCACAGGCGGCAGCGCATGGCCTTGAGCATTACCTGACGCTCGCTCTCAGCATAATCCTCGTACAACCGGTCTCTTGTGAACGGCTTGTGAATGATTCGGACGTAATTCTGCATTCCTTCCCGAAAAACAAAAGGCTCTTTGCCAACTTTTTTCAACAAAGCGTTCGCCGCGGATAATCCTTCTGTGGTTACGGTTGGCGTCCCCGTGCCCATAACAGTTGATTCACCGCAACAAAACAGATTGTCCCACTGGCTGCGGGTTTGTAATCTTTTGAACATATGCTGACCCAGCATCTGTTTTGGTCCTGCTACCGCCCCACCATTTTTCAGGGTGTAGCGCTCTATCGTCCTGGGTGTGGCAACTTCTGCATACCGAAGAGCGTTCTTGAAGCCCGGAAATCTCTTTTCCATGACAGAAATAAGCCGTTCCTGTTCTTTCTTCTTTTTAGCTTGGTAGGCAGCATTATCCAGGTCGTCCCAATGCTCAAAGGTTGGACCAATAGCGACGATTGTATGCTCATCATCACCGCAGAGAGTTCTATCGTCGATGCTCAGGATATATGCAGTGACTTCACTTTCATCCAGCTGGTTTGGGTTGCCCACCAGCATCTCAATCGGGTGGGTATCCGCTGGAATGACCTCACGGTCAACCACAGAGTAGAGTACCACGCTCGGATAGGTTGGAACCATGCTTTTTGCCCAGTCGCGCTGCTTTTGTGTGGTGTGGGTGGGGTCGATGAGTTTGCCAAACAGATTCCAGACAGTGCCCGAGTAGATTAGGTTTGGCGCTTTTAGCTTTGTTCCATCGTCCAGAAGCACACCTGCAGGCTTCTCGCCTTCAAAAAAGATGCTCACAACTTCCCGTTCCAAAAGCATGTCGCCGCCGTTTTCTTCAATGACCTTCTCAAGCTTTCCCGGGAGGAAGAGGGTGGAGCCGGCAGGATAGTAGCTGCCGCCAATATGGTTATCCACGAACATGACGGCTGCCAGCACCGCTGGTGCCTCTTCGACGGTGGCGTAGCAATAAGTGGAAGTTAATTTATCAAAAAAGTTAAATATCTCTGGATCTGTAAAGTATTGTTGTAGCAAACTCCTGGCACTTTTGTTCATATACCCCAAAAACTTGGCATAGGAAATTGGGTGTTTCAGGAAGCTCTTGAGACCCTGGCGCGGATCGGTTTCATCCGGCGTGGTATAGGTTGGCGTTTCTACCATGACATGCTGGTACATTTTGGACATGTCTCGATAGAAACGATGAATGTTGTCCTTCTCTGATGGGAATACTTTTGCCAGTTCATCTGCAAATTTGTCCACATCCGCCCAGAAAGAAATCCTTTTGTCTAAAAAGTTGACGCAGTACAACAAATCATGTTGGATAATATCAATCGGTTCTTCGAGGCAGTTGAACACAAACCTGTGAGCGTTAAACCCCTTCTCACCAAAGCCGTAGAGCATCGCTGAGCCCTGGTCAAAAGTCACAGATCCCCTCTTGAAAATGCCACAAGAGCCTCCCGGGTTGTAGTTTTTTTCAATAACCGCAACTTTCATCTGCCGTTTCGCCAGTAGGCTTGCCGCCGTCAGGCCGGAGAGTCCCCCACCGATAATGATGACATCGTAATCCACTCAAGTACCTCCATAAGTCAAAAATGTGCTTCAAATAGATTTATTTTATAGTTTTATTGAAGATAAAGCCCCCACGTCTCACTAGAACGGTCCCTATTCGCTATTTTCATTTTATTATTCGGATTATTTTACTATTAATATTAAATGAAGGTGATGCTTTGGGATTGACATTGAGGCAGCGAATTGACTCCATATTTTTGAAAAATTCCCCTACAAATTGTGGACAATCAATTGCGTAAATCCCCCAAAATGATAAACTTTGTCAGGTAAATTAAAGTATCATACTTAAAAAACGAGGATTATATGGAAACAAAATATCAAGGTTTACGCCGCTTCAATTTGTTCATGGGGTTCTTGCATCTTATTCAGGGCGTCCTCATGATTGTGCTCAGCAATGACACAACTTATCCGATTTTTACGAATTTTCTTACCTTCAATCTCGAAACCCGAAAGCTGATTCCTGATCCCAAGCTTTTCTGGGAAGTTCCTTTTGGCATCGCTGTGGCGATCTTCCTGTTAATCTCCGCTGTAGCGCATTTCTACATCGCCACCATCGGTTACAAGCGCTACACTGGGTATCTTGATCGCAAGATGAACCCTATTCGTTTCTATGAGTATGCCCTAAGTTCATCGCTGATGATCGTCCTTATTGGACAACTGGTTGGCATCTGGGACCTGGGAAGCATCATCCTAATGTTCTTCCTGAACGCTACCATGAACCTATTTGGCATCATGATGGAGTACCACAATCAGTATACCGAAAAAACCAACTGGCTTTCCTTCATTTTCGGCAGCGTGGCAGGGATCGTGCCCTGGGTTGTCATCATGATCTACTTTATCAGCGCTATCAATTCGTCGGGCGCTAAACCGCCGGCGTTTGTTTACGCGATCATTCCGACCATTTTTGTGTTCTTTAATTCTTTCGCGATTAACATGATCTTGCAGTATAAAAAAGTCGGAGCCTGGAAGGATTATCTTGTAGGCGAAAGAGCCTACATCATTCTCAGCCTGGCTGCTAAAACGGCACTCGCCTGGATGATATTCGCAGGCACGCTTGCACCTGTTTAGACCTCGATGACTTTGTTATGCCAGGCTCAGATAGGGCCTGGCTTTTTTGTTTAACAAAATCGATGGTTTTTCGGTCGATTGGGGATGTTTACTTGATCCCGACCTGTCCGTGCTTTAGTCGAGCGGTATAGTCTTTGACTAAAACATCCATCCGCTCCTTTAACTTATCTTCCTTTCGTTTACTGCTGCGATTTTTTGTTTTGCAGGAAGGTGTTAAGCTCACAACTCAGCCACAGCCTAACCTCACAGCAGATCGTCCCGCCGCAAGTTGGGCAGCGCCACTTTTCCTCCTGTGCCTTTAGAAAATCATCCATTCCAGTATCCCTGATGGCAATGAGATTTTCAATCATGCTCATGTGGTACTTTGTGCGGTAGCGCTTATCCAGGCTTTTCAATCGTTCGCAGGGGTACTCCGCGCATTCAAAACAGAAGCGCAGCTTGCCTTTGCCAAGCAGATCGCAGGCAATTGCCATGGCGGGGCAGTTTATTCCCCGAGGGTGGCAGATTGGATTGTAGGTTCGGTGAAAACTCTTCTTATTTAGAGCCAGTTCTTTGAATTGAAAAGTTGACACAATTTGCAATCCATCCCACACGGATTAATCAGCTCTTATTTATGCCTGTCTTATGCTGGGCCAAATGGTTAGGTTAGCGATCTAATTGGTGAGCTTTTTCAACTGATACTGCCTTGATGTATTTGAGATTCTTTATGATCAGATACGATTTCCACAAGTTTTTACTGATGAGTTACTCTTCCGGATAGTGTCCCCATCTCCAGGTTACTGCCCAGGTGCCTGGATTTTCAGTAAAACCTCATAATGCTCACAGAGAGTTTTGAGGCAATCTGTGGGGGTGAAATTGAAAAAAAACGGTTACAATACTTCTAAATGTTGCAGTAATAGAAGGCCTTCAACCCTTCGGGTTCAGACTGACCCTTCGTCAGAGCCGCGGTCGAAGGCGTCGCTTTTGGTTTGAAAGACAGTTTTACCCTGATCCGGGATGCCGGTCTGGAGTCTGTCAGCCAGGTGCGCGCTTCGGGTGGGGGGACAAAGGGTGCCTTATGGCGCCAGATTTTGGCAGATGTTCTGGAAAGTGAATTGGTCAGTGTCAATACGACTGAAGGAGGGGCTTTCGGAGCGGCGCTTTTGGCTGGGGTAGGGCGAGGCGCATGGCCGGATGTGGTCACAGCCTGTCATGCTACCATCCAGATTACTGGAAAAACCGATCCCAACCCGGATACCTTTGAGGTTTATCGGCATGCCTATCAAATCTATCGGGAACTCTACCCGCTATTGAAGAATACGTTTGCTCAACTCATCTAATCAGCAAAGGATAAATGCGATGACATCAATGTTAAAATTTCCGGATAATTTCCTTTGGGGGACTGCCACCTGTGCTTACCAAATCGAAGGCGCGGTAAAAGAGGACGGCAGGGGTGAGTCCATCTGGGATGTGTTTTCCCATACACCCGGAAAAACACACAATGGCGATACAGGAGATGTGGCCTGCGATCATTATCACCGCTGGCAGGAAGATATCCAACTGATGAAGTCGTTGGGTTTTAAATCCTACTGTTTCTCGATTGCCTGGCCGCGCATCTTGCCGGAAGGTCGCGGAAAGATCAATCAGCCCGGCCTGGATTTTTACAGCAGGTTGGTGGATGCGCTTTTGGAGGCTGATATTCAACCTTTGGCGACCCTTTACCATTGGGATTTGCCAATCACCCTGGAAGGAGCCTGGTTGAATCGTTCCGTTGTGGATGCCTTTGCTGAGTACACCGGTGTGGTTGCCCGCCATCTTGGTGACAGAGTGAAAACCTGGTTTACCATCAACGA
>WOZC01000137.1 GCA_011620465.1 Anaerolineaceae bacterium | reverse complement strand
GGTATCAGGAGACCGGCGAGAACAGAGTTCATCGTTTATGGAAACCTGATGAGAACTGGGTTGCAACTACCAGAGGAGACCTTACGGTCAAAACCCTCGCACGGTGGGGACACCGGCGAGAACGGAGGAAAGGATTGGAGACCTGGCGGTCAAAAGCCTCGCACGGCCTGTGCTCGCCACAAAGTGGACGGGTATCAGGACACCGGCGAGAACGGAGAAGAGACCTGGCGGTCAAAAGCCTCGCACGGTCAGGAAACCGGCGAGAACGGAAGAGACCGGCGAGAACGGAGAGTATATAAATGAGAAAAAGTGCGGGTTTGATTGCCCACACTTTTTCTGCAGGTGAGCATTAAGCTACTTCATCGCCATATCTTCAATATCGTTCTGCCAATCCCAGAACGGGGTGATGTCCGGGGTGATTGTGGATGTGTTGATCCGCTGGCTGCTGAAGATAGTGAAGTTTTTCCTGGCATAGTTGGGGATTTCGACACCCCAATCCATGATGATGTCAAAGGCTTGCTGGTAGAGCTGTTTTCTTAATGCCTGGTCGTCGCTTAAACGCGCTTGCATGATCAGCTCATCTAATTGTGGATCCTGAATGTAATAGGTGTTCGATTTTGTTCCAGGTTGGTCAAAGGTGTTGGAACTGTAATACTTCTGGAAAAGGTCAGTATCTATCGCTATAGTCCAAGCGGCTGTCCAAAGTTCTTGGGTGCCATTTCCCAACGCGTCCCAGAAGTCGTTTACGTCTGGGGGGTCGGTAATAGATAGGGTTACCCCGATCTCAGATAATGTGTTCCGGGCTGCAATGAGAAGACCATAAGCAGGGTGATCTCCTGTTCCCCCCGCGGGGATAATGACTTCATAATTCAGTTTGGCGCCTGCTGGGGCAGCCACAACCACTCCACCGGATACGGTGAAACCAGCTGCCTCAAAGAAACCAAGTGCTGCTAGCTGGGCTGCCGCCACCTTTTGAGACTGAGTCATCCCCGGGGTGTAGATTGGATCACCATTGACGTCCAAAGAAAAGGCTTCTTGATAGCCCGGATCAACCGGTTGAGGGGACGCCCAGGATGAAAGGACGATCGGGTATTCCAGGGTTGTTGCGCCATCAGGACCATAGTAAGCTTCAGTTGCTGGTTTGCGGTGAACAGCCAAGATAGTGGAAAACGCTTTACGCATATAACGGGATGCAGTTGAGGCAGGGTCATCTCCCACTTTAACCAATCTGGCGTTGATGCCAATATATCCATAACCGAGGTTGTCGATTTTTGAGGTGGTAATGACATCCCCTGTGAGCTCACCATTGGAATTAAGAGTGTATATTTCCTCCACTCTTATGCGGTTGTAGGAGAATCCAGCAAGATCAACGCTGCCTGAATCAATGGCACTTGGTAGAGAATGACTGGCATCTTCGACAAACTTGATTTGATTGATCTTTGGCTCACCTTTGTAGTAGTACCTGTTAGCCCCAAGGTAATTCACATCACTTTGCTTTGAAGCAAATTGATAAGGCCCGGCTCCCATGGGGGCGTAGTCTTTGCTTCGCTGTAAGGAAAGGTCGCCAAAATCGAAACCGAACATGTTTTCTACATAATTATACTTATCAGAACTGCCGTAATAATGCAGAGGAGTGATTGGTATAGCTAAAGAGTAAATCCAACTTGTGGAAAAGCCTTCGATTTCTAGAGTTACCGTTGTTTCACTTAACTTTTGAATACCACTGATGTTAGAGGCTGTCTGGGTTCGATAATCCTGTAAACCCAGGATAGGCAGGGTAGTAATCTCGTGTGACCCATCAAAGGAAGGATCAAGGAAGGTGTAAAGAGTGAAAATCAGATCGTCCGCGCTGACTGGCAACCCATCAGCAAATTTCAGGTCAGGTCTTAAGGTAAATGTATAGAGAGTATTACCTGTCGTGGTGTTAATATCTATGTCAACATCGGCTGGACCGGTGTAGGTGTAAGGAGTACCATTGAAAGATCGCGTCTCACCGCTGATGGTGTTTTCTACTACCATACCCTGTCGGTCAGTTGTAAGCAGATTAAGCTGGGTGAGATTGACAATATCCTCCTCATAGCTTGTACTGGTAAAGAATGGACTCAGATTTTGAATCTGGTCGAAAACTGTGGCAATTGTTAATGTAGATTGTTTAAGAATGGCTGGCAGGAAAACGGTTGTACCGCCTCCCTGGGCAGAGACAACAACACTGCCGAATACTAATGAAAGAATTAAAATCGAAACAAGAACAAGCGAAAAGAAACGTTTTTTGAGCATGGTCCCTCCAGATTCTCAAAGAAAAGTTACTTGATGAAATTGATAATATTATAGCACTTCAAGGTAAAAAATTGGTTCAATTTTATCAATTTTATCCGATCAGACAGTTTCACGGCGAAGGTTGGCAGCAAAAGTGACAAAATATTTAACCGAGAAGCATATAATCAAAGCTACGAGATACTATAATTTCCGTGAACGATTAGTTGACAACAGCAACCATAGCTTTTCTGCTTTCCCCAGCCCCGATGGCGGATGATATAATGACTGAACTACATCAACCTGAGGTTAGCATGACTGAATTTATTACCTACCACGAAATCGACGCGGCGACGGATGCCGTGCGTGCCCGTTTGACCACCATCCCGCAAATTGCCCTCATTCTCGGTTCAGGGTTGGGTGAGCTGGCTGATTCCATCGAGAATGCCGTCATCATCCCCACCCATGAGATCCCCTTCTGGCCGGTCTCGACGGTGCCTGGTCATAAAGGCAGGTTGGTGATTGGCGAGTTGGAAGGCAAGCAGGTTATGGTGCTGCAGGGGCGCACCCATTACTACGAAGGTCATTCCGTTTCCAAAATCGGGCTGCCAATCCGCGTGATGCAGCGTTTGGGGATAAAGACCCTCATCCTGACCAATGCCTCGGGTGGTTTGAACGCCGATTTTAATGGCGGAGATATCATGCTGATCAAAGATCACCTCGCCCTGCTGCCAATGGCGGGAGAAAACCCGCTGCGCGGACCCAACCTGGACGAATTTGGACCTCGTTTCCCGACTATGAGCGAGGTCTACAACCACGAACTGATCACGCTTGCCCAGGAAGTCGGCAAGGAATTGGGAATAGCACTGCATGAAGGGGTCTATGTCTGCCTTTCTGGTCCATCCTTTGAAACCCCGGCAGACTGCCGCTTTTTGAGGATGGTGGGAGCGGATGCAGTTGGGATGTCAACCGTGCCTGAGGCGATCGTCGCCAAACACGGTGGCATGGACATCCTCGGTTTTGCCACGATCACGAACAAAATCGATCCTGACGGCACCAACAAAGCCACTCATGAGGAAGTTCTCGAGGTTGGCGACCAACTTGCACCAAATTTAATGAAAGTTATCCGGGGAGTTCTTCGCCGGATATAATTTCAACTACAAATGGATTACGTTATTCGATTTTTAGCGGAATTTGAAGTTCCGATTTACTTGATATTGGGCGTCGTTGCCCTGATATATCTCAGGCGTGTTTTGGTTTCGCTGGAAGAAAAACGGGGCGCGATTTTTGGCTTGGAGCGTGAAGCCGCTCAACGCAAAGTGGTCGCAGCGACCTCCGTGTTGATTTTGGTGGGTTTGTTGACTGTAGGCGAGTTTATCGTGGCAACCTTTTTGGCTGGTGAGCTGGCACAGGCGCCAAGCTTCGCGACAAAGACAATCGAAGTGTTAACCACGCCAACCACCACTCTGCCTGGTCCGGTCCCGACCGATGCAACACCAACACCCACCAAGTATCCGCAGGCTGAGATCGAAGGAGTCAACAGCGCCTGTATTAATGATGTTTTGGAAATCGAGAGCCCGGCACACCTGGATGAAATCACTGGAGTTGTAGAATTAGTTGGAAGCGTGAATACCGAAAACTTTGGCTCGTATAAGTATGAATATTCAACCATGGGAGAGCCAAACTGGCAGACCATTGCCGCTGGCAGCGGGACGCGTATTGATGAAAGTCTTGGCAGTTGGTATACCAGCGACCTGATCTCAGGAGAATACATGCTCAGGCTGGTAGCCCTTGACAACGACGGTATCGAACAATCAGCTTGTGTTATCGTTGTAACAGTTGCATCAAATCAATAAAGGGAATTATGGCAAAACTAAAAGTTCTCAAAGCTACCCAGGACCATTTCGAAGAAATGACCAGCATTGATCACAGCATAACCAGTATCTACGCCTATCGGCTGCAAACTGACCTCGATGTCCAAAACTCCACCTTTAGTTTTCAACGAGTCAAGCTTCCCCGTGAGGCGCATTTAAGCTACATGCGGGATAAAGATTCGCTTTTGAAATCCTGGGATGAAGCCAGCCTGATTTATGTTGGAGAACTCGATGAGGTCGTTGTGGGTTACGTGGTCATCGACTCCAAAACGCTTCCCAATACTGCCCGGGTGAGCGACCTGGCAGTGATCCCCGAATTGCGACAGAAAGGGATTGGACGAACCTTACTTGCAGTCGTTGAAAACTGGACTATGGAGAATAACCTCGAACGCGTCTTGATCGAAACGCCCATGCGCAATTATCCCATGGTAGAGCTGGCGCTGCATTGCGGTTACGAGCTGTGCGGCTTTTTGGATCAATATTTCCCTAATGGTGATCCGGCTCTGTTCTATCAAAAAAGGCTGTCATAAGGCACGAATAACCAATGCAGTTGATGATAAACCTTTCCCTGGTCCTTGAGACCCTTAACCAGATCCTGTACGCGGCTGTTGCGATCACCGCGATCGCTTTGCTGATGTATACCTCGGGGTTTAACTTCAGAGACCGCATTGTTAAAACCTTCACCCTGATTTTGCTTTGCATGGTCCTGATTTTCACTGGAGAGATAATAGCGGCAGTCTCGAACAAAACTGAATACATCCAGCTGTGGCTGCAGTTGAGATGGGTCGGTCTGATGATGCTGCCAGCGGTTTATTTGCATTTTTCGGACGCACTGCTCACTGTTAGTGGAAGACCCAGCCGGGGAAGACGCACAACTTTTGTGTGGGTGACCTACTTCATCACCGGCATAGCCGCAATTCTGATCTTCTTTGGAGTGTCGATCGGTGAACTTGCCCCAGAAAAAGCGCCTATGTTTTTCCTCGAGCGCAACCAGATCACCTTTTTCTTTGGCATTTTCTACCTCGTTGTGATGGCGATGGTCAGCTATAACCTGGTACGCGCGATGATCCGTTCGGCAACCAAGACCGGTCTGCGACGTATGATCTACTTGTTGGCAGGTGCCGCCGCGATCGCTTTCAGCAGCATCATTTTTCTTTTTCATGGCAACAGCTGGTTCGCCAGCCACCCTCACTGGTTCTGGTTTTTAAGCAGCCTTGGCTCGGTGATCACTGGCTTTTTCCTGATTGTGATGACCTATACCGTATCCTTTTTCGGTCTGCTCTGGACAGACCGCCAGATCAAGAGTCGTCTGCTGCGTTGGCTTTTGCGCGGACCTTTTACTGCCGCTATCGTGCTCGGTTTGACTACAGTAGCCCGCAGATACGGTGAGCTGCAAGGTGATCCATACATCTATTTTGTTCCCATGGTGATGGTAGGTGGGACTTTGCTCCTGCAATACGCCATCAACCTGGCTTCACCGTATATTGAGAAATCGTTCTTTTGGGGGGATGACCGTAACGACCTTGAAACCATCCAATCTTTGCAAGACCGGATGCTTACCAACCGGGACCTGTACCAGTTTTTGGAAACCACCGCAGCCCTGATCAGCGACCGTTTACCAGTTTCTGGTGGGTTCATTGCCCTGCTGGAAGGCGATAAAGTGATCAAGTCAGTCAGCACTGGTGATCAAAAAGCCATCGAAGCTGTCGATGTCGACGAGAAATTCATCAAGCAAGTACAAGAAAACCTGGTAGATCAGGATGGGCTGATCGAATGGCAGGGTCTATTCTTGGTACCCCTGGAATTTACTTTTGAAGATGGGACTACGAGGCTTTTGGGGTTGGGTGGCTTCGTTAAGAATGAGAACAGGGTTGTCAAAGAGGAGGACAAGGCGTCCATTCTCAAGCTTGCCGAACGCGCCACCCTGGCGATCAAGGACCACACCTTGCAGAAACAAGTTATCGAGAGCCTTTCCGCGCTGCAAACCGAAGTCGATTACCTCCAGGATATCCGAGCTGCATCCAGTTTTAACATTGATCAGCTTAAGAACCTAGAAAAACCCGATTTACCTGAAGGTATGGCGACCTGGGTAAAAGACGCCCTGACGCATTATTGGGGCGGACCAAAGCTGACCAATAATCCACTCATGCAATTAAAAGTGGTCGAAGAAGAAAGCGAAATCCTGGATGGTAACCGCACGAACGCGCTGCGCTCCGTATTGACCGAAGCTATCGAAATGATCAAACCTAGCGGTGAGCGCAAATTTACCAGTGAGTGGCTGCTTTATAACATACTTGAATTGAAATTTTTACAGGGAAAAAAGGTACGTGAAGTCGCCCGAAAACTGTCAGTATCCGAGGCTGACCTTTACCGTAAACAAAAAATCGCCATTGAGAGTGTTGCCCAAAAAATTGCTGTTATGGAAGCCAATGCAAATGATAATGGGGAACACTCAACCCCTCCTGATGAACTTGAAAAATAACTTTCCCCGTTGATTCTGGCACGAATATTGTAAGGATTAGGCAGTATATTGTGGCAGTTATGCGGAGTTAAACGTGGCACAAACAAAGACCAATGCAGGGAAAATTAGCAAAGCGAAAGCCCTTGAGCTTCAAAAAGCACAGGAAGCGGACGAGCTGCGCAAGCTCGAACAACAGCAGAAAACCCGACGGGTGATCTGGGATCTTACCGCCTTGTTTCTTTTAGTCGTGAGCGCTATCCTGCTGCTGGCGCTGTTGGGAATCACGCACGGCAAACTGGTCGACAGCGGCGTTTTTACTTTGAAACGTTGGTTCGGTTGGGGACGGTTTTTGGTAGCGCTTGCAGTATTCCTGACAGGCTGGATTTTACTGCTGTGGAGAAAATCCCCACCCGAAGACTTTAAATTGGGTCGGATCGTGCTGATTGAGCTGGGTTTGTTCCTGCTTCTGGGTGTCTTTTCAGCATTTGCGAATGACTCGGTATTCAAGGTCAACGCAGGCAGCAGTGCCGGCGGTATTGTCGGTTTTGGTCTTTCTTATTCGCTGCGCAGTCTGATTGGCAATACAATGACCGGTATCTTCATGTTGATCACTGCCCTTGTGCTGCTGATCCTTGGATTTCGCTTGGCTTCGCGGATAGAGCGTTGGGCAAAGGGCGAAATGAGGCAATTCCAGACTTATCCCCAATTATTCCAGGATGAAGAGGCGGGTCTCCCGGATTTTGAGCCTATACAGATAGAAGAGGAAAAACCTCAAACCTCCCGGGTGGCTGTGAAAACAAGCACCAAGCCCACCACGCAGATGGAACTGCCTCTCTCTTTTCGAAAGGGCGAGCTGACAGATAACAATAAACCGGCTAAAGAGGTCAAACTCAAACCACGTTCTGATCTTCTACCTCCTCTCAGTCTGCTCGACCAGGAAAAGACGGTCGTGGCAAACCAGGGAACGATCAACATGAACGCGGCGATGCTCGAGAAAACCTTGGGTGAGTTTGGTGTGCCCGCCAAGGTGATCGGTTATCGAGTGGGACCAACTGTTACACAATACGCGGTTGAACCAGGTTACTTTGATAAAGGCAATACGGAAGAGAAGCAAAAAGTTCGGATCTCACAGATTTCCGGTTTGGCAAGGGACCTTGCTCTCGCGTTGAAGGCGGAACGACTGCGCATCGAAGCACCTGTACCTGGTGAATCTTACGTAGGTATTGAAGTGCCGAACAGCGAACACACTATCGTTCGCCTTAGACCCCTGCTTGAATCACCTGAATTTGCGGAAGTCAAATCACCGTTGGCAATTCCATTGGGCAGAGGCGTCTCCGGACAGCCGGTTGTTTCAGACCTGGCAAGTATGCCTCACCTGCTCATTGCAGGCACAACCAACTCAGGTAAATCGGTATGTATTGCCGCGTTAACCATGGCGTTGGTGATGAATAACAACCCCGATGACTTGAAATTGGTGATGGTTGACCCCAAAATGGTCGAATTGAAACGTTTCAATGGACTTCCTCACCTGTTGGGCGAGGTCGAAACCAACGTCGACCGGATCATGGCTGTGTTAAGATGGGCGACCACTGAAATGGACAATCGTTATCGTTTGCTCGAGATCGTCCATGCCCGCAACCTGGAGACTTATAACCAGAAAATGGACAAGCTCAGCAAACCGCGCATGCCCAGGATAGTAATGTTGATCGATGAACTAGCTGATCTGATGATCAATGCTCCCGCTGAGACTGAAGGTGCTATCGTGCGGCTGGCTCAAAAATCACGCGCGGTGGGTATCCACCTGGTGGTCGCCACCCAGCGACCGAGCACCGATGTGGTCACGGGTGTGATCAAAGCCAACTTCCCGACCAGGATTGCATTCACGGTTGCCTCTTCGGTCGACTCACGCGTGATCCTGGATGCGAGCGGTGCGGAAACGTTGTTGGGGAAAGGCGATCTGCTCTTTCACCGTGCAGAAGTCGGGTATCCACAACGAGCACAAGGTGTGATGGTCTCCGACCATGAGATCCGAAAGGTGATCGCATGGTGGCAAAAGCAAGAACTGCAAGAGCAATCCACAGCAATGACCCTGGTGTTACCTGAAACCAGCACAGGGAAAAAAGCTGAAGCCATCAATCAGTTCGAACCTGATATTGACGCCGAAGAGGAAGTTCCCTGGGAAAAAGAAGTCCAGGTTCAAAGTGAAGCCAGTGAAGATGAAGACCTTATCGATAGGGCAACTGAACTTGTGCGCGTCAAACGGCGGGCAAGTGCCTCTTATCTCCAGCGTCATTTGCGACTTGGTTACCCCCGCGCAGCCTGGTTGATTGAAAAATTGGAAGCCCGCGGTGTATTAGGTCCACCCAGCGGTGCCAGGAAAGAACGGGAAATTCTCTTGCCAGAACCAGAAAGCGAAGGCGAAGAAGATGAGGGGTTTGAAGAATGAATGAGAAAAAATCCGGGAAATTCAACTTTGAAAATTTCCTGAGAAGAGCTTTTAAATCCCCGCTGGAATGGTTGGCAAGCCGTCTGCTGAAATTAGGTATCAGCCCCAACCACATCACCTTGTTTGGACTGTTTGGAAAAATTGGTGCAGCGGTCCTGATCGCCTTTGGTTATCTGCGGTTGGGCGGTTTGGTTGCAGCCCTGATGGCACCATTGGACGCTGTGGACGGGGCGTTGGCACGTTTGCGTGGAAACCCAAACCGTTTTGGCGCTTTTTTTGATTCTGTAATCGATCGTTATGATGAGCTGATCCTGTTGGGAGCCTTGATTATTTATTTCTACAACCAGAAAAATCTGACTGGTGTGCTTCTAACTTTTTTGGCTATCATGGGTTCGGTCCTGGTTTCTTATACCCGTGCAAGAGCTGAAAGTTTGGGCTTTGACGCGAAGACCGGGATCCTCACCCGAATTGAGAGAGCAATTGTATTAATTGTCGGTTTACTGTTTGCAAAACCGATCTTTTCTGTTGGTATAATTGCTATTCTAGCTAACATCACCGCAATTCAGCGGATTGCCAAAGTATGGCAACAATCAAACGCTGAATAGACCGTTTTAGCCTAAGAAAGGGAATCTTATGCCTCAAGGTTTTAATATTGGTCCATTTACAATTCGTTTTTATGCAATTTTGATCATAATCGGCGCGATCGTCGGTTCTTGGCTGGCATCCAGACAAGCTAAGAAACATGGAGAAGACAGCGAAATCATTCTGGATTTGCTTCCATGGCTTCTGATAGCCGGCATCGTCGGTGCACGTTTATGGCATGTCTTTACTCCTTCAGCTTCCAATATCGCCCAAGGGGTGACAACTGAGAACTACCTTAGAAATCCAATAGAGATCCTCAAGGTGTGGAAAGGTGGGCTTGGAATTTTCGGTGGGGTTATTGGTGGAGCGGTGGCGTTGATCATCTACACCAAAGCCAAAAAGTTGAACTTCTGGCAATGGGCAGATTTCATTGCTCCAGGTTTGTTAATAGGTCAGGCGATTGGGCGCTGGGGTAATTTTGTGAACCAGGAAGTTTATGGTCGCCCGTCCAATTTACCCTGGGCAATTACCATCGACCCGCAATTCCGTATCGCTGGGTTTGAGTATGTGGAAAAGTACCACCCGCTTTTCCTTTATGAAAGCCTATTATGCCTGCTTGGAG
>WOZC01000135.1:7616-10256 GCA_011620465.1 Anaerolineaceae bacterium | reverse complement strand
GGTGGCGATCGCCGACCACCTCGGGCATAGTTTTTCAAAACTCGAAAAGGAGAGGTTCCAACCTCTCCTTTTTTTAATGATTCGTACTGTTGGATTTTAGTCCATCCGCTGTGTTTGGATTGATAAGCTGTTTTGGGAGGAGCAAGCCTCTCCCGTTCGAATGGGCTTTAGTCCATCCGCATCAATGGATGAAAGTGAAAGGATTAGTTGTCAGCAAGTTGACTTAGGCGCTGATGTTGAGTTTCTCCCTCTCCAATTCCAACTGAGTGCGGGCGTCAGTCTCTGTGGAAACAAAGCGTTCGATCAACAGGCAGGGATAATCCGGGCAGTGTCCACAATTTTCGATTAGGCGTGTTGAGGCACAGGCACGCACTCGGCAGCCCTGGCACATCCTGGATTCCAGGCGCTGCTGACTGTGACAACCATAGCAGTTCATGTCTTTGGTTGTAAAGCAAAGCTCCTCGCTCGAATATTCCGCAGCCAGCCAACGTTTATGCACCTCATCCCTGTTTTGGGTTGCCTGGAAAACCGGACATTCCTCACAATTCAGACCGCAATACGCGAGTGGAACCATAATACCCTCCGGTTGAAGTGGGTCCTGAAAACACTTCACTTAATAGTTAGCAGGAATCGTGCCAGTTGCTGGGTAGAAAAATAGTGTTATTTGAGGTGGAATTTCATCGAGGGGTGATGGGCTTGGGTCAGGGCAAAACCCAGGCTCTCGTATAGCGGTTGAACTTCAGGGCTGGCATCCAGTCAAGATAAGCCAGGTCCAGCTCCTGTGCCTTGAGGATCAATTCAAGCGTAGTTGCCCGCCCCAGTCCCTGGCGACGGTTTGAGGGCAAGGTGAGAATGTTGCTGATACGCCCATAACGCCCTTCTGGTGCCATGGGCTGCCACATTACCTCGATCACCTGTAAAAATCCAGCTGCCATGAGCCTCTCACCCTCAACAACGATGTAGGTAAATAGATCGCGTTCAAGGTGTTCCGACAGAAAAGCTTCGATTTGTTGTTCAGCATCTGGTTCCTACTCAGGCTGAATGGCATACCCCCAGGACCTGTAAGGAGTCTAACCGCGCTTTGACGAGTTTAGAAACATCAACGATTTGAGCCGCGCAGGATTGGGGTCATCTCAGGTGTTTTTCTCATTGAGTGTTTTATTTCGATAGGTCAAATCCGGGCGGGTTTGCCAACCCTGGCTTTCCCAAAAAGCATTTCCCTGCTCGTTGGTTGCAAAAACAAGCATACCAGCCTTGGTGATTCCCTCAGCTTTCAATGCTTCGCAAGCGCTGTCTGCCAGGAGCTTGCCGATGCCTTTTCTCTGAAAGTTTGGATGGACGAGGGCGTGATAGATGTAGCCCCGCCTGCCGTCATGACCAGCCAGGATCCCACCGATGATTTTCCCGTCCTCTTCAGCAACAAAACAGGTGTTTGGATTGCGCCGCAGGAATTTGGCAATACCTTCTTCGCTGTCATCCAGGCTGCGCAGGCCTTTACTGAAACCCGGCAAGCTGTTCCATAAATCGAACAGTGCCGGGTAGTCAGCCATTGAAAATAATCGGATCGTTACAGCCACAATTTTATCAAATCAAGCCATAGCGACGTAGGGCGGTTTTAAGGATCATATTCACCAATTCCGTATGACCAATACCATCTGCTTCTGCTTCGATAACGATATCGGAAAGTTTGGGCATTAAACCAGGAAGTGGGTTGATTTCCAGGATGTACGGTTTGAAATTGTCATGAACATCCAGTCTGAAATCGATCCGCGAAACATCCAGTGCGCCGGTTACACGGAAAACAGCTGCAGCCAGCCAGTTCAACTCGTCTACCATGTCTTCATCCAGTGGTGCCGGGCAGAGATATTCCAAGTCAGCAGCGTGAGCTGTTTTGAGATCGTTACCATAAACCTTTCCTGAATCTATCCAGGGCTCAAGGTTGACTTCCATAGGGGGCAAAAAGTGCAGACCCGCCTGGATGCGATGAGCGTTTTCATCCAGAGGGATACGGCGGGCGACTGGACCGATCAGGTTGCCAACCAGGCCGACTGTCACCTCGCGACCTTCAATGTAGCGTTCCACCAGTGCGCTCTGCTTATACTTTTTCAAGATGTAATCGAGTTGGGTGCGCAGTTCATCTTCATTGTGCAGGATGGATTGATAGCTGATGCCCATACCCGTGCCTTCACGGCTGGGTTTGATGAACAATGGGAACTCCATCCCGGGCTCCAGGACCTCATCCACCCGTTCGAAAGATTGAAACTCGGGAGTGGGCAGGTTGTGCCAGGCAAGGATGCGCTTGGTCATCGGTTTGTCAAGTGTCAGAGCCAGGGTTAAGATTTTTGAACCGGTATAAGGGATTTGCATTTTTTCCAGGATAGCTGGGATCTGTGCCTCACGCGAATCGCCAAAATGGCTCTCAGCGATATTGAAGCAGATATCAGGCTTATACTGCCGCACGGTGTCGATGATGCTGTTATCAGCCTCCAGGAATTCAGCCTGATGTCCGCCTTCTCTAATGGCGTTCACCAAGGATAGTACGGTTGACTCAGAATCGAGATCGTCCCACTGATCCTCGCTCATTCCTTTGAACACAGGCGCGTTTTCTTTCAGATTTGCCAATACGGCGACACGAAAACT
>WOZC01000135.1:0-7516 GCA_011620465.1 Anaerolineaceae bacterium | reverse complement strand
CTACAACTCCACCATCTTCGCGTCTACAGCTTCAGCCTGGGCGACGCCGCGTTCGAGGTTCACAAAGCGCAGCATAATGATCCCGGCGATGAAAAAGATGACCAACGAGATAATACCCAACCTCGGGTCGCCGGTTCTTGTGGTGATAAATGCCATCAATGCTGGACCGACAACGGTGTTAAACTTCTCTGAGACGCTGAAAAAGCCATAAAATTCAGCGCTTTTACTCTTGGGCATCATCTTACCAATCAGAGAACGGCTCAACGCCTGGCTGCCGCCTTGCACCATGGCAACTCCGAAACCCAGTACGAACATATGCCATTCCTCTTTCATAAAGAAGCCAAAAACTGCCACGAGTGTGTAAATGAGCAATGCCAGGCTGATAGCTTTTTTATTGCCCATGGTCTTGCCAAGTTTCCCAAACAGCAGGGCAAATGGTGCTGCCACAAACTGTACCATCAGGAAAGTACCCAGGATGGTTAATGTGCTGAATCCAAGGTCAGAAGCGTAAGCAGCTGCCATCGTAATGATCGTCCCGATCCCGTTCGCATAGACAAAAAATGTTATCAGGAAAAGGAACAGGTCCTTGTAATCACGGATCTCACTAAGAGCCTTTCCCAGCCGCTTGAAGCCAACAGTCAACACATTTTGACCAATTTCGTGAGATTCACCCTTGGCAGGCGGTTCTTTGACATGCCTGAAAATCGGTATCGAGAAGATTGCCCACCAAACAGCCACGCTGACCAGGCTGAGGCGCATCATAAGGGCAGTGGCTTCATTCTCAGGCATACTGGTGAGGAAGCGCGGTCCAACAAAGATCATGATAGCGTTAACCAGCAGCAGTATCCCGCCGCCAATGTAGCCCATTGCGTAACCTCTGGAGGAAACCTGGTCGATTTCGTCTTCTCTGGCAACATGCGGTAAAAGACTGTCATAAAAAACAAGCGAGCCAGCAAAGCCGATCGTTCCGAGTATGTAAAGTAGGATGCATAAAGTCTGATCTGCTGGTGTGACAACGAACCAGAGCAGTGCGGTGCTGATAATCCCTAAAGCGGCGAAAAAAGCCATAAAGGTCTTCTTGCTGGCTTTAAAATCTGCGATCGCACCTAAAATTGGACTCAATAAGGCAGCAATCAGGCTGCCAATCGCCACAGCGTTGCCCCAGATCGGGACTGAAGCACCTTGCGCAATGTAATTCGCAAAATAAGTCGGCAAAACCACACCCATGACAGTTGTAGCGAAAGCAGAATTCGCCCAATCGTACATCGTCCATGCTTGAATGCCTTTTCTGTGTTTCTTCTCATCTACATCGATATTCATTGTTTTACTATTTTCCATTTTTTACTCATTTCCTATTGAATAATCTATGATTTGTTGTTCCTCAGCTCTTGCGCCAAGGGAAAAGAACGTATCGTCCACTAATTTCGTCAATGCCTCCGGTTCATTTGAAGTAAGCAAGGTTTTCATTTGCTCCCGTGGGATTTCGTAAGGGTCGAGATAGGCTTTCAGATATTTGCGAAAGGGCATCACGCCGCGCTCTGGTTGAAGCCTGATCATATCTTCGAGCTGAAAACGCGCTACTTGATAAACCTCCTGAACCGGCACTTCATCGCGGTCGCGCCAACTGAATATCCAGGGATTGGCTTTGGCAGCCCGTCCAACCATCACGGCATCACAGTCGGTTTCTTCCAACATCCTTTTGGCGTCTGCTACGCTTTTGACATCGCCGTTGCCAATCACCGGCACGTTCAGCCTGCGTTTCAGCTCACCAATCTGCGCCCAGCGAGCGGGTTTGTTGAAGGAATTTTTCTGGGTGCGACCATGCAAAGCGACCAGTTTGGCACCATTCTCGACAGCCAGCTCAGAAAGTTCAATAAAATTATGGCTGGTTTCATCCCAACCAAGGCGCATTTTTGCGGTCACAGGCACATTCACTGCTTGTGTTACCAGACGAAAGGTATCGCGAACGAGTTGGGGATTGCGCATCATTCCGACGCCGGCACCGCGCCCTGCCACACTTTTTGCTGAACAGCCCATGTTGATATCGATCATATCGGGATGGAATTCCTCCTCGATCCGAGCGGCACACTCCGCCATACGTACGGCATCATTATCCAGCAGTTGCACGGCAAAGGGGCGTTCGGCTTCCCGGAATAGGAGTCTTTTTTTCTCATAGCTTTTTTGGTTGGCGTAATCAAGGGTATTGATAAATTCGGAGACCGAATAAGCCGAGCCCAATTTCCTCGTGATCCAGCGGAAACTGGCATCGGAGAGCCCATCCATAGGTGCCAGAATCAATTGCCCGTAGATCGGGAGTTCACCGATCATCAAATTTGGAGAAAGCGCTGCCTGGTCCATTCTTATTCGCTGATCCTGAAAAAGAGCGTCACAATTTTATGAGCGCCGACTGGCAGCTCAACTTCGCCTGCCTGGTTCACCGCCAGATCAGTCAGGTAACTTTCATCCAGGTTAACCAATGCCGCGGATTTGTAAGGAAGGTTGGGCTTGACCTTCACATTGATCGTTACATCAGAAAGGTTGACCCCCCGCAAGATCCAGCCGGCTTCGTTCTCGGCTTCTTTGAGCGCGGTGATCATGAATTCTGAGGGTGTCACAGTTACCATCTGAGCGTTTCCTTCCAAACGTCCACTTTGCAGCTGTCCAACGAGAGCGTCAAAGTCAGTCTGGAAAGATTGAGCCAGTTGCACAGCACTGCCAAAATCAACGCCATGCGGAATAATGGCGTAATTGAACAAATAAGTTGCCTGTTCCTGCGCAGCCAGGGTGGGCAGAGGCGGTCCAGCCTGTCCCTGGCGATTCCACAAATCGTCCCGTGAAAGCCAGCCAATGCAGCGCAGCAGGGTGAGAGCGATTTCAGCTTTGTCTTCCTCATCCCGCAGAACGGCCACTTCTGGTAATCCGCGGTTAGCGATGGTGAGCCCATGACTTGCAATGCTTACGTCTGTGAAGGCACGCTGCGGTACTTCTGGACGGGGCAGCTCGCGCCAGGTAAAGTCGACTTGTGGCATGTCCAGCGTGCGTTCCACGATCTGGAAATGACCATCGAAACGGGCTTTGTCTACCACCAACCCGCTGGGGAAGCGCACTTCCAGACGGTGATCCAGGGCATGGTTGTCGAAAACCACCTGGATGTTCACCTGCGGCAAACCCTGGGTCAGGTTGATAGCGACATCCAATGGACAGGTCACTAATTCCTCACTTCGGCTGGTACGATCTGTTCTCAAACCGATGGGAATTACCAGGTTCATGCGTAAAACGAGCATCTCGGACAGGGAATCTTTGATGGTCTCAACGCTTTCGATGTGGGGGACGAAAACAGTGTCGTTTTCTGGCGGGGTGTAATTGTATTCATCACCACGATCGCCGCGATCGACAAAGGCGTTCAGATTCTCATAAGAGATAGCGTTGGTTTTATCGTAAAGGCTGAAGCTGCCATCTTCTCCAGTCAATATGAGCGTAAAGTACTCGTTGGAAATGCTCTCCAGCTCCTCTTCGTCATCTTCCCATTCGAGAGACGCAATTTCCTTTGCCGGTTGGCTGCAAACCCACCAGGTCTGGTAGCCCATGGCGGGTACATCACTTGCGACAAAGGAAAGACGGGCAGTGGCAACGTTGAAAACTTTGACCCGTACCATTCTTTCCGGATCGCTGCTCAATATCAACCCCATAACTTCTGATAATGCGCTTTCCAACTTTTGGTTATCAGGTTCCAGGAAGCTGGAAAATTCGGCATCGATACAAGGCATGTCCAGGTCTTGCCCCAATTTTGCCCTGATCAATCTCTTGTTATTGTGCCCGCTGGTACTGGCGTTGGTCAGCAATCCCATCAAGTTTTTCACCTGGTAGGTGTTTGACTCGAGGAATTCCCTTTCCTCCCATTCCCATTGGCAGGGGATCTTGTTGCCCGCCCCATCGACCACGCTCAGGTCGCAGTCTTCGCTTGCCATATCGATACTGACACAGACGAGATCCGTCTTGGGATAAGGGGAGGCATTGAAAACGGTTACAGCAGCCAGCTTGTTATCCAGCTCAGGTCCTTGAGTGTTGATTTCTGACTGGATCGCAGTCAGGCTTTGGTTTGTTATGATTTCTGCAATTTGGTCCACCTGGTCAAATCGGCTGATCATGTCTGCATGGGTTTCGTCGATTGAACAACCGCAAATCGAATCATGGGGGTGGTTGCTGATAAGCAGTTTCCAGGTTTGATGGATAATCGGACCGGGGTCGGCGAGACGGGTGCTCTTTTGATGCTGCTTGAGCGGCAGGAAGGCAGCATCACCTCTTTTGAGTAGTTCTGCCCAGGTGCTGAAGGGTTCTACCCATCGTTCCAGCTTGGTCTCGGAATCGTGGTTGCGCTGCTTGATCCACATGCGTGTCGAGAGGACGCCCGGAAGCATGTGGGCTTTTTGTGGGTCGCGCAATTCTCCACTCAGGGTCGGTAGGAGGATCGATTTTTCTTCCAATTCCTGGCTGACTGCTGTCAGGTAGGCGGGCAGCGTGGAATGCAGCGCTCTTCTCTCAGCTGTTTCGTGCTGGTTGTAATAGCGGATGTGTTCGGGCAATTCAGGACGCGGCTCAAGGTGGTCAGTCCCGCGCATCAGTAAAAAGTGGCTGGTTGGGTTGAACGGTTCCAGTTTATCTGCTTCGTTGTCCAGATCCATCAGGCTCTGGTCAGGGTCGCTTGCAGGCCATTCCGCGATGTTGCCGTAGCCATCGTAGAGATGCGCGAGCAGAACGCTGCTGCCGTCGGGGGACTGCCAGCGTAGAAGTGTCGGAGAATCTTTGGGCACGCCGCGCCAGAGACAGGCGGTGTCCATGTGGAAACCGTTCAGGATCTGGGGCATTTGCCCGATGTGACCGAATGGGTCAGGAATATAGCCGATCATCATACGCTGTCCAAAAAGCGCGCAAATTTGCTTGCCAATCATGAGATTTCGGATGGTAGCTTCAGGTGATACCAGGAATTCGTCGGGTAGAATATACCAGGGACCGATCAAAACACGGTTCTCCTGGATATGCTTCTGAAGGAGAGGCAGGTTTGCCATGCGCATCTGCAGGTAATCTTCCAACACAATCGTCTGTCCATCGAGCATGAAGTGCAGATATTCCGGGTCTTTGTCGAGAATGACCAGCAAGTTGTCCACCAAATGGACGAGCTGAAGGCGGAATTGCTGAAAGGTCTTATACCATTCCCGGTCCCAATGAGTGTGAGAGATGATGTGTAAGATTTGCATGGAATCTCCTTGATTGGTTAGCTACCAGGCTAATTATGCCATAAATAAAGCATCGGATCCACGAACGAATAACCACCAGCGCTCTGTTTTTTTTCGCCGAGATCGGCTCTCCTGCCCTGGAGCTCCTTTCTCCAGGGTTCCAATCCGGCTCTTTTCGTATGATTTGCTCAGGATGACAGGATTCTTCCTTACTGTACCAATTCCCCCAATGCCCATTCAATAGCGTCTGCAACGACTGGATCGCTTTCGTTCAATAAGGCACCTTCCAACAACGGTAAAAACTCTTTTTGCCCACTGTTGCCTATCGCAATGGCGAGGTTGCGCCGAAAGCCGGTGTATTTCGCGCGCCAAACCGGCGTGTGGCGATATTTCTGCTTAAATTCTTCTGCAGTCAGCCGGAAGCTTTCCACTAAATCAGGGAATTCTTCAATAGCTGTTTGTTGCGGTTCCTGATGCACTTTTTTATTCACCGGGCAAACGCTCTGGCATTGGTCGCAGCCAAAAATGCGATCTCCAACTGCTTTCCGAAACTCCACTGGGATCGCTCCGCGGTTCTCGATGGTCAGGTAACTCAGGCAGCGCCTGGCATCGATGGTGCGGTCAGGCAGGATTGCCTGGGTCGGGCAAGCCCTGAGGCACAGCTGGCATTCTCCACAACCATCTGCTTCGAAGGGTGGGTCAGGCTCCAGTTCCAGGCTGATCAGCAACTCTGACAGAAAGGTCCACGACCCAAAATCAGGATGGAGGAGGAGCGAATTCCTCCCGATCCACCCCAAACCAGCCTTATGCGCATAGCTTTTTTCCAGGATAGGTGCGCTGTCTACACAAGCGTAGGTTTGCACTTCAACCTCAGCCAGAGTCTTAATCAGATAAGCCAACTTTTCAAGCCGTTCGCTGAGGACTTCGTGATAATCCCTCTGCAAAGCATATGCAGCGATCCTCCCTTCGACCCCGATTATTCCAGCTGACCGCCGGTCTGCCGGAGGAGGATAGCTTGACAACAAGCTGATCACAGTTTGACAAGAGGGCAGCAATTGCTTTGCATCAGCACGCGCTTCAAGCGACCGTTGGCTGGCAAGGTACGCCATCTCCGCCTGCTGACCTTTTTCGATCCAATCCTTGTATTGCTGCATCCCAGGTAAAGGTTTGATATTTGTAAACCCAACGGCAACAAAGCCGAGGCTTTCAGCCCCGGCTTTGATTTTTGCTTTTAGAGTCATTGGTCCTGCTTACAGGTTTAGTTGGTGATATTGTATTGAAAGTAGAAGTACCCAAACGGCACGTTACTGGCATTGACGATATTCCAATTACTCTTCGCAACGCCAACGGTCTGTGGAGCAGTGAAATTCAATGTGAATTGGATGCTCATAGTGGGTGGAACTTCAGTAGGCATCTTGAAAGTGGTCTGAGAAATGCCAAAATTGTTCCCATCAACATACTGGATGTAATAATCCGTCGTCCAGGTGGTTGTACCTGTGTTCATCAAGGTGACGACAACCTGGAACTTATTCCCTGCGGTCACATTGGAATCGTCCGCGGGAGCACTGCGCGTCCAAACCCCGGCATCAATACCGCCCGAAGCAGTAGGAGCTGCTCTTGTGGTTGTGACCTGTGGTGAGGGTGTGGTGCCCATGGCGGCTGTTGGGACGACCGTTGTGAGCGTTGCGGTTGCCGTTGCTGTTGGCGCAGTCGTGGCAGTTGGCACGGGGGTATCCGTGGGGCGGGCGATGGCAGTCTTGGTAAACTGGATCGCGACGGTTTCAGCTACATTGGTTTGGCGGGCTGCTTCAGCTTGCGGATCTTCTTGTGGTCGGCATCCTGAGATCGCAACCAACAATACAAGTCCTACCAAAAGGACTATTGTTATCTTTTTTCTGTCCATCGTTACACCTTTCACGAGAAGGATAATTAATTTATGGTAATTGTGACGGCTATTTTCTGATTTGTCAAGTTGACCTGGCTCAAGGTTTGATCATTGGCTTCAGTAAATGGATCATGTCTCCGGAAGGTGAGCCATTTGCTTTAAGCAGCAGCACGATTTTCACCTGCTTTCCACCAAGCGAGCCAAGGTCAACGTCAAGCCGTTGATATTGCAGGTCATGGATCTCGTTCCAGGCAGCCAACTCATGCCGGTTGCCGGAAGAATCCTCGTAATTCAAACTGAAATTGACGTCACAAGCTGTATTACCGCGCTTGCAGGCCAAAATCGCGGTAAACCTGGCATTGGCGGGGATGGTCATAGCCGGGAAGCTGCCTTCAAG
>WOZC01000080.1 GCA_011620465.1 Anaerolineaceae bacterium | reverse complement strand
GGGGTTTAAGGACAGGTTAGGAGCGGTTAAGGATTGGTAAATAGATGCTTATGGTTTTGTGTATTTTTTTATTTTGCCTTGCAGTGAGATACAATTGTTAACAAGTTTTGCTTTCGTGTTTAATTATTAGCTTGCTTCTTGCAGGATCCATGGAGGATACATGGCAGAAAAAATTTTAGTTGTTGATGATGAAGTCTCGCTTCAAGAGACATTAACATACAAGCTTGAAAAAGAGGGCTATAAAGTCGAAGTTGCCGGTGATGGTTTGACCGCCCTCGAATTAGCCCGCTCAACGAACCCTGATCTTGTTATCCTGGATGTGATGCTTCCAGGCATGGATGGATTTGAGGTCTGCCGCACGCTTCGACAAGAGACCAATATCCCGGTTCTAATGCTCACAGCGCGCGACGACGAAATCGACCGCGTGGTTGGTCTGGAAGTTGGCGCGGATGATTATTTGCCCAAACCTTTCAGCATGCGCGAATTGATTGCGCGAGTAAAGGCGCTGCTGCGCCGTGTGCGCCTGATCCGTGAAGAAGTTGGTGCTGCCGCCCAGGAAGGCAACCTACCCCAGATCATGACATTTGGTAACCTTGAGATCGACATAACCCGCCGTGAAGTGCGTTTGGATGGCGTGGTTGTGCCCTTCAAGCCCAAGGAATTTGACCTGCTGACCTATATGGGGCAGCATAAAGGTCGTGTATTGACGCGTGAAATGATCCTGGAACATGTATGGGGTTGGGGTTTTATTGGAGATTCCCGAACGGTAGATGTCCATATCCGCTGGCTGAGGGAAAAGATTGAACCCTTCCCAGAAAAACCGGAGCGGATCGTTACAGTGCGAGGGGCGGGTTACCGTTTCGAAGGATAAACAATGAAGTCGCGCTTTCATTTGCGCATTTTGTGGCCTTTCGTCTTGATTTTAGCAGTCAGCCTGGCTGCTTTTGCCCTGTTATTCCCCTTGGTACAAGACTCTGTCTTTCAAAGAGCAATTGAAACAGGCAAACAGGCAAACTACATTCCCATTTTTACCCTTGTATTTTTGATTTTGGCAATCGGATTGATGATTGGCTTGTTGATCAACATTTATTACACCAACCAGCACCTGAACGTCCTTGAAGATTTGACAGGTGCTGCTCAAGAGCTTGGCGAAGGACGGTTTAGAGAGATCAAGATACCCGGAGATGTCGGTCGTCTCCCCGAAATGCAGGAACTGGCTGAAGCGCTTCAAAAAACGGCTACCCAAACTGAAGAGCAATTTAACGCGCTGAACAAGCAACAAGCAATGCTTTCGGCGGTTTTAGATCACATGACCGATGGCGTGCTGATTGCTGATGACAGCGGCAAGGTGCAGCTGCTCAATGCCGCAGCCGAAAGGCTCTTTAAAATCGAAAATGAGCAGGCGAATGGTCACTCGGTTGTCGAAGTGATGCGCCATTACACCCTGGTGGAGTTGTGGGAAAAAACAAAAAACGGCAACCCTGAAACGATCACAATGGAATTGGGCTCTGCCCATAAATATCTGCAAGTTGTGGGGATCAATCTCGAAAAGGAACTACCCGGGCGTACGATGCTGCTTTTCCAGGATCTGACTCAGACCCATCAACTGGAGATCGTACGACGAGATTTTATTTCCAACATTTCCCACGAATTGCGCACCCCGATTGCAGGCTTAAAGGCGATCAGCGAGACCTTGCTGGACGGCGCTCTGGATGACCCGCCTGCCGCACGTAAGTTTTTGGTGCATATGGACAACGAGGTTGATAACCTTACCCAGATGGTAAACGAACTTTTGGAGCTCTCCCGCATTGAAGCAGGACGGTCTAATTTTGAATTCCAGCGAAGCGAACCCTGCGATTTGATCAACAAGGCTTATAACCGCATGTCTTTACAGGCAGAAAAGGCAGGGGTACTTCTGACGCAGGAATGCCCTTCCGATTTGCCAAAGGTGAATGCTGACCCAGCGCGGATAGCGCAAGTGTTCATCAACCTGATCCACAATGCGATCAAATTTACTCCTGCTGGAGGTCACATTCTTTTGAGTGCCTGGCAGGATGGCGACAAGGTGGTCTTTTTGGTACAGGATGATGGGGTTGGGGTGGCAAAAAAAGACCTGAAAAGAATCTTTGAACGATTTTATAAAGCCGATCGAGCCCGCGCAGGAGGGGGAACCGGATTGGGATTATCTATTTGTAAACATATTGTGGATGCGCATGGGGGGCATATTTGGGTGGAAAGCATCGAAAATGCCGGAAGCCAATTTTTCTTTACAATACCAACCACGGCGAGGTAAACCTTGCTTAACCAGATTTTTACATTTTCACAAAAAAGTCTTAACACCCTGATTGTATTTTCTTCCACTGCAACTGATATAGTAATAGAAAAAGGGACGGTTGAAGGTTTTTCTGGTTATCATGGTTGTATTGCTGCCTGGGCAGCTTGCAGTACAATTAACTACTGCTTTATTTCAGATATTTGGAGGCATGGATGTCCCGATTTACATTAGACCAGGAAATTCGCCTGGTACAGGATGAAATTCTCTTATTGGGGAGCTTGGTGGAACAGGCAATCCTCAATTCAGTCGATGCCTTGCAGCGACGCGACACAACTGCGGCACAACACGTCTGTGAAAACGATCGCAAGATTAACGCCAAGCATCATGCAATTGAAAACCATATCCTGATCACTTTTGCCACACAAAGCCCACTGGCGGGCGACTTGCGCTTTTTAGCAGCCATGCTTGAGGTCAATACCGAGTTGGAAAGAATCGGAGATTATGCCAAAGGGATAGCGAAAGTAGCCATCCACCTGGCGGATACCGATTTCCCAATCCCGATGCACGAGATCCAACAAATGGCTGACCTGGCGACTTCGATGCTGCATCGCTCGTTAGGAGCATTTGTGGCTGAGGATACCATCGCTGCTCATAGCATCCCGGAAGAAGATAACCAGGTAGATGAATTATATGAGCGAATCTACCGCAAGATCGTGGAAGCGATGATCAAAAATCCAGATACGATCGATTCGGGAAACCAGGTGGCGTGGGTCATTCACAACCTGGAGCGAACTGCCGATCGTGTCACGAACATTTGCGAACGGGTGGTCTTTATCGTTTCGGGTGAATCCGTTGAATTTGATGTTTCTGATGACGAACCTATTGACGAATAGAAACTGACAGATTAGTAAATAATAATACGCGCGATGAGCGCGTTTTTTTTAACCTTGTCCCGCAGCCCAAATACTGACCATTACTCAAAAAACCCGTGAAGCTTTCTGGATGGCATGCCTTAAGTTGATTATTGGCAAACCTTTACAATACTTATCGAAATAGTCGCAGGATTACGCTATAATGACAATAATCAATACAAAACTACAAATAATAGCCGTTGTGCTCGGAGCTTATGTAGGAGGTGACAAAAGTGTTAAGACCAAATGATACGAAAGGAAAGTTGATCGTCGTTGAAGGCATTGACGGATCGGGCAAGTCGACCCAAATCGATCTGCTCTACAAATGGCTGCTTTCGATGGGTTATTCTGTTTATTTTAGCGAGTGGAATAGCTCAGCTTTAGTCAAAAGCACTAATAAGGTCGCCAAAAAGACCCAAACATTTACCCCAGCGACTTTCAGCATTCTGCACTGCACCGATTTTGCTGACCGATGGGAAAACAGTATTTACCCCTTACTTAAAGCTGGTGTGATTGTTTTGGCGGACCGTTATTCTTTCACCGCTTTTGCCCGCGATATTGCCAGAGGGAATGACCCACAATGGGTGCGTGATATGTACTCTTTCGCCTTCATGCCTGATGCTGCCCTGTACTTCCGGGTGCCGCTGGATATCGCTGTGGAGCGTATAACCGGATCCCGGGCACAATTGAAGTACTATGAAGCTGGCATGGATTTGGGTCTTTCGGACAGTTACGAAGAAAGCTTTAAACTCTTCCAGGGCAAGATCTTGAATGAATACGATAAGATGGTCGATGAATTCGGTTTGACGATGATCGATGGCACTCTGCCGGTGAAGGTGCAGCAGAAGAAGGTGAGGTCATTGATCAAGCGCGTCCTGGAAGGTTTTGAGGGTTTGCCTAACCCAGATAAACAAGTGATCGCTGTTGATAACCCACAAGCAGGCAAGAAAGATAAAAAAGGAGGGAAATAATGGCCAATGCTGATTTCTATGGTGCTGGTTTTCCCTATCGTGATTTCGGAAAACTTCCAGGCAAGTTAATCGTTCTGGAAGGTACGGATGGTGTCGGCAGGTCAACCCAGGTAAATATGCTGCGGCATTGGCTGGAAGAAGAGGGTTACGCAGTTGCTGATACAGGTTTGACTCGTTCAGAACTGACTGGTCCCGGGCTTGACGCCGCTAAAAGCGGACATACACTCGGTCCAATCACGATGAGCCTTTTTTATGCAGCCGATTTTGCGGATCGATTGGAGAATAAAATTATCCCGGCTTTGCAAGCTGGCTTTATTGTTTTATCTGACCGCTATTTCTACTCCATGATCGCGCGTGACAGCATTCGCGGCATTGAAAAGAACTGGTCCAGAGCCTTATACGGCATAGCACTGCGCCCACATTTGATTTTGTATTTACAGGCATCCGTACCTTCGTTGGTGCAGAGACTTATCCATGGTCGTGGTCTCAATTATTGGGAATCGGGCATGGACATGCATTTGGCAGACAATTTCTACGACAGTTTCGTGACCTATCAGACTCAAATAATCAAAGAACTGGAAGAGCTGGCAAGAGAATACAACTTTGTAACCATCGATGCCGACCGTACTCCCCAGGAGATTTTTGAAGATCTCAAACGACCGATCCGGTTATTGCTGCATAACCGGCTGACAAAGTCGGAACGTCCATATTAGCATCTTCCGTACCCCAGCTTTGCCTGGGGTATTCTATAATCGATGATTGTGGATGGGCAACCCCCATCCCAACGGAGGAGGAATGGCAAAAGTAAGCGCAGAAGCGATCAACATATATGGGGCAAAAATCATTTACGAGCACCTCTCAGCGATGCAGGCAGAGGTGGAAGGGGTGATGACCAGCGCGGATATCGAATACATCCATCGTATGCGTGTGGCTTCCCGCCGGCTGCGCAGTTCTTTCGCGATTTTCAGAGACAGTTTTCCGAAACAGGATTACAAACTATTTGCAAAAGATATCCAGGCGGTGACAAAAGCGCTGGGAGCCGCGCGCGATTTGGACGTTCAGCTCGAGTTACTCCAGCAACTTCATCCGAAATTTAGTGACCCAAGGCTGGCACCGGGCGTCAACCGTTTACAGCTTCGGTTAAAACAGCAGCGCCAGGAAGCGCAGAGCAGGGTGATCAAAGCGATGAAAACCCTGGAGGACGATGAGACTTTGCGCAGAATTGCACGCTGGGCAGCGCCGTGGCTTGAAAAGGTTGAGAGCGTCTACCTGTATTCACCGGCGTTGTTTGAGCTGGCTTTTTCGAGCATCAAGGCGAGATTGCAAGAAGTGATGAATTTTGACGAACCAGTTCGGGTAGAGGCGAACGTGGCTGAGTTGCACGCCATGCGTATCAGCGCGAAACACCTTCGCTATACCATGGAGACGTTTGAAAGCCTGTACGGTGATGAACTCAAGCCATTTATCAACCAGGCAAAAAAGTTGCAGGACTTGCTTGGCTCGATCCATGATGCTGACGTCTGGACGGAGATGATCCCGAATTTCATCAAAGAGGAAGAGCAGCGCATCATCGCTTATTTTGGACATAATCGCCCATTGCGAAGGTTGTTACCCGGTCTGAATGCATTTGCTGCCAACCGTAAGGTAAGCCGGGCTGAAGACTACCAGGATTTTCTTCAGATATGGGATAAAACGCTGCAGGATGGCACGTGGGATAAGCTTGAGTCGCTCATCAATGCCCCGTTGAACATTGGCGAGGCGATCAAATTGCTGCAGAAGATGGAAAAACCCAATGAAGATGAAAATGGTGCTGTGGAAGTTTATGAAGAGTAGACCGCCATTTTTATCTGTCACTGCAAAGGAGCGCAGCGACTGAGGCGATCTTCCCCTTCAATTTCTAGATTTCAAAACCGATCCCGAATAAAAAGCCAATAAAAGGCAGACTGCTACGATCCTTTGCCAACCCCACTTTCATAATTCCTAAAAACTTGAGGCAAAGGATTTTGTAGTGACGAATTAATAAAACGTTATTGCGACTGCTTGCGTACATAGTAGGAGTGCTAGCGACTGCGGCAATCTGAAACTTTTAATTAACGCAGGAGCCAACCAGGGAATACTCAAAAAGAACCATGTCCGGATTACAATGTGTTCGTTACTTAATCACTGAAAGAACTGAGCTTTTCGATCCGCTCAGGCTTCGTCGTTAACCTCGCGCTCCATGCGTTTTAATAGAGTGTAGTTAAGCGCCGCGATCAAAGCCATTGCGGCAAACAAGACCAAATAGCCAACCTTGAAATTGTTCTCCCCAACAAAAAAGGTAAATTCAGACATGCCACCGATCCCTGAAATCAAGGTTAATGGCATAAATATCGTTGTGATCAAGGTGAGACGGCGCATGATGGCATTCGTGCGATTGGAAGTCTGCGCCATGCGATTGCTGATCATCGAAAGGTGGATTTCCATCAGACTCGTCACCTGGTCGCGGGCGGTTTCAGAGATTTCGTAGTACCGGGAGAGGTGGTCATAGACATCCCGGAAGAAGACTATCGACTGATCACTGATAAATCTGCTGTCCCGGCGGATCAATTTGCTGATCACTTCCCGTTCATAGAAAACCGATTTTCGGATGACCATCAAAGAGCGGCGTGAGTTCATCAGACCTGAAAGGTCAAAATCGCGGGAATCAGCCAGGATCTCATCCTCATACTGGTCAAGTTTGATCTCAATCTGGTCAATTGCCTGGAATTTGCGATCAACCATGATGTCAATGATCAGGTGTAGAAGGAAAGCAGGACCGTTTTTGATCCGTTGGCTTTCCCTTTCGACTGCCCGTTCAACTCCTGCCAAAAGCGGCTGACCAGATTTGTCGTACTTTGTGGAGCTAATGAAAAAGTTAGACCCGACCAGCAAGTCCAGTTCATGGGTGATGATTTCTGAATCCGCGCTTTCAAAGATGTTAAAGACCATGAAAGAGTAATCGGGAAATAAATCCAACTTGGGCAGCTGATCCTCATTAAGCATATCCTCAACCGAGAGCGGATGAACATTGAATTCTGTCATGAGTGGTTGGAGCGTCTCCAAATCCGGAGCACAGTAATCCAACCATAAAAAACCCCCGGAACTAACAGCTTTGAGCCCATCCTCCAGAGATGAGAGCGTGGAGATTCTTCCGCTTACATCAATGTAAAAGAATCGGGAAAGAGAAAGTGAGGGATTCTCAGGCTTACTTTCGGGAAGGTTTTCAGTCATGTTGCTCCTTGTGAGAAGGGTGGACATTAATCAGTTTGACTAATGGAGAAAAGGGATTCCAGTTTAGCAGCCTGGCAAAACGCCAGACTGGGATGGTGCGGGTGGATTGGACGTGGTGGCGTTTCTGCCACATTTCGGGCAATCCAGCAACAGCCGCTTTTTTTGCTTGCCAGAGCGTACCTCTGTTTGTTATGAACAACCCAGCAAACAAGTAACCAAGGTTTATAAGCAGGTGGCCTGGCAGCAAGAGCCAAAAGAGCAGCCCAGGCATATTCTTGACGAAAGTCCATACCAGGTTGCGCTGACCATAAAATATAGAGAAATCGCTTCTGTTACCTGTACTGCCAGAACCAACATGATGAACCACCGCCCCAGGCAAATAAAGACAGGGATAACCAACCATCCGAAGGCGCAGATCGAGGTCAATATCTTCCATATATGCAAAAAAGTCTTCATCAAAACCACCGATTTGCTCGAAAGCAAGGCGGGGATAAGCTGAAGCTGCCGCGCAAGCGCTCAGTACATAACGGGGATTTGCGGCACTAAAAGAGGCGGAGCGGTTGTGGTTTTTGCGCCACGCCAGACCACTGGCGTGGTAGACATTCCATTCTCCATCCAGAACTTCGGGATTGTTTGCCTGCAGAAGTCGGGAGGCAAAGCAGTGCCCGGGATGGGTTTTGGCAGCTTGGTGAAGAGTCGAAAGCCAATCGGGTTCAGGAAAAGCATCATTATTCAGCAATATAAGGTATTCACCCTGTGCTTGCCGGGCAGCCAAGTTGTTGCCGGCTGCAAAACCGAGGTTGCTATCAGAATGTATTACGCGGAGATCCAGGCTGGGATGCTGGCTGAGAACCGCAGGATCGGGTGCTTCATCTGCTCCGTTATCAAGCAGGATAACCTCGAAATCTTTGAAGGTCTGTTCTTCCAATGCCTGGAGATTATCTGGCAGGAATTGGTCGCTTTTCCAGAATAGGATGAGAACAGAGAAGAACGGTTTGATCATGTCCACTTTGCCTGGCTATGAATATTATAGTTTAGGTACGCTTCCATGCAGAGAATTGCGAAGAGGTTGGTGGTCTTGTATAATTACTGAAATATTCAGACAGAATGGACTGATATGGCGAAATCACAGAAATCCAATAAAAACGAAAGTGTAAGCTTAGAAAAAAAGACCCAGGTCAAGGCTGCGGGACAAAAAACAAATGAGCCCCAAATGAAAGCGACAGGACAGCAGAACCGAGCCATTTTACCCTGGATTTGGATCCTAATAGTGATTGTTGTAGCTGTTGGTGGATATTGGTTGATCCAACAGACCAGCCAACGCCAGGAAACCGTTAGCAATCAGCCGTTGGAGATGAGCGTAGCAGATGTAGCACGAATGGATAAGACAGAATGGATCTTTCTGGATGTGCGAGAGCAAAGTGAGTGGAACGAAGCTCATATTGAATGGGCAACACTGATCCCTCTTGGGCAACTCGCAAATCGGCAAAATGAGCTGCCGAAAGACCAGAAAATCGTGGTGGTGTGTCGGTCTGGTAATCGCAGCGCCCAGGGCAGGGATCTGTTGCTGAAGGCCGGCTTTGCCGAGGTGACCAGTATGGCAGGTGGAATGAACGACTGGATCAGCCAGGGTCTGCCGGTTGTCACTGGTCCTTGAACTGTAATTATTTTCGCGATTTCCGCCATCCGTTGGCAATTGCATCCTCCTCTGTACAGAACCATCTTTCGCCAAACATCGGTGTAATAACAGTCGGGGTATAGTATTCTTGCCCGGGTGCGTGGAAGATTTTTTCTTTTGAGGTGTACGAGATATTACCTTTAATATCACAACCATCAAGGTGAGCTTTACATCCGGTCGGACAAGTATATTCAGTAACTTCAGTCATTATTTTATTTAATATCGAAAAGGCTCTTGCTTTATATCCAGGAGAAGACCAGTTGGTGACCTCTGGTTCATTATGACCCACCGTTTCCAATGCTTCAGCTTCAGTCGACCTTACTTCCTGAGTCGTATCTGGTGAAGAAGTTATAGACTGTTGGTTTGGTATAGAAGTACTTTGCGGTTGGTCTTCTCTCTTTCTATCTGTGGAAGAGCACGAACTGCAAATAAGCAGTAAAGTAAGCAGTATCAGACCAGTTTTTTGAGACAGACATATCACTTTCTTGTGGACCCTTTCCTCTTTTTTTATATTGACCCTCATCATCTTAAATCTTAAAAGCAAGCTGAATTAGTATACACGCTAAAAACTTGTTATGCCGACTATTGACAAGAAGTGAAAAAGAAGCTGCCAGAAAAAATCAGAATTGTCCTCAATACCCATTTAAGTGTTTTTCCTCATCTTACTTTGAATTCTATCGATTTCAAATGAGCGAAATTTAAGTGTCAATCTATCTAACTTTCCTATGGTAAGATTAGAAGTTGTTTGATGCTTGAATTCAAAGGTGAAATGATTGGCTAACGCTACTAAACCCGTCTACGACTCTGCCAGTTACCGCGTTTCTGCGATTTCCGAATTAAAAGAATTAGGAAAATATCGCTACCTGCTCGGTCAACTAATCCGGCGGGATATCCTAACGCGTTACAAGCGCTCGGTGCTGGGCGTGGCATGGACGATGCTCAACCCTCTGGGCACCATGCTGATTTTGACCTTTGTCTTTTCCAACTTTTTCAAATCTGCTGTGCCGCATTACCCGGTCTACATTCTGAGTGGTTTGCTGGTGTGGAACTTCTTCTCTCAGGGCACGAATGCCGCCATCAGCGGGCTTGTTTGGGGAGGCAGTTTGCTCAAACGCATCTACATTCCCAGCACGGTTTTTGGTGTCTCGGCAATTGGAACCGCCCTGGTAAACCTGGTTATCTCCCTTGTACCGCTTGTGATTGTGATGCTCGTGGATGGAGCCCCATTTTACTTGTCGATGCTCTTTTTACCCATTTCCATTTTATTGTTAAC
>WOZC01000165.1:4757-10375 GCA_011620465.1 Anaerolineaceae bacterium | reverse complement strand
GACCCTACGAAAAGACAGCTATGCCTTTGGCCAACGCTTGCCGGATTGGAAAAGAACCAATGTCCAAAAGGCACTGTGTTTGGATCTACGAAAAACAAAGAGCCGGATTCAACAGCAGAATCCGGCTTACAATTTAAAATCTTTCGTCAATACTTACTTGATGTTCAAGTTCAGGTCAAATGTTGCACTGGTATTCTTTGAGTTAGTCACTGAAATCACGTAATCACCCGCCTTGGGCAAAACGCCTTCGTAACTGGTTTTTCCCTCCGCGGAGGATAGCAAGACCTCTCCACCCAACTTGTAAATACTGAGCACCAGACCATCAGTTGGGCTGATACTGACCTTCATCACCTGGTCTTTATTCGCCCAGGCAACAAAATTGTGGGTAAAGTAGGCAGGAACGGTAGCTCTCGCGATCAAGGTATCCTTGCCCGATTCAAAACTCACGCGTTGAGGAGCCTGTACGTAAAGTGTGATATCCGCGGCATAGGCACCAGTACGCACATCGATATACCAGTCTCCATTTTCACTGGCATAATCACGGTACCAGGTCCACTTTTGCGAGAAATTCACCAGTTCTCTGCCCTTTTCGGTCGTGATGGCAATGTATGCCGACGTGCTGCTGGATAAACTGACCTCAGCCAATTGGTATTGCGTCAACCTCAGCGCGTAACGCTTGGTCGTATTCGCAGGGATGTTTTCTTTAACTGTGTAATTTGTTGTTCCAGCAGCAAAACTGATCCGTGTTATGCCGCCAGGTTGACTGGTAGCTGTTGCCGGGATTGGGGTGATGGGCACAACGGGCACAACTGGTACTGAGGTAGATGTGGCAGTCGGTGGGACCGCGGTGGGAGGTATAGAAGTTTCGGTAGCTGGAATTTGGGTCGCTGTAGGCGGAATTATGGTCTCCTGTGAAGACGGTTGGGTTACCGTTAGTTGCTGAGCGAACTTTGTCAGGGTCGCCTGGGCAAACAAAGCTACCTGGGTTTGGGAATCACCTACTGAAGTAGTGGGGGCGGGCATGTAACAACCTGCCAAAACAACCATGATCAGAATCATGGCAGATAGAACGATCAATCGTTTTTTCATCAAGACCTCACTTTTTAGCATTGAATTCTTGCTTAACCTACAGACGAAAGCAAAGTTGCATTAGTTCCAATCTCTATTGCGGGATCTGCAGGTACAAGTAATAACCGTAATGATAAATTCCAACAGTTGCAGCTGCCGCAAACAGCAGCATAATCAATGCATATCGGAAAGCATTCGGCCTGGCGGCTTCCCGGATTCTGTCAAAGAACACGCTTACAGGTCTTACGAGATTCAGCAGCGCATATACCAAAAACCCGATCAACGTACCTGCCGCGTTCAGGATCAAATCGTCCACATCAAAAACCCGGACAATCAGGAAAGTTTGGGCGAGTTCGATTACAAGCGAAAAAGCCAGACCTAGCAATACCACCAGCCAAACTCGGTTCAGGCGTTTCTCCAACAATGGAATGGCAATGCCAAAAGGCGAAAATAATAATACATTACCTGCCAGGTTGATAAAAACAATTCGTTGAGTCACTTCATCGTCAAAGATGGAAGCATTATCAATCATTCTTAATATGCCCTGCAATGGCACAAGGTTTGCCCTCTGTTGCTGGCGATCCAATAAAATTGCAAAAGGCTCAAATGTGTTGTACAGGAGGAAGACAACATAGAGGAGCAGTCCCCACAACAGCAGTTCCCGCCAGAAACCGGGTTTTCCATATTTGATTGCGCGGAAAACTCTCGTAATAGCCCAGGCAACCAGGATAACTCGAAAAAGTAAATGAATGTCATATGTAAAGTAGATCATATAATCCTCACCTGCATTGTATCCGAAATCCAGGGGGCAAGGTTTCACAGAGAGGGTACTTAACTTCTCAACCTATGATATTATTTTCTTGTACGTTTCTTTTTTGTTTGGATTTTTCGGGAGAAGACAATGACCAAGAAATTAATGCTATTGCGCCACGCGAAGTCAAGTTGGAAAGACAAGCACCTGAAAGACTTTGACCGTCCGTTAAAGAAGAAAGGCGAAGAAACTGCGGAATTGATTGGTGAGATCATTGCTCATGGCGAAATCTTACCTGATATCGTGCTTAGTTCCCCAGCTAAGCGTGCCAGCCAAACCACTGAAATTTTTATAAAACACGCTAATTACAATGGTTTTACCCAATATGTTGATGCATTTTACATGGGTGAACCCAACGATTATATCCAGGCATTACGTGAATTGCCCGACACGATAAACAGCGCGATGTTAGTTGGGCACAACCCTGGATTGGAAGCCCTATTGCAGATGTTAGAAGGTAAGGTCAATGCACTCTCGACCGGCGCGCTGGCAATCGTGGAGCTGGAATTGACTCACTGGGCTGATTTGAATGGTTCCACCGTTGGCAAACTTGCTAACTTTTGGGATCCGGACGAAATAGACCTAAAAGAAGTCGAGGAAAAAATGGCTAAAGAAAAGAAAGATCAAGAAATGAAAGTAAAAGAAAAAGACAAGAAAGATAAGAAGGACAAGAAAGAGAAGAAAGAAAAAAAGGATAAGAAGGACAAGAAGTAAAGCCAAAGCTCTTCTATCTGAAAGACTTGAAAATAGCTCTCACTTGGTGGTGATTTCTCTTTCAGGACAAATCTTTTAAGCTTAATTTAACTCGAGTGTAAATATACACCCGCCTGATTTAAGGTGCGTGTTTTTTCTTTCTGGGATTGTTCCAGGTTCCTGATCGAGCATACCTATTCACGATATTGTCCTGTTTTGATTGATTGAAGCCAATCGGTTAAACCGGCACACAGTTCTTATGTTTCATTCAGTTTCTGTCCATTCGACCGATTTCCACAGCACCAAGCATTCGTGCAAATCTTGCGCGTTGTCAAGATAAAACGAAGTCTGCAGGCACCCGTATGGGGCTGTCGTAAACGCGTGAAGTGCCAGGCGAATATGACCGGGTATGATTTCTTCTTGCTTGAAATAGGCGTAACGCTGGATCTGACCATCAATCTCGATGATGCTCTCCAACTTTTCCGCTTCCACCCTGCCTTTCAGGTTGGCTAACAAAACCTGGCGGTGTTTCTCACCAGAATAAGCAAAAATTGTGGTTAGAAGCGTGATACCTGGCTTCCAAAAAACAAGATGGTCGCCTTCCTTGCGGTGCTGCAGATCCTCTGGAACCTCCAGAGACCATTCATGGGACAATTCGATTCGCATACGCCGATTATACCTTTTCTACAACCTTACTGTTCGATCCTCTTCAATTGTTTGCGCATCCAGAGGGACGTGCCAACCTGATATCTGCGCACAATGATCATTGAACAAGGCACAACATCCAGAAGAAAATCATTCAATTTGCCGAACACTTGATCCGGGACCAGGACCTCTTCTGCAGAACCCATGATCAGCAGATCATAACCACCTTCACGACATTCTTTTAGAATTTCATCTGCAACTGATTCCGCTTTCCTCACTTTTAAGCTGATATTTTCTGTAATCTCTCCCAGTTCAGCTTCAGCAATTTCACACAGCTGCAACTCTTCGTCTTCCATGCGTTCGTCATCTGCATTGCCAAGTACCAAGCGCAACCCAACCACCTCAGCATCGCCCGGCGTCGCGATATCCCGTGCCATTTGCAGTGCCAAACGCGCGTTGGGTCCACCTCCTACCGGTACGAGGATGCGGTGAATTTCATCAGGCAGACCTTTGTCACGCAATACGGCGACATTCCGGTTTGCCACCATGTTTACTTCCTTGAGGATGTTGTGCGGATGCTCCAGTTTGGCGCGTTCTTCCGGCACCCCCAGCATCACCATGTTGATGTCTTTATGACGGTTCAATTCTGAGAATATGGCTTCTTCAACCCGTGATGCGGCTTTGAGTTTTGCGTAAATGGACACATTTTCTTTTACAGCAATAGGCGTGACCTGCTCCAGGATGTGGTGCTGCTGTTCTTTTTTCTCTTTGACCAACGCTGGCACATCCGAAGAATCCAGATTGATTGGTGTTTTCACAACGCTAAAGAGCAAGATGCCAGTATCTTCCTGTTGATTGACCAGTTTCGTTGCTATCTTTGTAAGGCTCATAGCTGTCTCCGGGTTCTTGGAGGCGATCATCACTTTTCCGCCCCCTTCCTGGTTTTCCAAACGAGCGTTGAGTTCCCGTCTTGCCTTCATTCGAGACGAAATCAAATACCATATGCTCAGGATAACGATCACTGCTCCCAGGAACAAAAGCGCGCGCGGATTCGCGAAAGAAATGATCAACAAACCTGCCACTGCTGCCGCGATCACAGTCAATGGGTAGAGAGGGACTTTGAAAGGGCGCTCGATATCAGGGAATTTCTTGCGTAATCTCGGCATTGACAGCGTCGCCCAAAACAAGACGAACATGTAACCAGCACTGGAGATAAAGCTCAGGAAGTCGACCAAACCAACAGCAGCAACCAGTGAGCTCACCACGACGACCATCAGGATAGCCATCCAGGGGGTACGCCAATGACTGAGGCGCGAAAAGAGACGCGGCCAGACGCGATCACGACTGAGTGAGAAAGCCTCCCGCGTTGCGGAGAGCATTGCCGAATTAACCGAGGTCAGGGTTGCTACAATCCCAGCAATTCCCATGATCTGTACACCAATGCTGGGCCAGAATCGAGCCGCGGCATCCGTAAGGGCGGTTTCAGATCCTGCTAACTGGCCGAAAGGTACCGTACCGATTGTCACCATGCTGACGCTGGTGTAGATCAGAGTAGTCAATAACAGGCTCACCAGGATCCCAATTGGAATGTTCTTATTGGGTTTGGTGATCTCTTCGGCATCATCCGCGATCACTTCGAAACCAACATAGGCGTTGTAAGTAAGCGCTATTGCAGAGAGCATACGTCCGATACGCCCGATCGTGCTTTGATTCTGAAAAACTGAACGACCAGACAGGAAGGTTTCCATCTGGAAGCCATTCGCATTGGCAAAACCTTTGAAAACAAAAGCTGCGAATACAGCCAGCAAAAATGCGCCAAGCAAGATCTGTAAATTTCCCACGTTCGAAACCCCTCGCAAATGCATAAATCCGACAAAAATGATAACTAAGATGGCAATTGGAATAACTGGCAGCTCAGGAATAAAAATCCCCAAAGAGATCGCAAAACCTACTGCGGAAAGCGCGGCGTAGAAGGTACTGGAAAGACAGTCGAGTGAGCCGACCAGGAACATCAGCCAGCCTTTCCCAAATGCCTCGCCCACATAGGTCATGGCACCCCCGGTCACAGGGAAAGTTGTCGCCAGTTCACAATAATTCAGGGCGATACTCAACGTCATTAATCCTGCCAAAACCAGTGCCAGAACCGTCTCTGGTCCTGCCATCTTGGCAACGTGCCCGGTGAGAACAAATATTTCAGCCGCGATCGTCCCTGCAGTTCCCAACATGATTACCTGGAGCAGGTTTAGTTGTCGTTTTAGTTTCCTTTTTGCCATCGCTTCTCCGATTGTCTAAATAAATAATACTTTCAGGTATTATAGTCTGCCTTTCCCTTGAATTGGTTTTCACTCCACCACTAAATCCACCCTCTTGTGGTTTCTTCAAATCCAGGTAAGAAATTCTC
>WOZC01000165.1:0-4657 GCA_011620465.1 Anaerolineaceae bacterium | reverse complement strand
GAAATAAAAACAGAATTTTTCAGGTTCGGTAAGAGATTTCCATTTCAAATGCCGAACCTTGTGCTTTCAAGTATAGGAGTCAAAATGGCAGGGAAACGAACGCTTAAACGCCAATTGAATTTACCGCAGGTTGTCATGTTGGGAACTGCTGGAACACTCGGTTCTGGTGTCTTTATCCTTTCAGGTCATGCTGCCGCTGTTGCTGGACCAGCTGCGATTTGGGCAATCCTCATCGCTGGCATCCTCAGTTTCAGTATTGCCTTGAATTACTGCGAACTGGCGACTACTTACCCCGAGACCGGCGGCGCGATGACTTATGTGCGCGAAGCCTGGGGGAAGGGACTTATCGCCTTTCTGGTCGGTTCAATGGACTGCATCTCCAGCACTTTCTATACCGCACTCTCAGCAGTAGGTTTTGCCTACTCAGCCTCCGTTTTCTTCCCTGGCTTAGGAACTAGCGCACTCGGAATCGGGGCGGTGGCAATCGCTGCAATTCTCTTGTTCGTTATTTTAAATATCCTCGGTGTCACCAAAGTTGGAAATTTACAAGTGGTCATGGGCGGAATTTTGCTGCTGGCTTTTGCTATTTATATCATCGGTGGTTTCACCATGCCTAACGGCTTCAGCACAGCCACCTTGCTACCGTTGGGACGTTGGTTCCAATCTGACAATACCGGCATTAATATAGGTCTTATTTTTAAGACAATCGCTCTTATCTATGCCATGTATGTCGGTTTCGAGGTCATCGCCGATGACGCTGAAGAAGTCAAGAATCCTACCAAGAACATCCCTTTAGCAATTATGATCAGCCTATTCCTGATCGTGGTAGTCTACACCTTGGTCATTACTGTTGCCATGGGCACTTCCAGTACTATCGCTGGTTCAGAGACGGCGATCTCAGATACGATCCGCATGTTTTTAGGCACCCCGGGCGCAACCATCATCGGTATTGCCGGCATGATCGGCGCTCTCACCTCCATCAACTCCTCCATGCTCTCAGCTACCAGGGAAAGCTTCACCCTCAGCCGCGATGGTGCCTGGCCTGGCTTTCTTTCCCACCTGAATAAAGCCAGGGTGCCCTATCTTGCGATCATCTTTATTGGTGCGGTTTCTATCTTGATAACCGGGGTCGGTGCGGTGGATTTCCTGAGCTACATTACATCTGGTGGGTACTTGTTCGTATTGTTTTTGTCCAACCTTTCTATGATCACCCTCAGAAAAAAATATCCTTTTATTCACCGTCCATTCAAGGTGCCCTTCTTCCCGCTTACCCCCATTGTGGCATCGCTGGTTTGCCTGATCGTCTTACGTTACTCTGAAGTTCGAGCATTGATCTTCATGGCTGGTATTCTTGCTATCTTCACGCTTTATTATTACGGACACCTGGGAATCGCATCCTGGCAGGCGGAACATAAACGCAGCCAGGACCCTGGTCGTTATCGTATTCTGGTACCTATTCAACACAACAGTGGCATGGAGAATCTGATTCGTATCGGAGCAAGGATTGCCAATGTTCAAAGTGACGTAAGCATGTGTCTACTGCAGGTGATCCAGCCCCAGGTCTCAGAAAATGAAAATGCCAAAGCGCAACTGGAACGCTCCCGCCAATACATGCTGGAGAAATTTATCAGACATGCGGTCGAACGTAACGTCCCCATGTATGCCAAGACGGTTACCAATACTACCCCTTCCGAGGGGATCATCGAAGAAATGCGCAACGACAATAATGTTCGCTTACTGCTTTTTAAATGGCCCGTAGGTGAAAGCGAGCAAGTCAAATTCAATGAAACTTTGGAACCAATCATCCGTTCTGGTCTTTCTAATGTGGGTATTTTATTCGATCGCGGTATTGACCGCCTGGAAAATATTCTCGTTCCTGTTGGTGGAGGTTACCACTCCAAGTTTGCCATCCAGGTTGCCGAAAGCCTGGCAAAAGCAGACAATGGCAGTGTCGATGTAATCCGGATGGTGGATGAAGAATTAGACGATGAGGTTTATGAAGATCAAATGGCGTTTCTGCAAGAGATCGTCATTGTCCAGCTTGATAACATTCCCGGGAATATGAACCTGCACATCGTTCGCGGAAACGACCCGGCATCTGCGATCATCGAAGAAACCCGCCAGCGTGATTACGACCTGGTTGTCATCGGTTCTTTCGAAGGAGACACCCATGGAGAGTACCTGTTCGGCGAATTGGTGGATCGGGTGCGAAAAGGTACATCGGCTTCAGTCTTAGTCGTCCGTCATCATGAAAGCCCAGCCGCATCCTGGCTGCGCCGGCAATTACGCTCGTCGAACCCAAGAACATAACCACGCCTTCTTTTCGCAAGCCGGGTTCCATAATTGAACCCGGCTTGCGGACTATCTTTTTTGTCTTCAATTTATACCTTTAACTATACATAATATGGCTTCAATATGGCTTCAAATCGGACCAAAATTCCTTTCCCCCTGAAAAAAAACACTTATCCTTCTAACTTTAATTTGGTCTTCTTCACAATAATGTAGAATATACGCAGAAAGAAGGAGATTATCATGAAGAGCCGACTTAGAATCCTATTAACCCTGTCAGTATTAATTTTTGCAGTAACTGCTTGTGATTTTCCGCGCCTGGTATCTCGCGAAACACCTGCTCCCGCCGACATAACACCTGTAAATGTAAGGGAAGACCTTCCGCCCTTTACCGAAATCGACATCGAAGCTGCCGGTCCGATTTTCCTGGTCCAGGGTGACAACCATTCTATCCAAATCGACGGTCCCAAAAGTATCGTCGAGAGTATTAGCTACGAAGTTCGTAATGGCGTTTTGTTGATTAGGCATTCCAGAAGCATCTGGGATAGGATCACTGATCGAGATTATCCCACCATTACCATCACTTTCGAAGATCTGACCCGTTTCGTTTTTGAGGGCGGCTCCGAGTTGGTCGCCAACGACCTTCAAACCGATTCTCTCTCAATCAGTATGAAGGGCGGCGCGAGTCTCGACATGATGAATTTGAACGTTAGATCCCTTGAGATGGTCGTCGAAGGCGGTACAGATATCGATATTTCTGGTATAGCCGAGATCCAAACACTGGATTTTTCAGGCGGAACTAACTTTGATGCCGAGGATCTTCGAAGTGCGTCCATAAGCCTGCATATTGAAGGGGCTGTCTCAGCCACGGTTTGGGCAACCGAAACCCTGGATCTTGACCTGAGCGGTGCCTATGACGTGAAGTATTATGGCAATCCCAGCCTCACTCAAGACATACAGGGAGTTGGGAATGTGCAAGGTTTGGGAGAAAAGTAGTTCCCCTTAAACAAAAATTATACAAAATAAGAGAGCTCACGCTCTCTTTTTTACTCCAGTTTCCAGGCTTCCAGCATTTTCTCGTAAGAATCTTCAAGTGATTCAGGCAAGACGCGTGTCCTGCCGATCACTGTGATGAAATTGGCATCACCAATCCAGCGGGGAATGATATGCCAGTGAAGGTGCTCTTTAATACCCGCGCCTCCAGCATCTCCGAGGTTGATACCAACATTGAATCCTTGCGGGCAATAGAGTCTGACCAGAACCCGAATGCTTTTTTGGATCAGAATCATCATCTCAGAAATCTGTTCTGAGGAAAGCGATTCCAACCTGTTGGTATGCTCGTAAGGAACAACCATAACATGACCGCTGGTGTATGGATAAAGATTCAACATGACAAAGTTATATTTCCCCCGATGTACAATAAGGTTGCTAAAACTGTCAATCTTTTCTTGTGCCTCACAGAACACACATGGTCCGTTCCTGTCGCGGCTAAAATACTCGTTGCGGTCGCTGTAGATATGATTCATGGCTCGATTTTATCTTAAGTTCCGCCGGGTGGTGAAGAATGTAGACTTTTTTTTATGAACATCCATTGTGATAAAGAAAAGTCTGCACGAATCTATTGACAAGCTTACTTCCTTGCATATAATATGACCATTCGGTCATATAGAGGAATAATGCCAAAAGATACTTTTTTTCATCTCTCCCAGGTAAAACGCCAGCTTATTGAAAACGTCGCTATCGAAGAATTCGCTGACAACAGCCTTCAATCCGCATCGGTGAATGCCATCGTCAACAATGCTGGCATCGCCAAAGGTTCCTTTTATCAATATTTTGAAAACCTGGAAGATCTTTACAAACATATTCTCAAACTCGTTAAGGATCGCAAGTTGGAGCTGATTTCCACCCTTCCACTGCCTGCTAACAATCTCGATACGTTCCGATACCTGCAGCGCCTTCTGCAGATCGAAATAGCTTTTGAACTCAAGTATCCGCGACTTTCCAGGGTCGAACGTCGCTACAACTTTGAAAACCCGGTCAACAGCTCCATCGATCCCGAAACCGGGCAACGGCTTTCCGGAGATGGTCGTTTTCATGCTTTTCTCTCGCAGGGCGTCCTGCACGATGACATCGCGACCTGGGTGGACACCGACCTGGCGGCTTATGTGCTTGGGGTCGTTTCCCAATGGTTTTCGCCTTATTTGCTGGAACGGATGGGACAAGACAGCGGCAAGCCTGTCGAGTTCAACCTCGATGTTAGTCATGACCCTCATGTGCAGGACCTGTTACAAAATCTGATGGACATCCTGATGGCAGGAATTGCTCGCGATCCTCAAATCCGCAAAGATTTTTACAGCAAATAGACCCC
>WOZC01000149.1 GCA_011620465.1 Anaerolineaceae bacterium | reverse complement strand
AGAGTTACTGATTGGGAAGTTATGCGTTACCTTGAAACAATCTGATCGCTCTTGATGTTATGACGCGCCTGAAGATTTATTTTCAGGCGCTTTTTGTTAATGTTGGAATATGAAAAGCCGGGAACCATACTGAAGAAAATTCATTACAAATCATCAAAGTAGTTTACAATCTGGAAACTATGGAAAAGACAATAGAATCAAAGATACTTCAACAAGAACGAGCCACGATTGCAAGCATGACAAGGTTGTATTGCCGGGCTAAGCATTCCACTGAAGGTGAGCTATGCCCCGACTGCCAGGAATTATTGGATTATGCCTGTGAACGCGTGGGACGCTGTATGTTTCTGCCTGACAAGCCGGTTTGCGCGCGCTGCCCGGTGCATTGCTACAAAGCGCCCTATCGGGAGCAAGTTCGGGAAGTGATGCGATTTGCTGGTCCGCGTTTGATTTTTAAAGATCCTGTTGCCGTGGTGCGTCATTTCAGACTGATCCTGCGAGCAGACAGCGAACAGGTTGCCCGGATAAGACAAAAGGTGTCTAATAAGTAGCTGATTAAAATTTAGTTAACACAGAAAGCCACAATTCGGTAAAATTGAACAATATTGATTAGACAAACTACGGTTTTGCATAATCGTTGGTCGAATGGGTATTGGAGGTTGGATTTCTCACTTTTTGAACCGAATCAATATTTCCGCCTTCCATTCGTTATTTCAGGAATCCTGACCTTAATAATCAAAGACCAGCGCTATACATATAAGTAGAAAAAAGGAGAAATTATGTATTCCAAGCAAACAGAGTTGAAAAACGCATCCGGACTTCATGCCCGCCCCGCTTCAGAGTTTGTTGCGATGGCAAAGCAGTTCGAATCCAAATTGACGGTTCAGCGCCTGGATGACGAAGCCGCGCTGCCCGCCAACGCCAAGTCGATCATCAAGATTTTAGCCCAGGGACTTTCTGTCGGTACGCCAATTGAAATTGCCGCTGATGGTCCGGATGAGGTGGAGGCCGTCGAAAAGCTGTACGAGCTGGTCGAGTCAAAATTCGGCGAAGACTAATTCAAATTTATCAAGAACTGAGGTTGAAAGGAGAACCGATGAGGATCTTAAAAGGAAATCCCGTCTCCAGGGGTATTGCCCTGGGAAAAGTGTACATCTACAAAGCCTTCAAAGCCGATGTTCATGAATCGTATTTCGAGGCAGGCAAAGAAGACGAATTTTACAAGAAATACCAGGATGCCGTTAAGACAGCCGAGAAAGAACTGGACAGTATCATCACATCGATGACCGGAGAATCACCCGAGAAGGCAAAGATTTTCACTGCTCATGTCGAGATCCTGATGGATGAGGAAGTCGAAGAAGGCGTCAAAGAAATGATTTACGAAAGCCGGACAATGCCCGACTACGCTGTTGATGAAATCTACACACACTTCGCCAACCTCCTGGAAAAAGCGAAAGATCCGCTTATTGCTGCCCGGGCTGCTGACCTGCGGGATGTTCGCAACCGTGTTTTACGCATTCTGAAGGGCGAGAAAGAAAGCAACCTCTCCAGTCTACGTGAGAACGTGATCATCGTTGCACATGACTTGTTACCAAGCGATACAGCTACCATGGACCGCAACCGGGTGATGGGAATCATCACTGAAGTCGGCGGAGCCACCTCGCATACAGCCATCATTGCCAGGAGTTACAAGATCCCGGCTTTGCTGGGAGTGGCAGACGCGACCGCGATCATGAGCAATGGCGACAATGTCATCATGGATGCGTTGACCGGTAAGGTTCTGTTGGACCCTGAAAGGGAAACAATCAAAGAATACCAGGAAAAGCTGGTGGAATATATCAAGGAAGAACGCGAAACGAGCCAATATCTGGATAAGATTCCATTGGTTGCCAGCGGCGAACGTTTTAGTGTTGGTCTTAATGTCGGAAACACTGACCCTGACGAAAGTTATAAATATGTTGATTTCGTAGGACTTTTACGAACCGAATTTGTCTACATGGGCAGCGAACATTTGCCAACCGAACAAGAACAGTTCGAAGCTTACAGGAGGGTATTGGCAAACGCGATGGGCAACCCGGTCACGCTGCGAACGCTTGATATTGGCGGAGATAAAACCTTGCGCTATATGGTGATGCCAAAAGAAGATAATCCTTTCCTGGGAAACCGCGCATTGCGTTTTTGCCTTGTCCACATCGATATGTTCAAAACCCAGTTGAGAGCTGCTCTGAGGGCGTCGGCCTTTGGTCCATTGCAGATCATGTTTCCGATGGTTGGCACGATGGATGACATCCGGGCTGCCAAAGCGGTTGTGGAGCAGGTAAAACAAGATTTAAGGACCGAGGGCATCGCTTTCGACGAGAAAATCCATGTTGGCATAATGATCGAGATCCCTTCCATCGGGATGATCGCGGATATGGCTGCCAAGGAAGTTGATTTTGCAAGCGTTGGTACCAACGACCTGACGCAGTATCTGCATGCAGTCGACCGGATGAACCCGGCAATCGCCGATTACTACCAAAGCATGTCTCCTTCGATGTTCCGCATGTTGGGGCGGATCTTTGCAGAGTTCAATAAAGCCGGTAAGTCAATTTCGGTTTGCGGCGAACTGGCAGGAGACCACCTGGGTGCCCTGGTGATGTTTGGGTTGGGCTTGCGAAAATTCAGTATGAACGCCGCCAATATTGGGCGCGTGAAGCGAACTTTGTCACTCTTCACCCTGGAAGAGGCAGTGAATATTGCCAAGAATGTCCAAAACCTGAGCTCCGAAGCTGAAGTGATTGCCTATGTCAAGGCTGAAGTGGAAAAACGAAGCTGAGGCAAACAACCCGAGGACTGATTTTTAAGAGGTCGCAGAATATTGCGACCTCTTTTTAGATGCATAACTTAGCTATCGGGTCGAGAGGTTATAATAAAAAAGGTCATCATTCCTTAATATCCAAAATACTCACACAAGGAGAACCATGCAAGCAAACACTCCATTCCAGGAAGAAGCGATCAATTCCATCCGTTTTCTCTCCGCTGACGCAGTCCAGAAGGCAAACTCCGGGCATTCCGGTATGCCGATGGGTGCTGCAGCGATTGCGTACACATTATTCACCCGTCACTTGCGCTTTAACCCTGCCAATTCTAAATGGTTCAACAGGGACCGATTTGTGCTTTCAGCCGGGCATGGCTCTATGCTGCTTTACAGCCTCCTGTACCTGACCGGTTATGAAGCGATGACGATGGAACAGTTGAAGCAATTCCGCCAGATGGGCAGCCTGACCCCTGGGCACCCAGAATTTGGACATACTGAGGGGGTTGAGACGACAACCGGACCGTTGGGTCAGGGGCTGGCGGCGGCTGTGGGGATGGCAATTGCGGAGGCTCACCTTACAGCAGTTTACAACACTGCTGAAGAAAAAATTGTGGATCATTACACATACGTGATCGCCGGCGATGGTGACTTGATGGAAGGAGTCACCTCCGAGGCTTCTTCCCTGGCAGGGCACCTGGGTCTGGGGAAACTGATCTGCTTCTATGACGACAACAATGTCACAATTGACGGGATGACTGACATTGCTTTTACAGAAGATCGCGCTAAACGCTATGAAGCTTATGGCTGGCAGGTGTTGCATGTCTCGGACGGTAATAATGTAGCTGAAATTGACCAGGCGATCATCCGGGCAAAGGCAGATCCGCGACCGAGCATGATAATTTGCCATACGGTCATTGGCTATGGTTATCCAACCTGGGGAGGCAAGCCGGCAGCTCATAGCGGAATACCGAGCAAAGATGAATTAACTGGAGCAAAAAAAGCGCTTGGATATCCAATTGAAGCGATGTTTTACGTAAGCGATGCAGTTCTTGAACACTTCCGTGAAGCCCTCCCGCGAGGGGCAAAACTTGAGGCTGAATGGAACGCAACCCTTGAGAGTTATTATCGAAACAACCTTACAAAGGGTGCTGAATTAAAGCGCATGTTGGCTGGGGAGCTTCCAGAAAACTGGAAAGACGCTTTGCCAACCTTCCCTGCTAGCGAAAAAGGAATGGCGACACGATCGGTATCCGGTAAGGTGATCAATGCTTTGGCAGGGGTGCTGCCAGAGTTGGTAGGAGGCTCAGCAGATTTGAGTGGATCAAACTCGACTGTCATTGAAAATACAGTTGGTTTCCAGAAGGATAGTTACATGGGTCGCATGATCAATTACGGCGTGCGGGAGCATGCCATGGGCGCGATCAATAATGGGCTCAACCAACATGGGGGCTTGATTTCCTTTGCGGCTACATTTTTTGTGTTCTCAGATTATTTGCGCCCGGCGCTGCGGTTATCCGCCCTATCGAATACCGGAAGTATTTGGGTCTTTAGCCATGACAGTTTCATGGTCGGCGAAGACGGTCCCACGCACCAGCCCGTGGAGCAACTTGCTTCAGTTAGAGCCATCCCCAACCTGGTAACATTGCGACCGGCTGATGCGAATGAAACCGCAGTTGCCTGGAAAATCGCCATCGAACGACGGCATGCACCGACACTCCTGGCACTGACCCGACAGGCTGTGCCTACTTTTGACCGCAGCAAATTTGCCGGTGCTGAAGCGACAGAGAAGGGTGCTTACGTGATGGCAGATCTGGGACCTGGACCGATTCGGTTGATTTTGATGGCAACCGGTTCGGAAGTTGAGCTAATTGTCAAAGCAGCAGAAACATTAGCAGATGAAGGCATTGGCGTACGCGTGATCTCCATGCCCAGTTGGGAGTTGTTTGAAGCACAATCGGAAACCTATCAAAATGAAGTGATGATGCCTGAAGTCACAGCACGTCTTGCCGTTGAAGCTGCAACCAGCCTGGGATGGCATAAATGGGTGGGATCAGAAGGCAAGATGATCACGCTTGACCGATTTGGTGCCAGCGCGCCCAACGATATCTTGTCCAAGGAATTTGGTTTCACCGTGGAAAACGTGTTGCAGAAATGCCGCGAATTGCTTTCCAAGTGAGGTCGATCCAGAAATAGTATTTAGAAATCAGGGCGGTATCTTACCGCCCTGTTTAAATCATCCCGGAAAAAACATGACCCCCCCTTTTTTTTCGATCTAATCTCGTTCTCCGGTTTCAACGAATTTGACCAACTCACCTACACTTAGCTCCTTGATTCCGAGCCTCTCTACGGTGCGACCTTTACGGCGGTAATCAGTGCCGTGGATGAAACAAGCCAGGTTAATGATGCTGTTGATGCCATTCACCGAAACGCCATAAGTGCTCCCAAAAGAGGCGATCGGTACCAGGCTCATCGGAATTTCCTCCGTGATATAGCGGTGGTTGAGCGTTCCCGGTGCCTTGATCCCATAATATCCGGTCTGATTATGCATGGCTTCGTAAAGGTTTTCTCCTGTAGCGTTGTATGCCAGTTCCAGCCATTCCATTGCATTCCTGGCTCTTATTCCAATGGCGGAAGCGACAGTAACGCGCTCACGATCGAGCACTTCCAAAACCTTGGCAACCGATGGCGTGACGCCATCGACATAAAACTGGAAATCTCCAGAGGTGGCTTCGATCCAGCCGGCATTGAGCAACGCCAGGGCGGGATGGAAGATGGCACCCATATTGTTGAGCCCGGTCTGTAAAACGTTCTTACCGTCAATAAACTGCGGGAAAGCTGGTCGGATCGCTTCCAAAACTTCGGCGGTGCGCGTAGCAGGCAAGGCGGCTAATGGCACGGCTTCTTTAATGCGGAAGATGCGCGCCTGGCTTGGTCCTTCGGAGCGGCTGGCAAAGATGAAAGTTTCAGCCTCAGAGATGATCGGGTTCGCGGGGCAATTCTCCTGTGCAAGGGTGTAGCGAAACTCGAGCGTGCCACCTGTGCGGCCAGGATTCAGGATAACGATGTGGTCATCCCTCAAAAATGGTGCCGCAGCTTTGGCAATATCGTAATGAGCGGAGGATGGCACCACAACCATGACAATATCCGCTTCACGCAGAGCCTCTTCCATATTGTCCGTGACTTTATAAATCTTGCCAAAACCATGCGGCTCGGTTGGGCTTTCCAGGTCGATACCACCACGAAGCCGAATGATTTCCACGTGTCTGGAAGTACGATTGTACAAAGTCACCTGGATTCCCAATAATGCAAGGTAAGCTGCCATTGCTTTTCCCCCATTACCTGCGCCGATTACGGCATAACGATAAGTCTTGTCCATTTTTTCCTCAATTCAGATATTCTTTTAAGCGTACTTGTTCGGAGATCGGATCTCCATTGATGTCAACCGCTTCGCTCGCACCATCCAAAACACGGGTGTTTATTTTCCCTGGAGCAAAGGGGTTGTTTTTCAGTTGGGGAGCATCCAGGATGCCAAGTTTCACGGCTCTGTTCAGCGTCACTGGGTCTGTAAACGGGTCATTGGTGCTCTCCAAAGTTATGTTTTTGATAGCCTGTAAAGTAATCTGCGCTTGCTCGATCAGATGTTTTTTGCGAGCCTGCACCTTGGGGTCAACAGTCATGTCCGGCTGACCAGCCAGAGCATTCTCGATGCTGCGCCGGGCAGCCAGGCTGGCAGCGATCACGTCTGCAGCAGTGGCGGCGTGATCGGCTTCGGTGTGACCGACAATGTGAACGATGTGTGGGTGCAGTGCCATTTGCAAATAGATGCTGGTTGCCAGGTGGGCGCGGGCAGCGTTGTCTTCCAGGGGGTAACTGAGCAAGCCGGTACGCGTTTGCCGCCAAATATGAAAGTTTTCATCTTCCAGAGGGGCAATCATTTCCAGGATCGCGAGCATTTTTGCCAGGTCCATGGCGTCCGAAAGATTGGGAGGACTATTGAACATCAACTGGGCGATGTAGTCTTTGACGCCAAAAGCTTTGGCGTTAAATGCTGAAAGATAGGCGGATGTAACGTAGATAACATCCGGGGCGTCGCGCATGCCCCAGTGATGCGGTTCGTTCAGTTCTACCGGGATGCCGCGCTCACCGTACCACGACATCACGTTTTGGTGTTCGCGGATGGATTCTTCCAGGGTGAGCGGTCCGCGACCATCCATCAGGTTGAACCAGAACAGCGGGATAGCACACCAGGCGATGTTAATTGTTTCCACATACATTTCAGCCAGGCGGATAAAGTCATCCGTGCCGGAATAGGTGCGCATCAGGGGGTAGTTGCCAGCGCGGGAAGCCTGGTAGAGTTGGCGGTAGTCCTCAGCGGAACGCACAGGCACACCTCCGGCACCAGTCGTACGGGGATTTTGCCGTTCGGGGTGGAAGAAGTTTTCCTGGGAATCTTGGTCGGTGCCGAGTGAAATCACATCCAATGCCTTGGCTTCAGAGATCTCACGGATGCCTTCGATACTGGCTGTCATGGTCGGTAAACCAAAATGGTGGCGCAGAAGCGGGTAGGGCTGCTTCCAACGAATGCGCTCAATCGTGTTTTGGGGATAAGTTATTTTTCCGTATGATTCGAGGCTTTCCCCGCGCAGATAAGCCAATATTTCTTCGCGACTTTGGCTTCCATCAAAGATTTGATCAAAAAAGCCTTCCAGGGCTTCAGCTTTGCGGGAAACTGGCGGGGTACCGCCAAATGCAAAACGCACTCCTTTTTCATGCAAGTCGGCAGCAGCTTCTGCAAACTCAGCCAGGAGACGCTCGCCGGTTTCGGGTGTAAGACGGTAAGAAATGCCGACCAGGTCCGCATTTTCACGCCGGGCAACATCGAGAAAGGTCTCGATCGGGACAGCCGGACCGAGAAAAATGGTTCTCCAGCCAGCTGATTCAGCTAATCGAAGAAAATTACTGACCCCTGCAACATGCACACATTCCCCCAAGGCACCAGCTACAACGGTTTTCATACTTTCTCCTATTTCATCACCGATCGGAAAGGTGTTCAACCCGAAATTTCGTGGGCATTCTGCCAAACTGGCGGGCAGACAAACTATTTGTTAAGTTTACCCGAAAATAAAGGGGGCATGATTTGGTAAGCCAAAATTGTATGAAGATAAAGAAGAGATAGGATCACGGACATCAATCGTTTATAAAGGACACGATCTGGGGTAGCCACGCAAGATTGGCACCCCGCAGCGAAAAAGGTTCTCACATCATACAATTTGTGTCACTAGTCTCAGATCGATAAAAAATGCCGGGTTCAACTCCGCATGTAAATACGCGGGGTAGGTACAGAACCCGGCCTGTGCTTATTGGCTAACCAACCACATTCACTAATCTGCCTGGCACAACGATAACTTTGCGCACAGGACGACCTTCCAGGGCTTGTTGGACGGTTTCGCTTGCCAGTGCCAGCCTTTCCTCTTCTTCGTCACTGATTCCCGGTTCAACCATGATGCGGTCGCGCAGTTTTCCGTTGACCTGGACGATCAGAGTGATCATCTCGTCTTTGGCTGCTTCTTCATCCACATTCGGCCAGAGTTGGGTGTGGACTGAATATGGCTTGCCCAGGCGTTCCCACAATTCTTCGGCGATGTGGGGGCAGACCGGCGCCAGCATGCGCAGATAGATATCGGCAGCTTCGTTCCACTCATCTGAGCCAAACGCGCCGGCATTTTTGGCACGACCCATTTCATTCAACAGCTCCATCAGGCTGGAAACGATGGTATTGAATTCGAAATTCTCGAAATCGTAAGTCACACGCTTTAGGGTCTGATGTGTCTTTCGGCGCAGCGCTCTCAATGTGTCTGAATCAGCCTTGCCATTGGCTGGTTCCAGCAGCATGTGCCAGACTCGCCGCAGCCAGCGGCTGTTGCCCTCGATACCGGTGCTGGACCAGGGTCCGCCCAGCTCCCAACGACAGAAGAAAATGATGTAAGCGCGAACGGTGTCGGCACCATAACGTGCCACCAGCTCGTCTGGGTTCACCACGTTGCCGCGGCTCTTGCTCATTTTTTCACCGTCTTCACCCAATACCATGCCCTGGTTGCGCAGCTGCAGCATGGGTTCATCACCCAGGGTGATGCCGCAATCCCGGGCAGCTTTGTGGAAGAAGCGCGTGTAGATCAGGTGCATGGTGGCATGCTCGGAGCCGCCGGTATAGGTATCGACTGGCATCCAATAATCGTACTGGGCAGGATCGAAGGGACCTTCAGCATAATCGGGGCTGAGATAGCGCAGGTGGTACCAGCTGGAGCACATGAAGGTATCCATGGTGTCTGTTTCCCGCTCAGCAGGCTCCCCACAGTTGGGGCAGGTGGTAAAACGCCAGGTGGGGTGCAGTTTGAGCGGACTTTCACCAGTTGGCAGCCATTCCACGTCGTCCGGCAGCAGTACGGGCAATTGCTCATCGGGCACGGGCACCGCTCCGCAATGCTGGCAATAGACAATCGGGATCGGCGCGCCCCAATAGCGCTGACGGCTGATCAGCCAGTCATGCAGGCGGTAGTTCGTAGCGCTTTTGCCAACACCGATTTCCTCGATGTAACGGCAGGCAGTATCAAAACTCTCCTCTTCCGGGGTGCCAGTGAGCGGACCGGAATTAATCATGGAACCGTGCGCTTCGACTGCTTCGGTCATTTCTTCCGGTAAGATCGGCTCCTGCCCGTTAGGGTGAATAACAACTTTTATGGGCAGGTCGAATTGACGGGCAAATTCAAAATCTCGCTGGTCGTGAGCCGGCACAGCCATAATAGCCCCGGTACCGTAACTCATGAGCACGTAATCAGCCACCCAAATCGGGATGTGTTCACCAGAGACCGGGTTGACCGCGTAACCGCCGGTGAAGACGCCGGTCTTTTCGCGTGTAACAGACTCGCGCTGGATGTCGGACTGGCGTTTGGCTTGTTCCTGGTAGGCATGTACCTCATCTGATTGTGCAGGCGTGGTGATCTTTTCCACCAAAGGGTGTTCAGGGGAGAGCGCCATGTAGGAAACACCCCAGAGCGTGTCAGGACGGGTTGTGAAGACCTCGATCGGGTCGCCGGCTTCAGTTTTGAAGATCACAGATGCACCCTGGGATTTGCCAATCCAATTACGCTGCAGGGTTTTGATCATCTCCGGCCAGTCGAGACCTTCGTAACTGAGAAGTTCTTCGGAATAATTGGAAGTGCGGAAGAACCATTGATTCAGATCTTTGCGGATCACTGGTGTGCCGCAGCGTTCGCAGTGGCGGTCCTCGCCTTGCACCTGCTCGCGAGCCAGGGTCGTGTTGCAGTTGGGGCAGAAATCCACGGGAGAAAACTTTTGGTATGCCAGACCATTTTTGTAAAACTGGTTGAAGAACCACTGCGTCCAGCGATAGTATTTGGGGTCGGCAGTGATGATCTCAGCACGCCAGTCAAAGCTGTTGCCCATGGATTTGAGTTGACCGCGCATGCGCTCGATGTTGGCATAAGTCCATTTTCCTGGATGGATGTTGTGCTTGATGGCAGCATTTTCAGCCGGCAGACCAAAGGCATCAAAGCCCATCGGGAA
>WOZC01000102.1 GCA_011620465.1 Anaerolineaceae bacterium | reverse complement strand
CAGCGCTGGCGTACGCGATTATGCCCGATTGGATGTGTTAAGTGCGAAAACTGAACTGTATGCAATTGAGATCAATGGGCTGCCGATGATCCCGGATAAGTGGTTTGAGGAATGCGCCAGAAGCATACGCATGCAAGGCGACCAGTACCTGAATGCTATCTTCCTAAGCAGTATCATCCGTGAACGTGCAGAAGGTAAACAAATTCAAGTACCAGCCCAGATGAAGCAGGCGCTGCCATGGAGTATTTTCGCTGCCTTAGGAGCTGGGTAGAGAGAGCCATTAATAATATGAACCTTGTTAGATAGTTGCGTGTCCCCATACGAGGATGATATTCGAAACTCTCCGGGGGCATTATTCAATTAATTATGACTTCTAATCCCTCACGCAGCACACCCGTCAGGTTGCCAGTGAGGGGACATTGTCAGTCGTTGGGAGTTCGAATCCCCGCGAGGGGGATTTCGTCTCTCCGGGGGCATTTTTTTCGTCCTCGAGAATACAAATAATGTAGGGCGAGATTGAACGCACAGGATACTCGGCCTACATCGGAAAACTCCTTGGATTACACCACCGAAAACGTCTGGCTCTGACAATGTTTGCATCCATCGTATAATCTACCTCATGGCAAAAACAGTCAACGGACGGGAACGAACCTGGCAGATCCAGGAGCTGGTCGGCAGCGGTGACGCTGGCGAAGTGCTGCGCGTGTCCTCCCAACCCGGCAATCTGCAAGGTGTGATGAAACGACCGGTACAAAACGTTTCGGGCGGCACGATCGTACGCCAGGCTGGTCAAATCGAGACCGAAGGCAAAATCCTTGCTGCCCTGGAAGGTGTCAATTTCACCAAGAACAATCTGACGGTACATACTCCGCTCCTCCTCGACCGCAGTGCTGAAAACACCTCAAGCACAGTCAACTTATTTATCGTCAGCGAAGAAATTCAGGGCAAGTCCATCTCATCCTTGCTGGCAGACCGCCTGACCAGCGGTGAAGCGATCCCCCAAAACGTGGTTTTGAAGGTGCTCTCAAGCTTGCTGCTCCTCCTGGAGAAAGTTCATTCCAAAGGCATCGTCTGGAACGACGTCAAGATGGACCACATCTATTGGAACCAGGAAACGAAAACGATGGGTTTCATCGACTGGGGCAACGGGCTCTTTTTCCAACCCCAGGCAGACCTCGAAAACAGCCCCATCTGGCAGGATTACACCCAAATGGTCGAAGAGGGGCTCAACCTGCTCAACCAAACCTCCCCGCATCTGATCCATGACCTGGGCTGGCCGCTGCACCCATCAGAAATTAAGCCTGAAGACCTTCCACAACTGCGTATGCGCGTTGAATACCTCGAAAGTTATCTGACCATGCGGGCACTCGAATACGAATTGCTCTTTGAGCGCTTCACGAAATCGATGCACGACCTGGACGCGCTCAAACAAACCCTGGAATTGAACCAGGAACTGAAGCAATTTGGCATCAATACCGATCTCAACCGCTTGCTCTCACCAGCTCAGGACCTGCTGCTCAAATCCCTGGCTGAAGATGACTTTGAACAAGTTGACCAGGTGTTTAACTTGGTTGAATCTTCCTTAAAAGACGCCTTGCCGCTGGAATGGCAGCTGGCAAGCTACCTTCTGAAACTGAAAGAGGACATACCAACCCAGAAACTAATCGGAATGCTCGAAAACGTTTTCGTTTCGAATTGGGTGGAAGCTATCTGGCAAGCCAGAGGACTGATTGAAGAAGGATGCGCATCTAAAGAACTCGCTTCAGCTCTTTATGCTATGCGCAACTTCTCATTAAATAGAGGTTCTACCCCAACAATCTATGCGGACATACAATCGTTCCTGGTGCTTTTGGAAGAACAGCTCAGTATTCTTCAAAACAGCACCTCCAGCACAACTGATCTGAGCAACTACCTCACCTCGCTCAATAAAAAGGTAAAAGAAATCGCTTCACGCTGGTCAATCCTTATACCAAACGAGATGCTTGGCAACCAATTATTCAACCTGCGACAGGTGATCAGCGATGCGACTGCCATCAGGCTCAAACTTCCTGATGGGCTCTCCGACAAGCTCCAGAAAGCGCTTGCCGCCACGCGCGACATTTACCAAAGTTGGAATGCCGCCGATATCGAAGGCTGCCTTAAGGCTCTCAAGAAACTCTACACACTTGAGCCAACCCTGGATTCCCTGCTGCCTCTGGCAGCGTCCTTGACCCGTATGAAAACAAATCTGAGCGATTTTGAAGCCGGACCCGAATCAGATCAGTCAGTGAATTCCTTTGCGACTGAGCTTTTAGGTCGCGCTAACGACCTGCATGAACATCTCGGTACCCCGGATTGGCTGGCAAACTACAACCTGGCATTACAGGAGATGAGACACGCGATCAATCTCGAAAACTTGCAGGACCTTGCCCGCAATCAAAACTGGCCAACCCAATGGGTTTACCTGCCCAGCTTGAAATTGGATGTCCCTTACGATCAATTAGCCCAAACGCTGCTGAATGAACAGCAGAAGTCTGTGTTACAAACCTTCCACAGCCAACTTCGGAATTCACGCTCGAGCGCAGAGCAATTGGTAGCCCTGCGCCGGCTCTTGCCCTCTTGTTATGCCTCCTACAAAGAACTGGACGAAGAATTTCAGTTCGTTTTCTCAAACATTCCACGGGAGCCCTACTCGCCGGATCTGAAAAATTTCCCTGCCCAGGATTCTGAGGAAGTAAGCCGAGCAATCCATGTTCTGGCTCAAACTGAGAAATGGAAAACTGCCGCGGAATCGGGAGATTGGTTCTTGATGAAGTCACAGATAGACAGTTTGGACCCTGGCTGGGCACTGCTGGATGATCTGCGCAGTGCGACAAATTTATGGGTCAACGAAGTCCTGCCTGCCCTCACCAACCTTAAGCAGCGTAAATGGAAGTCTATCAACTACAAACAATTGCTCAAACCGAAACTGCCATCGCTTTCAGAAACCCAGTCCCATCTCTACTCATTCATTTGCGAATGGCAGAAGATTGAATTTCAGGGTCTATACCCTGAGTTGCTCAACGAGTTAGTGTACCAAAGCGATGCCGCCCAGTGTGCTTTTTTTGCCTCCTGGCAGCAGTTGTTGCGTTCGGAATCACGTGCTGTGGTCTGGTTAACTCAAAACCAACAAAGTGTCTTTAGTGAAATAAACCAAATACTGCTCACGCTTTTCCGGTCGTTGCGAGCCCTGCAGCGCAACTTCGATGTGATCAATCAGCCTGAAATGGCGCGAACCCGTCTCGCCCGCAATGCAGCTGGCGACCTGATGTTTTCGCTGATCAAGATGGATGAGACAGTCAATCCCCTCCCTAAAGCCAGTTCAGTCTTCAAACGCTGGCAGCGTCAATACCTTGACCTGCTCACGTTAGCAGACAGCAGCAAAATTCGCCAGGGCATTCAGGAAATAGAGGGGATCCACCCGCTCCTGCCCTGGTTTGACGAGCTGGTTCGGCGTGATGCTGGATACTTTGAACAGTCCTCAACCCATCAATGGTAAAATAGCTGGACTTTACGGAAAGTGATATGCAACAAATTAGACTCGATTCTCAAAACGGCTATTATTTAGACGAACCGTTGGATACTTGGCTGACAGCTGGTCAGCACGATTTTGCCATCCCCGAAGCTGGCGGTTCCAGCGCGCGGGTATTTCTCTATAAACACATCTCGGGCAAGACCCCTTACAGCCGTGACCCCGCTTTCAAAGTAATGCGGCACGACAAGATCTCATACGCCAAGCCGCTTTTCCTTGAGGAATACAACATCCTGGCGAACCTGCGCGGTGTTGCCAACCTGACCCCCATGCTTCAGTCAGGCTTCTTGAAACCAGATCCGAATACGATCTGGCCTGCCGAAATCGCCCCCCTGACGAAACAGATGGAAAAACAAGGTCACGGTGTGAACATCAAAGGTGAATTGGCACTTTTTGAGGTTGACGAAATAGAGGACCTCCTCGCTCAATTTGAAGAACGTATCCAGGATGGCTGGCTACCGTTCCTGCTGTTGGAACGTCGTTGGGAAGACAACCTCTACCTTCTCTGCGACGCCGGCTACACCCGTGGTAATTTCGTTCGAAATCTCAGCATGAAACAGGTGCTGGACATTTCTGTCCAGATCTGCACCCTTCTGGAAGAAGCCCACAGCCGTGGTGCCAGTTTTCTTGACCATAAATTACTTCATTACTATTGGAACGAGTTCCGCCAAAAAGTGATCATCATTGATTGGAACATCGGTCACTGGCAGCCCAACAATTTCTCGCCCGAAGTTCAGCAATCGGATATGATCCAGCTCAGTTCGCGCGCCTTACATCACATCTTCACCGGGCGGCAAGCCCCTGGTTCGGTCGCGGTTGGACCAAACCGACCCGAGGATATCGCTAATGCCCCTACGCATTACAAAGCCACTTATTCTTTCGACGTCCAAAACCGTTTGAATGAACAAGAAATCAAGTTTCTTGAAAAAGCTTTGGACGGTTACTATAAGACCCCCTCGGAGATGAAAGCTGCCCTGCAGGGTTTGCAAAGCAAACGGAATTAAACCTGCCTCCTCTTGAAAGGACAACAAATGGTTAGTTCATTAATTGAACAGGCAAAAAAAGTGCTATCCAGTACGGATCCCAGTGACGAGCAGCTTAGCCAAGCTGAAACCGGTCTGTCGACCTATCTGGAAGCCCTGGCAACCAACCGCATATCGGACCAAATTGGCATTGATGAACTCGAAGAAGCCAATCGCTTGCTGCGTGAATTACGGCGCGAACGCAGCCGTCGCATTTCTGGGAGCACTGCAACGCCATCACAGCCTGAAGAAACATCACAAACAGTAAAACCTGCCTCGTCCGAAACCGATGACTTCGAACCGGAGTCGCCAACCTTCAGCCAGCCTGCCGAGGCCCGGCAGCAAACATCGCCTGCGGAACAGTCGGTACCCCCTGAACCGGTGTTAGGTGCTTTCACGAACACTCCACCGATCACCCGTACCAATTTAGGCATGGATGATTTGGGCGGTATCGATAACGACCCTCTAAAACGCTTCTTCCAATCCACGCACGATCCGGAAGCGGAACGAATGATGGATGAAGCCGAAGAGGCTTTCTATAAAGGTAATTACCAGGTTGCCATTCCGCTTTACGAAAAAGTGATCCAAATGGAACCGGGTTGGACCCGTGCCCAGGAACATCACAGCGAGGCAGAAGACTACCTTCGCTCCGGTAATATCCCCTCGGTCGCCCTGCCCCCTGAAGCTGGCAAGGCATACGGTAAGGCTCAGAGCGCGGCACGCGTTTTCCGCTACCAGGTTGCGCTCAATTATCTTGACGAAGCCTTTGAGCACCTGGAAGACGCCGGCATCAAGCGTTGGCGTGAAGGTGAAGAGCTGCGGCATGACCTTGAAAATCAGATGCAGGCTTATGACGTTTACCGTGAAGGTCTCAACTTGCTCACTCAAGGAGAATTGGTAGCCGCGTTAGGCAAGATCCAAACCGCAGCCAGTGCTGTAGCTATTCCTGAATACATCGATAAAGCCAACGAAGTGCGGGCTGATATCGCTATGCTGAATGATGTCAGCGACCTTGTCAGCTTGAGCGGAAAGATTCCGCCCTCAAGGCTTGCTGATGCCAAGAGCAAATTGGAAAAAATCCGGATGAAGTACGGTGAGATCCTCCAGCTTGGTCGTCTGCGCAACCGGTTGGATCTGCTCATTCCAGCGACCATTCAATCCCTTTTGGATAACACCAGGCGTTTCAAAGAAGAAGCAGCCAATGCTCCGACTGCTGCGCTTGCCCGTGAGAAGATCAATGGAGCGCGCGAAAACCTCGATTACCTCAGGCAGCTGGATGCCTACGACTCGCAGAGTCTCTCACTGGAAAACGAGATCAGCGCATTGGAAACCGAGATCAGCACCAATGAAGATGCGATCCAACGGGCAGAAGCGGCTCTTGAGACTGGAAACAAGAATTTTGCACTCGATGCGCTCAGGATCAGCTCGAAAGCTCGCAAACGTTTCCCGCAGGACCCCAGGATACTGGAGCTCAAGCGCGGGTTTTTGCCTACTTACCTGGTTGCCGGGATCGGTGGGATCGTGATCCTTATCTTGCTCATCATGGGTATCAGTTTCGCAGCCAGAAGTATTTCTGACTCGGTGTATGAGCGCAATCTCGCCCGCACGCCAACCGTCACGATGACCCCAACGATCACGCTAACCCCCACCATCACGCTCACTCCGACGGTCACCGTAACCCCAACACCAGATTATTCACCCACTCCGACAAACACCGTCACCCCCACGCAGGTTGTTTTTGTCAAAGCGGTCCGGGATATCTGGGTGAGAACCGGCTGTTATGGCACCTTTAGTTCACCAGGACGTCTGCGCGAAGGAATGACGGTGGAATTAGTCTCCATGCCAGAACGGCGATTTGACGAATTTAATCGTGAATGTGTTTTGATTGAATATACTTCTGGTGATTACGCTATCATCGGATATGTATTGATCGAGGATATAACACCGGTAAATGAGTAGGCAATTGATGCACCCTCCAATAGAAGAACGCTACCAGGAAACGCTGGATTGGATCTATAGTTGGGTCGATTTCAGCATGAAACGGCATGTCGACGACAAACATCGTTTTTTTAAACTCGACCGCATGAACCAGTTAATGGATCTTCTGGATTATCCTCACCACAAGTTTCCGTCCGTGCATGTCGCAGGAACTAAGGGCAAAGGCTCAACCGCTTCTCTGATCGCATCTGCGCTTCAGGCAAGTGGTTACAAGGTTGGGCTATACACCTCTCCCCATTTGGAAGACTTCCGCGAACGGATCGTCATCAATGGTGAAATGATCAGCGAGCAGCGCGTGATCGACCTGGCTGATCAGATGAGACCGTTAACTGAAAAGGTGCCCGAAACCACAACTTTTGAACTTACCACCGCAATGGCTTTCCTCTATTTCGCCCAGGAAAACATCGACATTGCCGTGCTCGAAGTAGGTTTGGGTGGGCGGCTGGACGCCACCAATGTGGTCGATCCGCTTGTATCAGTGATCACCTCGATTTCTTATGACCATATGTCCGTATTAGGTAACACACTGACTGAAATTGCGACTGAAAAAGGCGGGATCATCAAACCGGGTCGCCCGGTTGTAATCGCCCCACAAAAGCCGGAAGCAGGGGAGACCCTCGTCAATACTGCCCTGGAGCGCAATTCACCTTTCATTATGGTGGTAGATGAATACAGTTTCAAACCACTGCAGCACGACTTGCATTCCCAGACTTTCGAACTTATTTCGAGACATTCGAAGGTTAAAGGAAAGAAAACCAGCTCGAACACTCCACTTGACTTGACTATTCCGCTGCTTGGTTCCCATCAAGTTGAGAACGCAGCCACCGCTGTCGCCGCTTTGGACCAATTACGCCTGCAAGGTTTACGGATCACCCGCAAAGCCATTCAAGAGGGCTTCCAGCAAGTGCATTGGCCTGCCAGGTTCGAAATCCTGCGCGAGGATCCACCAGTAGTGATCGATTCTGCTCACAACGGGGATTCAATGCAGCGCCTGGTTGAGACCGTGGATGAATACTTTCCCGATTGGCCTTTCATTCTCGTTTTCGGAGCCTCAGCTGACAAATCGATGGGAGATATGCTCTCGGCTATCCTCCCAAGGTGTGAACTGGTCATCACTACCCAATCGCTGCATCCTCGGGCAGCCACACCAGAGGAATTGAAAGCGATTGTTGAGAATTATTCAGTTCCCGTGATTGCAGTCAACCCTGCGGAAGAAGCATTATCCCAGGCTCTCTTTCTCGCCGGTGAATCTAAGGGTATACTCGTAACTGGCAGCATTTTCATTGCTTCTGCAGCCAGAGAAATCTGGTCGCAACTAAAAAAATAAGGATTTAAGTGCAAGAACGAAAATTTTTCTCAGATAAATACGAAGATGAATACTCTCATGATGACGATCGTATGTTTTCTACCGCCATGCTGGTAAAAAACCGTACCTCGAACATGAAAGAGACTAACTTTACTGCTCCCCTGATCATAATGTATAACGAGCCGCTGCTTCCCCTGGCAGCTGCCAGGCTCTATCCGGAAGAGGATGTTAGCGACCCGGATTTGTTGTTCGAAGCCATCGAAAAACACTTCACGCTAATCGCTTGTTACCCGCAATTTGATGAAGTCCAGGAGCCCACAAAAGAAAATGTTTGGGAGATCGGTCTGGAAGTGGCTTTCGGCAGGGAAATGGATATCGACAATGGTTTCCATGAATATCCTGGCGATATTTACACAGAAGCTCGCCGGCGGGTGCGAATCCTGAAAACCTACAAACAAGGGGGGCACTACGTCGCTGATGTTGAAGTAATTAATGTTCCAGCCCGGCGTACTAATGAAGTGAAGAGTGAAATTCGTTCCGCGAAAGTCAGCCTGGCACGATATGCCTCTCTGCCCTCACCATTGGATGAAAAAGCCATCTCAATTGTGGAAGAGATCGATCATGCCGGTAAATTGGCGGACTTCATCGGCATCAACACCTTATTAAGCCCCTACGAGCGTATGGAATTGCTCCAGGAAATCAACGACCTTACAAGACTGAAATTGGCGCACTCCAAACTGGTCGCCCAGATCCGCATGCTTGAGTTGGATATGCAGGTCATCACTCGCATTCATGAGGATTTTGACAAAAACCAACGCGACACTGTCTTGCGTGAGCATATCAACCGCCTGCAGATGGAACTCAACCAGGGGAAATCCAGCGATCCGGATATCTTCAAACTTGAAAACCAGCTCGAAGCAGCTACCTTACCGATGGAAGTACGTGAAACTGCTGTCAAAGAGCTTGACCGCCTGCGTTCGGCTCCTCCGCTTTCCCCTGAAAACGGTATGATCTCGAACTATTTGCACTATTTGCTCGACTTGCCCTGGTCAAATGCCACGGAAGACGACCTGGATGTCTGCAAAGCTCGAGAAGTACTGGATAAGAATCATTACGGTCTGAAAAAAGCCAAAGATCGTATCATTGAATTCCTGGCTGTAAAAAGCCTGCGCCCAAAGAAGAATCGCTTACCAATTTTATGCTTTGTTGGTCCTCCTGGAACAGGTAAAACCTCTCTCGGTCAGTCAATCGCTTCGGCGATGAACCGCAAGTTTGTGCGTATGTCGTTGGGGGGCGTTCATGACGAAGCCGAAATCCGCGGTCACCGCCGCACTTATATCGGCGCTTTACCCGGACGGATCTTGCAAACCATGGTAAAAGCTGGGGTTGTCAATCCCCTCTTCATGCTGGATGAGATCGATAAGCTTAGTGCGGACTTTCATGGCGACCCATCTGCTGCTTTGCTCGAGGTGCTTGACCCCGAACAAAACCATGCTTTTTCGGATCATTATCTTGAAGTTCCGTATGATCTCTCGAAGGTGTTCTTCATCACAACAGCAAATACCGTCGCTACCATTCCACCGGCTTTGCTCGACCGAATGGAATTGATCGAATTCCCTGGCTACATCGAAGAGGACAAGATCATCATCTCTCGTCAATTCCTGATCCCAGGGCAGATGCTTGAAAACGGATTGGATGAAGACCCGATTGAATTCACTGATGAAGCGCTGCGCCTGATCATTGCCAGCTATACCTACGAAGCAGGCGTTCGCAATCTGGAGCGCGAGATCGGTACTGTGCTGCGTAAAATCGCTACCAAAAAATCCGAAGGCGAAGAATATCCAACCGTTGTTACCGAGGAGTTAGTGTGCCAGTTGCTCGGTCCGGTCGAATTTTTCCCCATGTCAGCCGAAGCCAAGGATGAGATCGGGGTGGCAACTGCCCTCGCCTGGACAGAAAATGGCGGCGAAATCATGCCGGTTGAAGTCCTGGTTGTTTCTGGTAAGGGTAATCTACAGATCACAGGACAAATTGGCGAAGTAATGCAGGAATCAGCCCAAGCCGCCTTGAGTTATCTAAAATCGCGGCTGAAGGTCTTTGAAATCCCGGAAGATTTCTTTGAAGAAACCGATATTCACATCCATGTTCCCGAAGGTGCAATTCCCAAAGACGGACCCAGTGCCGGCATCACCCTGGCAACTGCCTTGATCTCAGCCGTACTCGGTGTACCTGTCAGGCATGAAGTGGCTATGACCGGCGAGATCACTTTGCGCGGGCGTGTTATTCCGATTGGCGGAGTCAGGGAGAAGGTTTTGGCTGCCCATCGCTCGGGTCTCAAGACTGTGATCTTACCAAAGAAGAACGAAAAAGACCTGGTGGACGTCCCTGAAGCGGTCCTGAAAGAACTGAATATCATTTTAGTCGATCACATGGACCAGGTTACAGAAGCTTCGATTGTCGGTGAGTTGAAATACGCGAATGGTATCTATCCGATCAAGCGCAAACCCACCCGTCACCCACCGGTGAAGGACACACAGAATAAAACCAACTCAGGTTGAGCAGTTGTTTGTTTCTATTCTTTACAATGTAAGCCGGATTCTTTATTTGAGTCCGGCTTAGTTTTTCGTATTCCGGGTTGCGTTATTCAACCCGGCTTCTTTATAGGAGATTGCTTGGCCACCAACGCCCCTCACAAGGACGAAAATCTTTTCATAGGCCGTAATTCTTCTGTTGAATCCGGCTTAGTTATAGGAGATTGCTCGTCGGTTCGCTCTTCGCAGTTACAATTTTTCCGTTGTTGCGAGATCCTTTGCCATCAGGTTTTCAGGGATAGTTGACATTGGTTTTGGCAAAGGATCGTAGCAGTCTGCCTT
>WOZC01000003.1 GCA_011620465.1 Anaerolineaceae bacterium | reverse complement strand
GCGACATGGCCACCTGCCTTTACTTGAAGTGAGTGTACCAAACCCCAGTGCACCCCGTGTGCACTGGATGAATTGGTTTTGATTTTACTTGGATTGGAGGAAATGGAACAAAAGATATGTGGTTAGAGATGGGTATCTCAATATTTACAAACTAATTAATGAGATTTACAAAGGGATTTTGTGCTCAAAATTGTTGTTAGTGGGGTACTTTCAATCCAAGAGTTGATAGGAGATATGGACACATTATTGTAAATGACCTTTCTCTGCCATCCATTGAATATTTTTAGTCATTAACCAAAGAATTAATAATAAATACGAAGAGATTTATTTTATCAGCGGTCTAATTCTTAAAATGGTCCTTCGAGTAATTCATAAATTCACTCATCGATAGTGCAACGCTCGAAGGACCACTCCGCACATAGAATTCCTCTTGTCTTTCGTTATCCTTGAAGAATGCAGGTTCTGCGCTCCGTTGGCAGACAACTTTAAATACTTTCCGCCCTTCGACTTCAATTATTTGATGGTCCACATACTTGGTGAATGCCCTGCCGATCTTGTCATTAAAAAGGTTCACAAAATGGAGCAGGAATTTATCTTCATTGGGGAAGTGATCCTCTTCAATCCCAAGGATTTTTCCAGTATCATCAACTCCCACATACAACGTGCCACCTTCAGAGTTCATAAAGGCAACAATAGTTTTGAGCGAGGATTTTTCCAGTTTTGGGTCGGCTTGGTTACTGTGAATGTTCCAACGCAAAGTCGATTTGAATTCAACAAATCGATTTTCACCATTACGAATGATTTCGAGGTCTTCAACAACCCCGGGTAACTCCTTATTCGCTTCGAGATCAATTTCCGTCTCTTCAGTTTCCGTTCCAGAACACTGGTAATAGTGTTGAGAGTATTGTTGTTCCTCCAAGGTTTGGACCGGATAAAATTTTCCTGTCATATCTTCATAACCAAAATTTACAAAATCGAAAGTGGGGTCGATGCGCACTAGCTGATCCTTAACGCGCTTACGTCCTTCGATCGCAAACACCAATATTTCCTCCATTTCCTGGACAGTCGCACTGCCATCCGGAAAGAGAATTTTAAGCAAGCCAGAAAAGGTTTTATTAATCCCATCGCGGTCGCGGGTTGAAATTTCAGTAGGGAGATAAAAGTCGTTGGCATAATTGTGAGTGAAGTCATAATCGCGCAGCATTCGCATTATCTCCGCCAGGTAATCAACAACAAATCCAAAGCCTCTTGAGAACATTTCACCACGAATGATTTCAACTTCCCAGCCTGGCAGGTAGTAATGCAGCCGGTCCATGAAGGCAGAATCATAAAATTGGGACGGCAATTCTTCAAAGAGATTGGTGTGCATCAACATGTATTCAAGTTCATTGCTGGTGTTTCCGACGAAAACCATGGAGGCTTCTGCGCCCAGTGTCTCTATGCCCCTTGAGAAGCTCTTGTTAGCCATATAATTTTTCAGAATGTCAACCAAAGCTTTTTCGTGCTTCTTTTTGTGTCCTGAAAATTCATCAAATGCCACGCAGTCCCAATAACCTACTAATCCAATTCTTCCGGTGGAGTTGTTAACAAACAGTTTCGGCACAGATACTTCCCCTCCAGAAATCAAAATTCCATGGGGTGAAAACTCGGAATAGATGTGCGATTTTCCCGTTCCCTTTGGTCCCAATTCGATCAAGTTATAGTTCCGTTCGCAAAATGGGATCAAACGTGATATCTGTAGGAGCTTGCCGCGACGGGTGAATTTTTCGGGGTTGAGGCCCAGGCTTTGCATCAATACATCCATCCACTCATCCAAAGAGAAGGCTTTGCGGTGCTCCAAGTATTCATCAAAATTGACGTGAGACATCTGAATCGGGTCTAAGCGTTCCAGAATCCAAGGCACGATGCGCTGATCCTCAGAGTATTGATAAGCAAGGTCAGCAATGCACCATACGCCGCCAACCAACAGCTTCTCATTGCGCTTTACTGTGTCGATGTCAATCAGCACCTCTGTGATCCCAAGGTTGGAGAAGGAGGCTTCATATGCGTCCCGTTTTGTGTTTAATTCCACCGTCACCTTATCTATCACCCGATGCCGACCGCGTTCCCTAATAGTGGATTTAATCAAATTGGCTTCATTGCGATGAACAAAATGTGCCCTAAGAATTTCCTTGACAGTCTCAATGCCGCTCCTGATGCTGGCTTCGTCAGAGGTGGCGCAGTAATTGCCCAGCAGGAACTCTAAAACATAAGTTGGGACAATCGCATTGCCTTTGACCTCTTTGACCAGGTCCTTTCGGACTACGAGCCCTGGGAAATGTTGGTTAATTTTGTTGTCGAGGTAATTCATGGTCGCTCCTAGTTAAAAATCAGTATATTGTGTCTTGTTCAGGTAATATGGCCAAGTCTGGTATGGCCTATATTTTTCAGTATGTTTAATTGGCTCATCCAAACGCAAGTAAACGTTCTGGCGATTGTACTTCTGCCACTCTTTGCCCAATATCAGGGTAACTTCCATTTCCCTATCACGTTGGTTGTCAGAATCAAAGCCAAAGTAAAGCAACTTTTCATCAGAGATCAGCTTCCCATCTTCAGCATAGATTCCCACTCGAAGATCTCTGGGCAATACTTTTGAAGAAATCTTTTCCAATTGGATAAATTTCACAGAAATTTGACCGGTTGTGATGGTATTGCTGGCTGAAGCCAGTTTATCCACCTCGACTTCGCGAGCCTGGAATTCTCCTCCTCTGACCATATTAACAGCCAGCACAGGGATGACGATTTCCTGCAGGCTTGAACCGCCATGCACAAACTGCATTCCCGCGCCGCTTAGTTTCAGCCGGTTGACTGACTTGGCCAACAAAATTTCGTAATCTCCTGTCAGCCCCAGCTGTTCTGCGCTGAAGGCTTTCAATTTATGTCCAGTGTTATCCAGATCCTTACCCACGGCAAATCTGCGTTTCTTTAGGAAGATCTCTTTACCTGAAATCTCAGTGCCAGTCAGGTCAGCTTCGTCCAGCTTTTGATATTGATACAAGAAACCATGATCAGATGTAATCAATATCCTGGCGAAGTTGGCGCTCCGAAGGAGTTTGGTCAACTCGACCAGGTCGTCGATCGTCGATCCCACAGCTTCAACGGTCTGGTCCTCAGATTCGCGTTTGTCACCCACCATGTCGATTTGGTTGTGATACACATAAACAACCTGGTTTTCCCTGAATAAAGTTCGCCGGTCATCGTGGCTCATGGCTTTGAGATCGTTGGCAAGCAGCGCCTTTGCGCCGCCTCTGACAGCCTGCCTCAAGAGTTTATTGCGGTTCTCCAAACCAACAGAACTGACCCCATCTACCAAAACACTGCCATCGGCTTGAATGCTGAGCGTCTCGTTTGGCAGCAGGGCCGCCATCCCCAACGCGGTATAACTGGGCAGCATTCCTGCCATCCACTCGACCTCCGTGCTAAATCGTCCGGCTTCTTCCACCCTTCCTGCAAGTTCATTGGCAACCTCAAAACGCAGTGCGTCTGAAATGATCACTGCCACCTTGACATTGCTTTGAATCAATGAAAGAACCTTGTCGCGGAAGAAATCTTTTTGCAGGTTGACTGGTAGGCTGCGCCAATTCTGAGTCTGATCCACGATTAACTGCCAGTTATTATTTAAAGGCAATAGGAAATTATTGCAATAATGGGCTTCCACCACTCCGTTCAACCTGTCAAAGAAGGTACTTTGTCCCGATTGGCGCACATGGAAGATGTAGCCTCGATAGAGTTGGTCGATTTGGAACCAATCTTTGGTATATTTGTTGAATCCATCAACGAAGTCATTAATCTGAAGCTTTGCAGTCCTGATCCGTGCCATTAATCCAGCAGCCTTTTCAAGCGCATGGTACATGGCAGCGATTTCATCCTTGTACCAGTGTGTCGCCTTGCGCTGAATGATAATCTCCTGGCAACCTTCCGGGCTGAGGGTTTCGTCGAGCAGCTTTTCCATCATGCTGCTGAGGATGTGCTGATCAATGCTCCTGAACACATCAACTTTCAGCAAATCCTGGATCGAGTGTTTATTGAGTTTGTTCTCGATCGCCAGTGCTTCTTCAAACTGCCTGGCCAGCTTATCAAATGCTATCTGTCCCTGCACGCTATCCTTCCAGCGGTTCAGCAAAATCAGTGCGTCCGGGTTCATCTGCGCTTTTTCGTGCAGGCTGAGTTGGTAGCCAGATTCAAACAGCTTGATGGCAAAGTCCTTGATGTGCGGGGTATCGGACTGGTACCCATAGGTCCGTTCCAACTCCTTCCACAAGTGCGGCAGCAGACCAACTTTATCCAGGCACTCGTATTTCTCAGACCTCTCACCAGCCAGTTCCTCCAATAATGCCATCAGGATGCTCTCGATGCGTGCTTCTACTGTGACCCCCAAACAAGCCGCCATCATTTTCAGGCGGACCTGTAATTGGGAATCGCCGCTGTTCAGCCGCTCTTTAAGGTCCGCAACCCGGGCGTTGGACTGGAAAAAGGCCTCGTGCTCCGTTACCAGGCTCTTGAAAGTAGCGGGCAAACCGAGTTCCGCCAGCCATAAAGAAGCTCTGTCAGCCGAGAAAACTGCATTAGCCAGCTGTACGTCCAGCAGCCAGTTCTCCTGGTGTTTTGGTTCGGCGCCGGCGTGGTAAATCAGGAATTTTGATTTTTGATCTTCTCGCAAGATGTGATACTTGACGCCAAAGGCATTGTTTTTTAGCTCCATCTTTTCCACATTTGGGAGCATGAGCGCTTCATATTCAGGTCTCAAAGCCTCGCCTTCGTCGTACCAGAAAACGATACGATGATTGTCGAACAATCCATTAAGGGCGTTCTCGATTTTGTCCAAAATCACACCTCGTAATCTTCAAACGCATCACGAACGCAATGCGCGCCAACCAGTTTGTTCATGCTAATGTAGTATTGACTTTCATAGCGGAGCCGCCCTGCAGGGATAGCGGGTGTAATTCCGAGCTTAAAAGCAAAAGCTATAACTTTGTTTTCGGTGATTGGTCTGGAGGTACTTATGAACTCCTGCCACTTATTGTTGGGTATCATTGCATTTTGCGAGAATTCGTTTGCTTCTCTTTCGTACGAATCTGCAGACTTGGCCACCACCGACTCGGTGTCATCAAAAAATGACAAAGTCGGATCCTGGTTGAGATGAAGGAATACATGTCCGAGTTCATGAAATAAAGTAAACCAGAAGTTGTCGAGGCGGTCATGACGCAGGGTCATTCCAATCACCGGATTACCAGTATTGTTTATGAAAGCTGCTCCATCAAGGTATGTATGTTCCAAGTGGGGTAAGATCACAAAGTGAATGCCCGCATCGTTCAATGTTTGTTTAATTTTAACAGGGTTTATCTCCCTGCTTTGCGTAACAAGTTCGCTAATAAGAGAGGATTGAACAATTTCTGTTGAAAACGCGGGTAAATTGACACCTTTAACTCTGTGAAGCACGCAGGCTTGCCAAGCTTTTAGTGCTTCAGCATCTGTTGGCTGTAGCTGGCTGCTTTTCCGTGTGTAAATCTGTTGAACATTCATATCACCGAGCACACTGAATAGTTCGTTCAGCAAGGATTGTGCTATTTTTTTTGCTTCGCGTACTGAATTCTGCCCAGGAAAAAAACCTTTCTTCACCATCTCATTGAAAAAAGGGTAATCTGCAAATGAAAAATCCGGCTCCGTGTCTTCGGAGCCGGATTTGCTCATCAATACCTCCAAGGGTATACCCAAGCCATCGTGCAGTTTTCGGATCATCTCTTTGCTTAATTCGCGTTTTCCATTCAATACTGCTGAAACCTTCGGTTGACTGCCGATGAAAGGTACAAGATCTTTCTGTTTCAGTCCTTGTTGTTCCATCCGGAACTTGATAGCAGAAATTGGATCAGGCATATCAATTGGATAATGCTCATCTTCATATTTTTCAATTAATACTGACAGAACCTCTAATTGGTTTTCTTCATTGCTCCCGGGTTTTGAATCCATGAGCAATTCTGCCTCTTGTAATGCTTGTTTATATTCAGATTCATTTTTTAACACTTTAATATTCATTAGTACACCTCAGCATCTATCAGGTCGTATTCAGCATGAGTTCCAATAAACCTCATGTACATAATTCCTGTACTGTAATTCACAGATACCACAATCCTGTATTTGTTGCCGCAAACATTAAATACGACACGGTTGTTACGTAAAATACTTGCATTTCCGTACTTTTCCTTAATGTCACTTGGAGCTTTCCAGTTTGCATATTTTGTCTCATGAAACCATGCTTTTAAAGCTTTCTTAGAATCACGATATTCGGTAATAGAGTAAAAGTCGACTATTTTTTTGCGTGCAATCAACCGCATTTCAACCTCATTATATACCAATATGGGATAATTGCAAGGGTATTATAAAATCTTCCTCAAAGCGTCGCCGAATTTGGCGTAATTAACCACCACGCCGTCGTCCAGGTCAATCTCGGTCTGCTTCCCAGCCAGGGGGAAGAGCACCTCATCCTCATAAGTCTTCAGTTCAGCCAGGACTTTGCTGAGTCTTTCGATTTCCTTCAAGGCGGCGGTTTTTTCGCGCTGGCTGCTGGCTGGGTTCAAACTGACGCTTTCCTGGTAGCGTCTTTGCGCCTCCAACTTTTCGCGGTATTCGCGCAGGTATTGGTTCAGCACCACCGAGACCGTGTTAGGCTGGTAGCGATGCATGTACACCAGGGCGTTAAAGCTGCCCTTGGGGCTGGAGAAAAGCCAATAGATCGGGCGTTTCTTGTAGGTTTGGACGTGGTCCTTGTAGAAGTCCCTCAGGAAGTAGCTGCGTATCTCTTTGCCCAGGGCATCTTCAATGAAGCGCAGATTCTCTTCGTAGTTGGACTCGCCGAAAGTGATTTTCAGAAACTGTTTGAAACGCGCGGTGATATCGTCCGCGAACCAGTCGCCGTCCAGGATGGGGATGACGTTGGTTTCTGTGGGGGTGAAGGTCGGTTCCTTCTCAATGATCCTCAGGTAGTCCTGCAGGGTGTCGCCCTGGTTAGCCAGGATCAGCCCGGGTTTATCCAGCGAGTAGCGCCCGAACATACAGCCCACCGCGTAGGAGAGGAACTCCTTCATTGTATCCTGCATCAGGCGGGCTTCGCGCTCTTCATCGGTGTAATTGCCCTTATAGCGGTAGTACGGGTTGCATGTAAGCGTGATCTCCTCCAGCGGCACCTCTGGGGTCAGCTCATCCTGCAGCCCATAAGCTTCAATGAAAATGCGGTTGTTTTCTTCTTCGAGCTGTTTTATTTCTCTTATTACGCTTAGGGCTGTTAAGTAGTATTTTTCATAAATTCTAATTAATGGACTAGTAGTTGAATAATATGGCGAAAGTAGCATTTTACTAATGGAATAATTCATGGACGCTTCCGAGCTGTCCCAGTCGTCTTGACTTAACTTAATACATATAGCTGTGTTCTCAGAAATTCTAGAGAAATTAATACTCTCAATGAGAATTGGAAGCGCTTTTACATCTTTTGCTTGGAGGTTCAGAGTTGGATTTAAAAATTGTAAGTAAAAGCTGCATACTTTTGAGTTAAGAAAAGCAAGTAGATAAAACAGCCTATCTCCTAGATCACATATCGTGGGACCAGCCATATCGAAAACACCGATTGGCGGGAAGTAACGAAAACTTGTTGAACCAGAAGTCAACATTGTATATGTAATACCTTCTTGGTACCAATATTGTTCACTTAACAAGTTTGAGGTTGGATTTTCTAAGTAATATTTCCTCGATTCGTCAGACCAATCTACAACGTATTCCAAGTTACCATAATATTTTCTATATTCTCCACCTTTAGAATAAGTTATCCATTTTCGCCTAACCCCCACTTTTTTATTATCAACTTCCCAATGATAGCGTAAAAACCTTGTGTTATCTGCTGTTTTATTTTGAGAAGCTGTAAAACTGCTGATTTTTTCTATTGAAACACCTCTAGAAAAGTTTTGAATTGCATTCTTCGACATCCAGTAGGCAATCGGAGCGCCGGGGATTTTTTTGAAGTCGTGCGCGGAGGCACGGTAGAACCAACCGCAATCGGGGTTGGCAATGGCTGTCTGTGTCAGCGCAGCCATCTCCACATCCCCACCCTTAAAATCAACCAGTCTGATAAAGCTGCCAATTGAATCAACATCTACCCGAGTAGAGAATGTAAAGGTGCAAATCTGAACCGTGGCACCTTTAAAACCTGTCAATGGAAGTTCAACTAATGATGTCAATGTCTGGGTGGTTACTAGATAATTACGCAAATTTTCATGCGAGGAGATGTACATCCACACATTTGGACTCATCATCCCAACTTTTGCACCTTTATTACCAAGTTCCGAACACCTTACAATAAAAGCTGCGAATAAGTCGGTCTTGAAATCAGGAAACAATTCATCCATCAACTTGGCTACTTCTGAATTCATTGCTTTTCGACTCAAATAGGGCGGGTTGGCCACCACCACCTGGTATCTGGGGCTCAGGTATTCGGACATTTCGAGCACTTTTAGGAAATCATCGTTAGTCCGGCTCAATAACAGATCTTCAGCCACCTTCTTTTCCCGCATGCGCTCCCGTAGGGTGGGCACGTCCTTGATGGCAGGGCGGATGAGCGAACCGAAAGTCTTGGCGTTTTCGAATTGCTGCAAGCCTTCCCACAGGTCCTGGGTGTAGAGGTCCCGACCCAATTTGTCCAGGTAGGCTGTAATCTCAGCTGGTTCAAAGCGGACATCCTCCATCTCCAGGATATTGGGCTTGATTCCGCGCGTGAAAAAGCGTTTGTCCTTCGCCCTGGCTTTCATCATCAAAGCAAAACTGGAGAGCATGGCAGCGCGTTTGTCGATCTCGATCCCGTAGAGGTTCTTCTCAAGGATGTACTGCGGAATGCGCACCGGATCGTAGCCCTGCTCCTCGTAAATGGCGTAGAGCAGGTCAAAGGCATAGGTCAGGATGTGCCCGCTGCCGCAAGCTGGATCCAGCACTTTCAGTTCCTCAGGCGAGCTGACTTTAAGAAAGTCCGTTTCAGGATCAGCAGGTTGAATGTAATATTCCATCTGAGCGCGGATGGCTGAGTTCGGGTAATTCAGCAGCCACAGCCGCCCAAGGGAATTCTGCACCATGTAGCGCACGATCCAATCGGGAGTGAAGAGCTGCGTGACTGCTGGGATATCTTCTTTCTTGACCGCGTTTTTGTTCGCCATGACCTGGTCTTTTTTTTCGGAGATGTAGAACTGGTAGAGCCAGCCAATCACTTCCACGTCCTGGCAGACTTGCGGGGTGAGCGTGTCGCGCACAGCCTGCAGCACGGACTGGTTTGAAAGCAGATCCTCGGGCATCAGCAGTTCGGTGACGCCCTCAATAGCCGTGAACATAAAGTCCATCTCACGGGCGTAGCGGTTGCAGGCTGCCACCAGCAGCAATCGGTAAGCCTCCTGGTCGCCATCTGGTGAGGAAATGCTGCGGTTGAGCAAGCCTGAGACGCGCTTGGGGTCCAACTGCCAACCTGAGTCAAGCAGCCCCTGCTTGGCTTGCTGCAGGATCTCCGGCTGGGTGAAGCCTGCCGCGGGAGAGACGATCCCCACCTGGGTGTAATGGTTCACGTCCATGTAGCGCAGGGCGCACAGGCGGTTGAACCACGTGTAGGCTACCTCCTCGATGATGGCTTGTTTGCCCTTCTGTTTCACCTCAGCCCTAAGCTGGCTGATGATCGCCTGTTTCTCGCGCAGTATAGCTGTGTCGGTGGTGAGCACCTGTTCCATGCGGGCGCCAACCTGGGCCAGCAATTGGCGTCGGGCTGCCTGGGCAAAATTCTTGAGTGCGGTTGTGTCCATGGTTCTTTTCTCCCCTTTGATTACAGGTTGATGCGTTTGTTGGCGCGAATGGCTTCCAGCAGGACCGTTCTGACGGCTTCGACGTAATCAGTTACATCTGCTTCGTTTTCGAGAACATTCTTCGAAAATGCTATTGGAATTCGATCCAAGTGCTCATAAACGACATTGATCGTTTCCTCAATTTCCTGTTCTTCCCCTGGTGATCTTGTTGGGATCATATTGTGCATGGCAGTTAAAAGTTGAGGATACTGATAGCGTTCAAATTCACCAATCTTATCCCTGATGCTGACTGTTAATTCCTGGTTCTGGACTATATCTCTGATTTGATTGAACCTGCTGTTCAATTGAGCTTGTTGTTCAGAAGAAATCTGGGCAAACTCTGGCATTTGCTGCATTTGTTGTTGCAGGTGCTCAATTCTCGCCAATGCTTGCTTACGCTGATCTTCCAATTCCATGCGCAGATCAATCTCAATTTGGGTGAGTACTACCTTGGCTTGTTGCAGGCGGTTATCCAAATAAATGAGCGGATCGTTCAGCGCGGATTGCAGTCTTTCCAGTTGTTCAGGGTTGAGATCTGGCTTTTTCCGGGTGATGAAATCCAACAACTCGTCATAAATCACCCGTTTTTGACCGTTCATGAAGGTGAGCAGAGGATCGATTTGGTCTTCCTTGAGGGTCAGCCAGGCATCATTTTCATTGGGCAGAACTGTTGTGTAGTAATCCTGTCCTGGATTTTGGAGAACATCCAGGCGCTCGATCACCCCCTGCAGGTTTGCCAGGAATGGGTAGCGGTTTGCCAGGCGAAGATTTGTTTTGAGCGTTTCTTGCAGTGTTTTTGCCTTTTCCTGCAGGCTGCGGATCAACTTGCGCACTTCAGTATCAGTAGTTGGTTCATTGAAGAAATCCTGGTAGAACTCCTTGAGAGCCTGGATGACGCGCGGATCTGCCGTATTGAAGGGTTCAAAAGATAGCGAATTGAACC
>WOZC01000058.1:4586-10869 GCA_011620465.1 Anaerolineaceae bacterium | reverse complement strand
AGCGCTGGTTTTGACTTTCGTTATTTTTGATGTTACACTTTTCTTGATTTCCGGCGCCAAGAAAGGCGTCTTTTTGTGAGTGTTAAGGAGTTTTGGCTATGAAAGTGATTTTGACTGGTTCGATAGCAATTGATTATCTGATGAAATTTCCAGGCCTCATCAGCGACCACTTGTTACCAGAACATCTGGATAAAGTGAGTCTGTCATTTCTCGTACCAGAGCTCTCCCGCAGGGATGGTGGCGTTGGCGCGAATATTGCTTATAATCTGGCGATGCTGGGTGGAAAAGCCTGTTTGTTCTCAACCGCTGGTCAAGATTTCCCGGATTTTGCCAAGCGTCTGCAAGCTGTAGGTGTGGATACCAGCTGTGTAAAAATCATCCCCGATAAGTTCACCGCCTCTTTCTTTGCAACCACGGATAGAAACAATGCCCAGATTGCCAGTTTTTACACAGGCGCGATGGCGGAATCAGCTGATTTTTCGCTCAAGGATGCCCCTTTTGAACCTGATGATTTTGTCATGATCTCTCCTACCGACCCGCGGGCTATGGCACGTTACATTGAAGAAGCGATGGAGTTGGGCTTGAAGACGCTTTTTGATCCTGGACAGCAGGTGATCAGCGTGGACGCAGATTTGCTGCGCAGAGGGCTTCAAACAGCACATGGCTTGTTCGTCAACGAGTATGAGTTTGAACTGCTGCAAAAACACACGGGTTACACTGAAGCCGAATTGCTGGCTAAGCCTGTCTTTAGCGTTATCACGTTAGGTGAGAAGGGTGCGCGAGTGCACTCCGCTACTGGCGAAGTGTTTGTTCCTGCCTTGAAGGATTTGGAAATCAGTGACCCAACAGGTGTTGGCGATGCTTTTAGGGGTGGTTTTTTACGCGGCTATCTTGGCGGACTCAGCCTTAAAACCTGTGCTGAAATGGGCACCGTACTTGCCGCAGCCTGCATCCAGGAATGTGGAACGCAGGTGCATCATTTCACCTGGGACGAATTTGTGAAAGAATACAGAAAACACTTTGATGATCAGGGTGAACTGGATACAATTGGAAAAGAATAAAAAAATCGGAGTGATGAATGGATAATTACAATATTAAAGATCTGAACCTGGCTGAAGGCGGCCGCCGGAGAATGGACTGGGCTGCGCACGAAATGCCGGTGCTGGCTTCTCTGGAAGAACGATTTAGGAAAGAACGACCGTTTGAAGGCATCCGCATGTCTTGCTGTATGCATGTGACCACCGAAACTGCCAACCTGATGCGTGCTATGCAGGCTGGTGGGGCAGATATCGTTTTGACCGCTTCCAACCCGCTTTCGACCCAGGATGACGTTGCGGCAGCTTTGGTCGCTCAATATGAGATCCCGGTATTTGCGATCAAAGGCGAAGACGATCAAACCTATTACAAGAACCTGCATGCCGCTTTGGACCACAAGCCGCATGTTGTAATGGACGATGGCGCTGATCTGGTGGGTACGATCCACAAGGAACGCCGTGACTTGATTGCGAACATCATTGGCGGTACCGAAGAAACAACCACCGGTGTTGTCCGCTTGCGCGCGATGGCAATGGACAAGGTTTTGGAGTTCCCCATGATGGCAGTCAATGATGCTATGACCAAGCACTTTTTTGACAACCGCTACGGTACCGGACAGTCAACCATTGACGGGGTCATCCGGGCAACAAACGTGCTCTTAGCCGGCAAAAATTTCGTTATCGCAGGATACGGTTGGTGCGGTCGCGGTTTGGCGATGCGAGCTCGCGGTATGGGTGCCAGTGTGATCGTAACCGAGGTGGACCCGATGGTGGCTTTGGAAGCGGTTATGGATGGCTTCAGAGTCATGCCGATGGTAGAAGCTGCTCCGATTGGAGACATCTTTATCACGGTGACTGGCGACTTGAATGTGATTGGCAAACATCACTTTGAATTAATGAAAGACGGCGCTTTGATCGGTAATTCCGGGCATTTCAATGTTGAGATCAATATTCCCGCCTTGGAAAAGATGGCTGTTGAGATTACCCGAGTTCGCCCCTTTGTTGACGCTTACGAGATGGCGGATGGTCGCATGATCAATATTCTCGGCGAAGGACGCCTGATCAACCTGGCAGCCGCCGAAGGTCACCCAGCTTCAGTTATGGATATGAGTTTTGCCAACCAGGCTTTGAGCGCGGAATACTTCTTGAAAAACAGGGACCACCTTGAAAAGAAGGTCTACAACGTTCCGGAAGAAATTGACCGGGAAATCGCACGGTTGAAACTCGATTCGATGGATATCAAGCTTGATGTTTTGACCGAAGAACAGGTGAAGTATCTGAATTCCTGGGAAGAAGGAACATAAACCTGACTGTGTCTGATCTGAAAACCTCTCAGTTTAGCTGAGGGGTTTTTATTTCTATTGAACGATACAAATTAATTAGGGAAAGGTTTGCATCGCGAGCTCTGCAACGAGATGGTAGTCTGCCCTCTCCTCTTAAATACCCACCTCATCCAACGCGAACGACTACTTTTTTTCAGAAAGGGTGTAATCCTTGCTTCAGGATAACAAACCCCCGATGGCGAGGTCAACGAAATCAGATTTTGTCAGCTTCTGACCAGCGACAACGCGCGGCAAGACCAGGTCAAGGATCGATTTTTTGGCAAACATGACACCGCCTGGCAAGCCCATCACCGCGCCTCCATCCTCAAAGTAGGCAAGCATGAACATGGCACCGGGGAATACAGGTGTACCGTAAGTGACCACCTTCGCCCCTGAATCGCGAATAGCTGCGGGGGTTTGGTCATCCGGGTCAACGCTCATTCCACCTGTACAGAAAATGAGATCGATGCCCGCCTGATGGGCTTCGATGATGGCGTCTTTTATCCTTTCCCGCTCGTCGCCGACTGTTCGAACGATTTTGGTTTGAACAGGGAAACCGGTCAATTTTTCAAGAACAACCGGAGAGAAGGTCTCCGTGATCCTTCCGAGGAGGATTTCACTCCCGGTCACCAAGATTGCCGCGCTCAATTGCTGGTAAGGAAGAACATTGAAAACTGGTGGATTGATTAATTCCTGTAAGGCTGTAAGACGGCTTTGTTCAATTAACAGAGGCACCACGCGCATGGCTGCCACCTTTTCACCCGCATTGACCGGGATGTTGTTCTGCTGTGAGGAAATCACGATATGTTCAGCTGAGTTCAAGATAGACAATTTCTGTGCATCGATGCTAAGTAAGCCGTCGCATTCTGCGAAAAGCTCAACCTTACCTTCACGAGGGGAACTTATCCGCAGGTTCTGCCCAAGGCATATTTCGCCCAAAATGGCTGCGGCATCATCCTCATGCAGCATGCCGGGCTCGATCTCGAGAACGAAGATTGTTTCTTTGCCCATTTCCAGTAAAACTGGAATGTCTTCAGCCTGGATAATATGTCCTTTGGGGAAGCGTACGCCTTTGAACTTGTCGATGATTATCTGGGTATGGTCGTGAGCCAGAACCATACCAATTGCATCTGTTGTTTTTATCTGTTTCATTAAACCATCCTGAATTTAAAAACAAAAAGCCGACCTTAGCCAGCTTTTTGTCGTTTGTTTTCATTCTTCGTTGTCGATGCTTTCTTCATCCTCACTTGGATCGAAGCTCTGGACCATCTGGTCAGAATTTGCCAGACCTCGTACGGTATCTTCAATTTCCTGTCGGAGTTCGAGGTTTTGGCTGAGGTAGTTTTTGGAAGCTTCCCGTCCCTGACCGAGACGTTGGTCTTTGTAAGAATAGAAAGAGCCGCGCTTCTCGATGACTTCCAAATTGGTCGCCAAATCGAGAATATCGCCCGACTTGGAGATGCCCTCGTTGTACATGATGTCAAATTCAGCAGTGCGGAAAGGTGCGGAAACCTTATTCTTTACCACCCGCACACGCACACGGTTGCCAACGATCTCAGCGCCGACCTTGATCGACTGCACACGGCGGACATCCAGGCGGACTGAAGCATAGAACTTGAGCGCATTGCCACCGGTTGTGGTTTCCGGGTTGCCGAACATGACGCCGATCTTCTGGCGCAGTTGATTGGTGAAAACCACTGCGGTTTTAGTCTGATTGATGGCACCGGAGAGCTTGCGCATAGCCTGAGACATCAAACGAGCCTGGACGCCCATAGTGGCATCGCCCATTTCGCCCTCAATTTCCGATCGAGGGACAAGAGCCGCAACGGAGTCGATTACCACCAGGTCAACTGCTCCTGAGCGAACCAGGGTTTCAGCAATTTCAAGAGCTTGTTCACCAGTATCAGGCTGGGAGATGAGCAGTTCCTCAACGTTAACACCGCAACGAGCAGCATAAGTGGGGTCAAGGGCATGTTCCATGTCAATGAAAGCCGCTGTGCCGCCTTGAGCCTGGGTCTCAGCCACGATATGCTGACAGATAGTAGTTTTACCGGATGACTCAGGACCAAAGATTTCGGTGATGCGTGCTTTAGGAATTCCTCCCACACCAAGTGCCATATCCAGCGAGAGGGATCCGGTCGGGATCGATGCGACTTGCATGTGTCTGGCTTCACCAAGGCGCATAATGGAGCCTTCTCCGTATTTTTTTACGATATCGTGCAAAGCACGGTCCAGGACAGCTTTTTTTGCTTCTTCAAGGTTAGGGTCAGAAACATTCAGGGGGGTAGTAGTCTTTTTCTTGGTCGCCATGGTCACTCCGGTTGATAGTAGCTTTCAATTAAATATAGCACAATTGTTCGATGCGTCAAGAGCCTCAACTGGAAATAATACAACGGGCTTCCAGGTAGAATCGTTTATCCCTTGCGTGTCCCATGGAGAAAGTTTTCCGGGGTAGCGATCCATCGAGGATAACCGATTTGAAGAAGTTGTCCTTTTTGATCGGGGGTAAATAGAAGCCCAAATTACCAGGCTGCTGGCTCAACTCCTGAAGAACATCGTCGCCGTGGACGTAATCGATTTCAGCATCTGAATTTTTCTTCAGATAGCCGTCAAGAAATTCCTGGATACTCCCTACCGCGAGATTGTGTTTGGGAGCGGTCAGTTCGACGACGCGGTAACCGGAGTCTGTGATCATACCAAGGCGTTGTTTGCCCGGTTCAGGAGATAAGACCAACTCCTTCATGGTGTCGAAATCATTGACGCTCTGGATTTGGTAATTAGGTTCAAAGTGCTTGGTGATCAAGTAGCCGAAACCTTCCCCAACATTGAACATGACACGGTGGATCGGTTCAAATTTGACGGAAGGATCGTGCAAGTTAACCAGTTCAACCAAGGCATATCGGGCTGGATGGTCCATGTCAACGGTGGGTTTTAGCTCTTCCCAAATGCTTTTTGCAGTTGCGAGAGAGTGGTTTCCATCTCCGACAGCAAAAAGTAAGGGATGGGTCTGGTCGACATCGCCATAGCGTGCCTGGTATTTGTCAGGGTTAAGCAAACCAGCAATATGGTCAATAATTGCATCCAAAGTTTGGGGGTCTTTGATAAAGTGCCCGGTAATGTGACCACTGTCTTCCATCAAATCAAAATCATAGGCAAGGGGGAGCGCATCTTTTTGCTCGAGCAGCGGTGTCAGAACAGAGAAATCCGGATCATCATAAAGGACCAGGATGTGGGGCAGCTCAAGGGGGGCACCGCGGCGAACCTGCATCCGGGGCGGCAGACGATCGAGGATCGTGCCTTCGGTGGCGCGAATCAAAGACTGGGAGCCTTTGTTGAAATCGTAAGTTTCCAGGTCCAGTGCGACGACCAAACCTGTCTGAATCCCACCAATAACCGTCCGCTCAACCAGGACAAAACCATTGTGAGGTTCAAGCAGACCAGAATCGAGGTATTCGTACATCTTCGCCTGTGAAAACTTGATTCTTTCTGTTTTGTCTGGTTTTGTCAACCAGGCTTCGGGCAGAATTAAATGGTAGGTTGATGGGGCGTTTCCGACTGTTGCGGAAACACGCTCCCAATACTCAGGTTGTGAGGTGAACTGATCACAGGCAATTACAGCCCATTTGTGAAGGTCTATATCTTTTCCTGGAAGGAGAATTTCCGGGATCTTGATACCAATTTTTTCAGCATTTGTCATGGAAAGTCCTTTTTAGGTGAGTTTCCCATATTGTAACAGAGCTGATTGAAAGATTGGCTACTTCTTCTCCGGTAAATAAACCAAACCAACAGTTCCGGGTCCGGTGTGGGTCCCAATAACTGGACTGAATTCGCCGAAAAATTCATTCCTGATTTTGAATCGTTTACGGGCAGTGGCGGCAATTTCACCGCTCAATTTTGGCGCATCTGTTGAAAGCACGCCGAGATACT
>WOZC01000058.1:0-4486 GCA_011620465.1 Anaerolineaceae bacterium | reverse complement strand
ATGCCAAGATTGCCAAAGGTATCGAAGTTTGAAGTGAATTCAAAACAACTATACGATCTTTTGGAAGACCTTCAGCGCCTTGAATTGCAAAGTCAAATGTACCTGAGAGTTTCAATGAGAATACGATGGTCAGAATGTCGTAGTCTTGATCCAACAATTGTTTTTATACCTCAGCGAACCCACCAGCGGAGGGCTGGGAGGTTATTGGCATGGAATTCGATGTCTTCAAGCCTTTGTAAAATTGCTGCGGGGTGATGTCAATGCCGTCCAAAAAAGTCTGACCATCCCAGTTAACGGAAAGAGGTATGATGGTAAGCCTTGTTGCCCGGCAATGGACTGGGGAATCGCAGCAGTACTGTCAGTAACGATTGCAACTTTGTTCATGTTGAATATCTCCTAAGCAGGTAAAACACCAATTTGCTGGCTGAGTTTCATCTGTTAAAGACGCTGCCTTGTGTAATCGGCATACTGTAAACCTTCATTTACTCTTCGTGTTTGGTGAGGACATTGGCACGATCGGATCGCCTAAACGGCGAGGATACCAGCATCCACCTGGAATACATTCCTGACAATGGTTTTGCGAATTTAGACATTCTTGAGGTATGATAAGTAAAAAATTTGAGAAGAATTTATGTTTGAGAGTCTATCTGAAAAACTTACCGTTGTTTTTGATAACCTGAAGCGGCGGGGTAAACTGAACGAAGATGATGTCGATCTCGCGATGCGTGAGGTCAAGCTGGCTTTGCTTGAAGCAGATGTCAACTACACCGTCGTACGCTCCTTTACCAACAGGGTGAAAGAAAGAGCGATTGGGGCGGAAGTCTCAAAAGCACTGAACCCGGCTCAGCAAGTTATCAAAATCGTCAATGAAGAACTGATCAGCACGCTTGGACAACCGGTTGAACTAAACCTGAAAGGCGAAAGACCGCATGTCTTGATGCTGGTTGGGCTGCAGGGTTCGGGCAAGACGACGGCAGCAGCAAAAATTGCCAGGAAACTGCGCGCTTCTGGCGAACGCGTTATGCTGGTGGCAGCTGACATTTACCGCCCGGCAGCAATCAAGCAACTACAGACGCTGGGTGAACGCATTGATGTGCCAGTTTTCACGCTTCCAGGTGCAAAACCAATCCAGATCGCCAGGGAAGCCAAACAGAGCGCTCGCAATGGCGGATATACTGTCGTGATCATTGACACCGCCGGGCGTTCTCAATTGGACAACGAGTTGATGGATGAACTGGTCGGCATCAACCAGGTTGTACCTGCAAACGAGATTTTACTGGTGGTCGATTCGATGATTGGTCAGGAAGCGCTCAATATCGCTAAAGGTTTTCACAAGGAAATCCCGATTACCGGGTTGGTATTTACAAAAATCGATGGCGATGCCCGGGGCGGTGCTGCCATTTCAATTCGTGAAGTAACTGGCATACCCATCAAATTCCTGGGCACTGGTGAGGGGCTGGATGCCCTGGAGGTATTTGATCCGACTCGGATTTCAAACCGTATTTTGGGAATGGGAGACATCCTGGGTCTGATCGAAAAAGCCGAAGCTGCCTATAACGGCGAAGTCGACACGAAAGGTGCAGAGAAAATGCTTTCGGGTCAATTCACGCTGGAAGATTTCGCCAAGCAGCTGCGACAAATGAAGAAGATGGGTCCAATTTCCCAGTTATTTGGTATGCTGCCAGGACAACTTAGTGCAGTAGCCAAATCTGTTGATCCTAAAGAAGCTGAAGGTCAACTTAAAACTGTGGAAGCGATCATCAATTCCATGACACCCAGTGAAAGACGAGATCCCAGGTTGTTGAACGCCAGCCGCCGGCGCAGGATCGCAGCAGGCTCGGGTAAAGATGTTCAGGATGTCAACCGATTAATGAAACAATTCCGCGATATACAAAAGTTAATGAAGTCTTTCCAAAAAACTGGTGGTCGTGGTAATATTGATAGGTTATTTAAATAATTACGGATTAGAATAAGGAAATGCCCCTTCAGCATCTCTCAACCTTAGACTGAAGCCGGATTAATTTTTTTAGGAAAAGAATTTAAGGAGCAAATTGTAAGATGGTACGTATTCGCTTACGCCGTGTGGGTTCAGCCCATCAACCTCATTATCGTGTCGTGGTTGCCGATAAAGAAAGCCCCCGCGATGGCCGCTTTATTGAGATTATTGGTTCATACAATCCCAGGACAGAACCTGGTACGATCGAATTTAATGAGGAAAGAGTTTTTTATTGGTTGAATGTTGGTGCCCAGCCTTCAGAATCCGTTCAGAAACTGTTTAAAGTTGTTAAACTGGACGAACGCTTTGAACGCTTCAAGACCGGCGAAGACCAAACAGCGCTGGTCGAAGAAGCCAGCAAGATCTACCAGGCTCGCGCTGCCAAGATCGCCGCGAAGTAATAATATAGTCAAAAGGATAAGAGCATGGCAGAAGATAACCTTCGCGGTCTGTTGGAATATCTGACAAAGTCAATTGTAGATAACCCGGATGATGTGACTGTTGAAGAATTCGAAAGCGGTAAATCAGTCCACCTTGACCTGCATGTGAATCCCGAAGATATTGGTAGAGTAATCGGGAAGCACGGCAGGGTTGCCAATTCAATGCGCTCGATCCTGAGGGTCGTTGCAGCCAGAAATGGCAAAAAAGTGGAAATGGATGTCGTTGACCTTGACTGATCCCGATCATGACTGAGACCAAACCAAACTCAGCAGGCTCGTCAGCTCAAAACGAGCCTGCTTATGTATTAATCGGCAGGCTTCAGAAAACCCACGGAATCAGGGGTGAGATCGCTATGCGTGTAATCACGCATTACCCTGAACGGATCCGTCCGGGAAAACTCGTTTTCCTGGGGGAAGACCACCAGGAATTCACCGTAACTTCTGTCAGGTGGAAAAATGATCTGATTCTGATCGGTTTTGCGGGATTTAATAATCCTGAAGAAGCAGCTAAATTGACCAATCTGGAAGTTTTTTCGCCAACAAAGAATCTGCCCAGGTTGCCAAAAGGTGAATATTATCATCACCAGTTAATCGGATTGAAGGTCTGGCAGGCAGACGAATTTCTTGGCGAGCTGATTGAAATTCTGGAAACTGGTGCAAACGATGTTTACGTGATCCATGTGGAAGGGGCTGAAGAACTGCTCATCCCCGCGATTCCAGATGTGATCAAGGCAATCGACCTCGAGGCTGGCACAATGCATGTACATCTCCTTGAAGGATTGCGTGATTGAGCAGCGAAGAAGCATTCTGGTTAGCCTTCAGCAATGTCCGCGGTATCGGCGCGGTTCGTTTTCGTAAATTACTCAATTTTTTCGGTGAACTTTCAGCTGCCTGGCAGGCAGACCGCAGCCAATTGATCAACGCCGGTCTGACAGACAAAGCTGCTGACCAGGTTCTGGAAACTCGGAAAAGTATCTCACCTGAACTGCTTGAAGATGATTTGAAGAGAAAAGGGATCAAGTACCTTACATGGAATTCTTCTCAATATCCGCGTTATCTGCTAGAGATCGCGCAACCTCCCCCTGTGCTTTATTTTATTGGTGAAATCAACCCCGCGGATGATTTAGCAATTGCCATTGTTGGCACCCGCAATGTGACCAAGTATGGCAGGCAGATCACACGTGATACTGCCGCTTACATGGCAGGAAATGGGATCACGGTCGTCAGCGGACTGGCACGAGGCGTGGATGGTATAGCACACCAGGCAGCAATCGAAGCCGGAGGGCGGACATTTGCTGTTTTAGGTTCAGGCGTGGACGTGATCTATCCACCAGATCACCGGAAATTAGCCCGTGAGATTAGCCAGCATGGTGCATTGATCAGCGATTATCCCCCCGGAACAAAACCGGACGGCATCAATTTCCCTCCCAGAAACCGGATCATTTCCGGGCTTTCCAGGGGCACGGTGGTTATTGAAGCCGGCGAACGCAGCGGAGCCTTGATTACCGCAAAATTTGCTTTGGAACAGGGACGCGATATCTTTGCTGTGCCGGGTTCGGTCTTATCCCAGATGAGCAAAGGTACCAACCAGCTGATCGCTGAAGGGGCAACGCCGATGACCAACCCTGTAATCATCACGGACACCTTGAATTTAGCCCGTACCGGTAAAGAACGAAAAACAGAAAAAATTGATATTAGTCCCATCGAACAGAACATTCTTCGGATTTTGGGTGATGAAAGTATGCATATCGATGAAATTTGCGCTCGCACTTCGCTTTCCATTGAAAAACTGACTGCTGAATTAACCATGATGGAGCTGAAAGGTGTTGTCCAGCGTGAAAACGGTATGGAATACCAGCGAGTTAAAAAGTGGGATATAGGCTGAAACCCTTCACAAGCTGCTCTTGACAACAAATTGAATATGGTATTATAGTGCCCGGTTAGTGTGGGAAAACCCAGCCTGGAGAAAATATTTATGGAAGCTTACTGTTTAAAACCTGAGTTTCCCATTTTGATAAAAAACAGTGATTTTAACGAGGAGAAAGAGGCT
>WOZC01000011.1:6244-10989 GCA_011620465.1 Anaerolineaceae bacterium | reverse complement strand
ATCTTTCCACCGCTTACGCTTAAAATGATATAGCCAGGGCGGTAAATGAACCACTTTACGGAGACTCCATCATCGCGAGCGAAGCGCAGCGATCTGCCTTTCATCTATTACGACAATCATAAAAGCAGACTGCCACACCCCCTTTTCTTTCCAACAGAGCTTTACTCATAATGAGTGGGGGCTCGCAGTGACCGCACAATGATCGCACCGGCGTCCTCACCGTGTGGGGTTCTGACCGCCAGGTCTCCCAACCAAGCCCGATCCCTCCGACCCGACCTGTTTTGTATCGGCTTTGTAAATGCCTGATAGATCGTTGAGTTAAAATATAAATCTACCTTCACAGGAGGTTAACCACAATGACATTCAAACTAACTTATGCAACCATGTACACCCCCCCACAGGAATTGCACGACGACTTTGATAAAGCTCTCGAGGAGTTGAAGACGAACCTGGGCAAAGAATATCCGATGTATATCAACGGAGAAGATCGCTACGCTGAAGAAAAACTGAAGGCGTATTCTCCCATCAATACATCATGGCATCTGGCTACCTTTCAAAAAGGCACTGCAAAAGAAGCAAACGACGCTGTCGCAGCCGCCAAAGCAGCCTTCCCTTCCTGGAAGGCGACCCCCTGGCAGGAAAGGGTTGCCATTGTGAGCAAGTTCGCTCACAGAATTGAAGAACGTATATACGAAATTAGTGCGGCTGCTGCCCTGGAAGTCGGCAAAAACCGCATGGAAGCGCTTGGCGAAATTCAGGAAGCGGCAGATTTGATCCTCTACAGCGCTCAGATCATGGCAGAGAACAATGGTTTCGTCAAAGAAATGAGAACCGACCCGCTTGAAGGTTTCGTTTCCAAAAACCGCTCGGTCCTTAAACCTTATGGCGTTTGGTTGGTGATCTCCCCATTCAACTTTCCTGTTGCTTTGGCAGCGGGACCGGTTGGTAATGCACTGATCGCTGGAAACACCGTTGTACTGAAACCTGCCTCTGGCGTTAGCTGGGGCGACTCGCTGATGGTGGAATGTGCCAAAGAAGTTGGTCTTCCCGCTGGTGTGCTCAACCTGGTGACTGGCCCAGGCTCAACTGTGGGCAACGCATTGACTGATAACCTCGATGTTGCTGGTATTACCTTTACCGGCTCTATGGAAGTTGGTATGGATATCTATCGCAAAATTGCCAATCGAAAGTATCCGTATCCGGTCATCCTCGAGATGGGCGGCAAAAATGCCACCATCGTTTCCAAAAATGCGGATCTCGAAGATGCAGCAATTGGCTGTGTTCGCTCTGCTTTCGGTTTGCAAGGTCAAAAATGTTCCGCCAATTCCCGAATGTTTGTTGAAGAGGAATTCATTGAGCCTTTTGTGAAAAGAGTTGTTGAATTAACAAACGAGCTGGCAATCGGTGACCCCACCCTGAAGACCAATTGGTATGGTCCTGTCATTAATAAAAAAGCGTACGAGGATTATGCGAAATTTTGTGACGATCTGGAAAAATCGGGGACCATTCTTACTGGTGGAAAGCGTCTCGTGGAAAATGGCTTGGACAAGGGCTACTTCTGCGCCCCAACCATTGCAGTCGACGTTCCAATGGATCATTACCTTTGGCAAACTGAAATGTTCCTTCCTATCGTGATGATTGCCCCAATTAAGAACCTGGAAGAAGGCATGCACCTTGCGAATGACGTCGATTACGGGCTCACTTCAGGGTTCTATGGCAACGAAGAGGAAACCGAATGGTATTTTGATAATATAGAAGCTGGCACCACCTACGTCAACCGTCCCCAGGGAAGCACCACGGGTGCCTGGCCTGGTTTCCAACCCTTTGGCGGCTGGAAAGGCTCCGGCTCGGCTGGTAAGAACGGTGGGGGCTTATATTACCTGCCTTTATACATGCACGAACAATCTCAAACCAGGGTTAAACACTCCTGACCTGCCCCTGAAAGCAAAGTAAAATTGAACCAGGCTTCACGCCTGGTTTTCAATTAACCAGCGTGAATCAGGTGAATATGTTCAAAAAGCTGAGAACACTTTTAGCACTCATAGCAATCGTCGCACTGGTGTGGCTGGTCAGATCTTTCATTTCCAGTGATACCGTCCCACCATTTGTCCTGGTTCTGATTCTGGGGCTCTTACTGGTAGCTCTCCTGATCCGCAAGGTTTCCCGAAACTCAAAACGTGAGGTTGATTTACCCCCTTCCCAGCGAAAACGATCCCATGAACATAAGTCCTGGATTTCCAGGATAGATCAAAATTGAGAATGAGAGTTATACCATGGAAGCAAAACGAAAAATTGAGGTGCTGAGCACCATTGCATTAGGCGAAGAACAAATCAAGAAAATCCAAGGTTTGGATGAACGCATTAAGTTTGAGGTTCACAGGGCGAAAGAAGTCAACAAGATATCTGATGAAACCTGGCGGAAAACCGAAATTTTGTTCACTTCGGGTTCATATTTACCACCAATAGAAAAAGTTCCCAATCTGCGCTGGCTGCACAGCAGTTTTGCAGGAGTTGAGTCAATTCTTAGCAACCCTTTGCTTACCCTACCAGGTTTATTGGTCACGAATTCCAGCGGTGTCGCCATCAGTCAGATGGGTGAATACGTCATCATGATGCTTCTCAACCTAGGACACAAACTGCCGCAAATGAACCAGGCGCAGCGGGAGAAACGTTGGATCGAAGACAAGCAAGTCAACTTGATACCAAAAGAATTACGCGGCAGCACGGTTGGGATTGTTGGCTACGGTTCTATCGGGCGCGAAGTTGCCCGCCAACTTTACGCCTATGGAGCAACAGTTTTAGCCAGCAAACGCGACGCGATGCACCCTGAAGATACCGGCTACACCCCTGAGGGTTTGGGCGATCCGCTCGGGAATTACTTCCATCGGCTTTACCCCAATGAAGGCTTGCCGGGTATGTTAAGAGACTGTGATTTTGTTGTACTGACCCTGCCTCACACCAGAGAAACTGAATGCCTGTTTGACAAGGAAATGTTCGAAGCGATGAAACCAGGAGCCTACTTCATAAACGTCTCCCGTGGGCAGCTGGTGGATGAAGGCGCATTGATTGAAGCGCTCAACTCCGGTCACCTGGCTGGGGCAGCTTTGGATGTATTCACCGAAGAACCGCTGCCGCCCGACAGTCCACTCTGGACACAACCAAACATGATCATTACGCCCCATATTTCTGCCTATTCGACGAACATGTTGAACCAGGTGGTTGATTTGTTCATCGAGAATCTCAAACGATATCTCATGGATGAACCTCTTTACAACCTGGTAAACCTGGAGCAAGGATATTAGACCTGATGGACCTTTTTGACCACTCTCTGGAAGAACAACTGCGGTCACAGGCACCCCTGGCTGCTCGGATGCGCCCACAAACACTCGACGACATTGTTGGGCAGCAGCATATTATCGGAAAAGGAACCCTGCTCAGGCGTGCCATTGAAGCCGATCGTCTTTTCAGCTCCATCATCCTCTATGGACCTCCCGGAACCGGGAAGACCACCATTGCAAGGGTGATTGCCAACACTACCAACGCCCATTTTGAATCCCTCAGCGCAGTATTAGCTGGTGTGGCAGATTTACGGAAAATCATCCAGGAAGCTACCGACCGACGAAAATATGACCGGGTTCGCACAATTTTGTTTATTGATGAAATCCATCGCTGGAACAAAGCCCAACAAGACGCCTTATTACCTCAGGTCGAAAGTGGTCTTATCACGCTGATCGGCGCCACTACTCAAAACCCCTATTTTGATGTCATCAAAGCGCTGGTCAGCCGTTCCCGTATTTTTGAATTGAAACCCCTGACCAGGGAAGACATCCTGACCCTGCTGCAAAGGGCGTTGAAAGATGAGATGAGCGGTTATGGAATGAAGACCATCCAGGCAGATGAGGATGCCCTCCAGCACCTGGCGGATGTCTCTGGCGGTGATGCTCGCAATGCTCTCAATGCACTTGAACTGGCGGTTGAAACCACCCCAGCCGAAGCGGGTGTGGTGCATATTACCCTGGATGTCGCCCAGGAGTCGATTCAAAAAAGGGCTGTGCTTTACGATAAGACCGATGACCAGCACTACGATACAATTTCTGCTTTCATCAAATCGGTACGCGGAAGCAACCCGGACGCAGCCTTGTATTGGATGACCAAGATGCTTCTGGCAGGGGAGGACCCACGTTTTATCCTGCGACGTTTGATAGTCTTGGCAAGTGAGGATATCGGTATGGCGGACCCCAACGCCATCCTGGTTGCCAACGCAGCAGCACAAAATTTTGAGTACATTGGCATGCCTGAAGGGTGGTATCCGATCGCCCAGGCAGTCATCTACCTGGCGACTGCGCCAAAATCAAATTCAGTCGGCGCGTTCTGGGAGATCCAGGAGGAAATAGGCCGGGCGGGGGCGGGCGGAGTTCCAATTCACTTGATGGACGCCAACCGTGACGCCAAGGGTTTTGGGCACGGGCAAGGCTACCTCTACCCTCACTCTTTCGATGGACATTGGGTCAAGCAGCAATATCTTCCTGATGATTTGGAAGGGCGTGAGTTCTACCACCCTTCAGACCAGGGTTACGAAGCCCAAATCGCTGAACGCTTGAAAAAATGGCGTTCGAAGTTGTAGGGAACTGGCCTGCCTGTTCCTTCATTACCTCATTGGGGATGAAGCTTGTTATTCTGAATGAAGCGTGATGTCCTGTCGCTGCGCTCAGCATTCCAATACCGCGAAATTGGCTTATTCACTC
>WOZC01000011.1:2148-6144 GCA_011620465.1 Anaerolineaceae bacterium | reverse complement strand
TGGCTTATTCACTCCGCGATTTTATTCTCGTTTCATGTTAAACTTAAAGATTGCAAGGATGAGATGTTGTTTAAACATAGCGAACAGCAAGCACCATTTATGATCGTCGGTCTGGGCAACCCAGGACTGGAATATCGCTTTTCCCGGCATAACTTTGGCTTCATGGTGCTCGATGCCCTCGCTGAAAAATGGAATCTTCCTCTCAAAAAGATCAAATTCAAGGCGGTCATCGGAGAAGACAGATTCAACGGCAACAAGGTAGTTCTTGCCAAACCATTGACTTTCATGAACGAATCCGGACGTTCCGTTGCGCCATTATTACGTTTTTACAAATGCCCGGTGGAGAATATGCTGGTCATTCACGACGACCTCGACCTCCCATTAGGCACACTGCGTATCCGCCCCTCCGGCAGCACCGCCGGTCAGCGCGGTATGGAATCGATCACAAGCATGATTGGCACCCAGGATTTTCCCCGTATGCGTCTCGGGATCAGCCGCCCCCCTGGTCAGATGGACCCCAAGGACTATGTTCTGAAAAAGTTCCTCCCAACTGAAGAGGAATTAAAAATTATGGTCATTAACCAGGCTGTTGAGGCAGTCGAATGTTTTCTCACAGACGGGCTGATGAAGGCAATGAACAAATACAATGGCGAAGTTGCATGACAATTCGTTAACCGAAATCGTTAAAAGTCTGCCTCCTTACGCTGACCTGCAGCGGTCGATCAAGGCAGGAGACTTTTCCACCCAGACACGCATCGGCTTGGGATTGCCCCGTGCTGCCCGCCTCGCCTTGCTGGCTGCGCTGCACGAGGACAACCGGACCCCGATCCTGCTGCTGACCAATCGTTCAGACCGCGCCCTTTCATTGTTCGACGAACTCAGCTTTTGGCTGCCCCAGGAGGTAATCTACTACTTTCCTGAACCAAACCCTCTCTTCTACGAGGACAATCCCTGGTCTCAAAGCGTGCGCCTTGATCGTCTGCGTGTCTTCGCTACATTGAGCCGTTATCTCCTTCCAGGATTACAAAAACCGGAATTCCCCCCCGTAATTGTTGCACCGATCCGGGCTTTGATGACGCGCACGGTTCCCAGGCGTACCTTTCTCAAAAACACCCTTAATATCAAGGCTGGTGACCGCAAGGACTTCCACCAGGTTTCCACTCACCTTGTTGGGATTGGGTATGAATACAGTAATATTGTCGTTCAGCCTGGTCAGTTTTCAAGGCGTGGTGGCATTTTAGACGTCTGGTCTCCCTCTGAAAATCAGCCTCTAAGGTTGGATTTTTTTGGCGATGAAATCGATTCACTGCGTCTTTTTGACCCCAGTTCACAGCGCAGCGAGGCAAAACTGGAACAAGCGCTGATCTTTCCGGCTTCCGAAGCTTTACCGATTGCAGCGATGCAGGACGGTGAGTTGCTGTACCAACTGAAGGAACGGGACATCCCTGAAATCTATAATTTTCCTTCCAGCCTGATCGACTTCCTTCCTGATAATGCCCTCATCCTTCTGGATGGCGAAGAATTCATCGCTGCTGCAGCAAACGATATCGAAGAAGAAGCGCTCGAACGCCTCGAGGAACTCAAGAAAGACGACCCGCTGGCAAACCCAAAGCTACCTTACCTGACCTGGTCTGAATTGTTGGATAGCACTGCCAACCGGCAGATTATCGAGATGGGTCACAGCAATGCTGAGGGCGGCTCTGCTCTGTCAGCCCTGTTTGACCCCGGACCCAGGTTTGCTGGTCGCTTGAAGGATTTCCAGTTCCATATCGATTCCCTCACCAAAGACAAGCAACCCTGGACTGTGGTGTCAAGACAGTCTGCCCGCCTGGAACAACTCTGGAAAGAGACACACCCGGACAAAGCGATCCGACCGGATGCCTTCCTGGAAGGCTCCCTATCCGGCGGCTGGGTGCTGCATCAAAACGAGAGCACCAGTCACCATTTGCTTACAGACAGCGAGATATTTGGCTGGAGCCGACCTCAACCGCGCCGCCGGCCGCCTCTGAGTAGTGAAGCACCTGAAACCATCTTTGCCGACCTCAAACCAGGCGACTACGTTGTGCATGTTGACCATGGTATCGGTCAGTTTATTGGTCTGCATAAGCCCAAAATCGACGGCAATCAACGCGAATACCTGACCATCCAATACAAGAACAGCGATGTGCTCTACGTGCCCATCCACCAGGCTGATCGCATTACCCGCTATGTCGGACCGGACAGTTCAACACCGCATATCAACAGCCTGGGTGGTACAGATTGGAGTCAGACCAAGTCCAAAGTCCGTCATGCCGTGGTCGAAGTTGCCACGGATTTACTGGAGCTTTATGCCAAACGCCAGATGGCAGCCGGATACTCCTTCAACCCGGATTCAGACTGGCAGCGGGAACTGGAAGCATCCTTCCCGTATATTGAGACTCCGGATCAATTATTGGCGATCGAACAGGTGAAAGCTGACATGGAATCAAATCGTCCGATGGACCGGCTGCTCTGCGGTGACGTCGGGTACGGAAAGACCGAAGTCGCCTTGCGGGCTGCCTTCAAAGCGGTTTCCGATGGCAAACAGGTTGCGGTGTTGGTCCCGACAACTGTCCTCGCCCAGCAGCATTTCGACACCTTCCGCCAGCGGCTTTCTGTCTTTCCAGTGCGAGTGGAAATGCTCTCGCGTTTCCGCAGTGCCAGGGAGCAGGATAAGATCATCAAGGACCTGGCTGCCAAAAAGATCGATATCGTCATCGGCACGCACCGCCTGGTATCTGAAGACGTGGTATTCAACGATCTCGGACTCGTAATCATCGACGAGGAACAGCGTTTCGGCGTGACTCACAAAGAACATCTGAAAAAACTGCGTGAAGAAGTGGATGTCCTCACAATGACCGCCACGCCCATTCCTCGCACGCTTTACATGGCGCTCAGCGGCGTGCGCGATATTTCCACCATCAACAGCCCTCCGGAAGAGCGATTACCTGTGGTTACGCACATTGGACCTTATTCGCCCAAGTTGGTGAGAGAAGCGATCGTGCGTGAGTTGGATCGAGGTGGTCAGGTTTTCTTTGTGCACAACCGGGTACAGTCGATCGCTGCAGTCTACAACCACCTTCAAAACCTGGTCCCGGAAGCACGCATCGGCATCGGGCATGGGCAGTTGCCCGAGAATGAGTTGGCGGATGTGATGCACCAATTTACTTCCGGTCAGATCGATGTTCTTCTGTCCACGTCGATCATCGAATCCGGTCTGGACATTCCTAATGCCAACACACTGATCGTCGACCGGGCGGATACCTTTGGGCTGGCTCAACTCTATCAACTGCGAGGACGTGTCGGACGGGGTGCTCAGCGAGCTTATGCCTACCTTTTTCAGGACAGGCGCCGTGCGCCTACTCCAGAAGGGGAAGAGCGGCTGGAAGTATTGGCAGACAATGCCACGCTTGGTGCTGGTTATTCGATTGCCATGCGCGACCTGGAGATGCGCGGGGCTGGAGACTTGCTGGGTACCCGTCAATCCGGCTACATTGCTGCAGTGGGCTTCCAGATGTACACCAAGCTGCTCAGCCAGGCGGTTCAGGGCTTGAGAAGTGAATCTGGATTAGCGCCGATCGATTTGGGCAGTCAGAGCTGGATCCAGTTGCCCAGCCTGAATGTTAATGTTGACCTGCCGCTCAACAGTGAGATCCCTTCAACCTATATCCCGGACGAGGACCTGCGTCTGAAGCTCTATCGGCGCATTTCGAACCTGCGCAGTGATGAAGAGATCGCTCAAACTGAAATTGAGTTCCATGACCGCTTCGGCGAATTGCCTGAAGGGCTGCGGGATTTGTTCTTCCAGATGCAAGTGAAACTTTCCGCGGAGGTAATCGGGCTTGAATCAGTGACAATGACCTCTCAACAATTGCTCTTGACCTTCCCGCCACTCCCCCAGGGGGTCAAGGAGCGTGGATTACCCGAAATCGATCCGCTGGCACGCGCTGGAAAGAATTCCTATTGGATCAATCTCAA
>WOZC01000011.1:0-2048 GCA_011620465.1 Anaerolineaceae bacterium | reverse complement strand
CCGAAATCGATCCGCTGGCACGCGCTGGAAAGAATTCCTATTGGATCAATCTCAAGGACCTCAAGGATGAGACCTGGCGGGAAGTATTGATCCGGATTCTGCAGAAGTTGAAGCAATTCAAGAAGTAGAGCAGACCTGAATAGGTCTCGTTTTTCCCTCCCCTATGTAGGTTGTACGTAGTGCCCTCTGTGCCCGCACAGCAGGGTATTGAGTATTTTGTTGTTCAATTTCCTTGCTTGCACTGTAGGGCCGACTTTCCATGGTTGCCCGTTATTCGGTTCAGTCATGACCCTTGATTGGTATCGAGTTCAAACCCTCTCCAGCCCTTCTTTTGAGCACAGGCAGAGGGTAAAGATCGGCTAAGGAGAAAGGTGTTTCATTTTTCACCTGTCGATTACGACTGAAATCAAACCCCCTCCAGCCCTTTTTTCGGGCGTAGGGAGGGGGGCAGGGGGTGGGTCTTTTCTTGATCATTTAATTGAATAGTAACGATCGAAAAATCTTGCATACATTAGGCTGTGATATACTGCAAAAATGCTGTTTGCCCTTAATAAATTGCCAAAAACCCTTCGAATTGCGCTTATCCTCACGCTCATTTTGCTTGGATTGGGGCTGATGGGCTGGTCTCAAGTTAAACCTTATCAATTGGACGTAAACGACGAGTTGATCCGAATGCGGGCACTGGTTTTCCATCCGCGAGATCTGTTCCAGCTGGCTGGTTTCAGCCTCCAGCCACAGGACAGGCTTTCAGTGGATCCTGACAAGTTCAGCATGAACATTCCAGAAAAGATCAGTTTGATTTCCGCCCGACCGGTTTCGATACAAACCCCCGAAGGAGAGAGCGAAATCATCACAGCCGAGCTTTTTCCTGCCAATATCCTGCAGGAAGCGGGCATCCAACTGTTTCCGAAAGATATCATCCTGATTGAAGGTGAGAACGCTCAGCCAGGTCAGGAATTAATTTCTGGAGAACCCCTTACCCTACAATTCGTCCCTGCCAAACAGGTCGATATTTACCTTGACGACCAATACCACATCAGTCTTTTCACCCAAAAAGCAACCTACCAGGAAGCCCTGGCAGAGGCAGGTTTGGAATTTAACAATAAGGATCGTTTTTACCCTGACCTCAGTGACACGCTTGAAGCTAATAACCAGTTGCATGTTACCCTGGCTGAACAAATCTGTATAACCTCCTTTGAGACTGATTATTGTGGTCTCAGCGCAGGAACTACAGTAAGCGAAGCTCTTGCAGACATAAGCGTTACTTTACAGGGTCTCGACTACGCGCAGCCATTAGAAGACCAAGCGCTACCCGCAGACAGGGTAATCAGCATCCATCGGGTGGAAGAGCGTTTGATCCTGCAGACGGACGAGACCAGCTTTTCTTATTCTTACCAGGAAGACCCCAACACCCAGCTTGACACCACCGCCGTGATTGTGCCCGGTCAACCTGGCATTGAAGTGCTTCGCACGCTCGAACGCATCGAAGACGGCGTGCTTCTCTCCAGCACCTCCGAGGGTCCCTGGAAAGCCAGTGAGCCGCGCGACGGCATTATGGGTAGAGGCACACGTGCCGTCATGCAAACCGAAACCGTTGACGGGGAGACATTCGAATTTTGGCGCAAGGTCAGCGTCTATGCCACCTCTTACCATCCCTCCACCTTTGGCGACAACCCCAGAACACGCTCCGGATTGCCTTTGGCAAAGGGCACGATTGCCGTCTCGGCTGCCTGGTATCCCAGTATGGTACTGCAGCGTGTTTATGTGCAAGGCTATGGCTACGGAACAATCGGCGACTCCGGAGGCGGTATTCCCGGCACCTATTGGATCGACCTCGGCTACAGCGACGAAGATTACGTCGGCTGGCACAGCTGGACCACGCTCTATTTTCTCGCCCCTATTCCAACCTGGTATCCGGTGGTGCTGCCATGACCCTCAAACAACTCAACATCTATCCTTTACTCAAAAAGTACTGCATAAAACCCAAGAAATCATTAGGACAAAATTTTCTCGTTGAACCAGCCGGCTTGAACAGGGTCATCGATGCA
>WOZC01000170.1 GCA_011620465.1 Anaerolineaceae bacterium | reverse complement strand
CTGCCGCTTCATGCGCAAGGTTGCTTGGTGAAGCGATCACAGCGTCCAGAAGCTGGTCGACTGCTGTGTCGATCCGCGAAATGAAGAAGGATGCCACGCTTGATATATTGTCGATGCTTTCATGATGGCTGATGCGTTTCTCCAAACCGCTCAGGTAGGCATCGATGACCTGTTTGTAACGTTCTGTCGAGAAGATCAACGTAGCGTTTACGTTTATGCCCTCGGAGATTAGAGCAGTAATTACTTCCAGTCCTTCCAAAGTTGCAGGAACTTTGATCATAATGTTTTTACGGTTGATCTGCGCCCACAGCGAGCGACCTTCTTCGATCGATTTTTTAGCATCATAGGCATAGAAAGGATTGATTTCCACGCTGACGAGCCCATCCTGACCGCCGCTGGTTTCGTATACTGGCAGAAATAGATCTGCGGCTTGCTGGATGTCTTCTTTGACCAGCTCAGCGTAAATCTGATCGCGGTTCAATCCTGCCCAGGCAAGCGACTGAAGCACATCGTCATAGGCGGTGCTATTCTTCAAAGCGGCTTCAAAGATGCTCGGGTTGGAGGTGACTCCGAAAATCTGCCCTTCTTCGAGCATTTTCTTCATACTGCCGTCTCGTAACATTTCCCGTTCAATATTGTCGTACCAAATCGACTGACCAAGTTCTTTGACTGACTTTGAATTGTTCATTTTGCTCCATCTTTTCGGAATTTTAAGGTTGGTTGTTCCAAGCTGAAAAAGACCCTTTGCGTGGGCTTTGTACATTTCTTTCGATGATAAAATTTTACCATCAACTAATATGAATCCAGGTTGCATAGAGCGACCACTAAGGTATTATGATGGATCTGAAAGGCAAAACAGCATTAGTCACTGGCGGCGGTATTCGGCTTGGAAGGGCGATTGTACTTGCGCTCGCCCGAGAAGGCTGCAACGTGGCAATCCATTTCAACACTTCAAAAGATGAGGCTGTTGAGGTCAAACAACAAGCTTTGGATCTTGGTGTCAAAGCAGAGATTTATCAATTTGACCTGTCTGATTTTTCGAGTGTCGATCAATTGGTAGCAGATGTAAACCACAAACTGGGTAATCTTGACATCTTGATCAACAGCGCAGGGAATTACAAAAAAGGGAACGGAATTAAAACCGATCTGGATGCCTTGCAGACTTCATTCAACGTTAACTTGTTTGCACCCTGGTGGCTGATCAAAGCATTTGTAAAGCAGCTTCCCGCAGAAAAGAATGGAAAAATCGTGAATATCTGCGATGCTGGTATCTTTCGCACAGCGACCGATCATTTTGCTTACCGCCTTACGAAAAAAGCGTTATACGAGATGACCCGTATGTTTGCACTCGAATTAGCACCAAATATCACCGTGAACGCTGTCGCACCTGGCATCATGCTTCCCTTGGCTGGGTATGAGCACACCGATATGGAACAAGTTGCTTCAAGGAATATACCACTTAACCGGATTGGATCGCCTGAGATCATCGCTGAAAATGTGCTTCACATCCTCCACCAGGACTTCATGACCGGCTCGATCATCAAGGTCGATGGCGGCGAAAATATTATTTGAAAGCAGGTCGCAATGGATAAAATTTTGATCACCGGACTTGTTGCCACTGGAATCGTGGGTGTTAATGAGCAGGAACGAAAATTCCCCCAGGAATTGCTGATGGATATCGAGCTCGAATACCCCCTGGATAAAGCTGGGGAGAGCGATTCAATCGAAGATACGATCAGTTACTCCTTTGTCGCAAAACTGATCCGCAAATGCGTGCAAGAAAGCAGTTACTTTACCCTGGAAGCGCTGGCGGCACAACTTGTTAATCAGTTATTCGAAGAGACACCTGCTGATGCAGTCAGGATCAAGATCGAAAAAGCCAACTTCGTCAGCAAAACTTCCAAAGTTGGTATTCAGATATACAGACAACGAAGTATTTAATTCAGCGAATGGAGCAAGCCTCATCCGTACGAAGTCGGCATAGACTGCTCCACATACCTTCCCCCCGCTTTGCGGTCCTTAACCAGAGGGATTGGTTAAGTTAATGGCTGAATAATCTCACCTAATCTAAACAATAGGGTTAATGAATCATATTCAAGAATTCCATGCGGGTTTCAAGGCGTGTTCTAAAACCACCCAGCATCGCTGATGTCGTCATGGAGGCTTGTTCTTTTTTGATTCCACGCATCATCATGCAGAGGTGTTGAGCTTCAATCACGACACCTACCCCAAGTGGGTTGATCGTTTCCTGGATAAAATGCGCAATCTGCTGAGTCAGGCGTTCCTGTACTTGTAATCTATGCGCAAACATATCTACAATCCGGGGTATCTTTGATAAACCAATCACTTTATTATGTGGAAGATAGGCCACATGAGCCCGACCAAAAAACGGCAGCAAATGATGTTCACACAGACTGAAGAACTCGATGTCTTTTACCACGACCATTTCATCATAATCGACAGTAAAAAGTGCCCCATTGATCAGCTTGATGGGGTCGATGGTGTATCCTTCCAGGATCTCGCCATAGGCGTTTGCCACCCGATGCGGTGTGCGTATAAGCCCTTCCCTCTGTGGGTTTTCACCAAAAGCTAACAACATCTTTGAAACTGCCTCGACAATTTTCTTTTTGTCAATCGGCGTGTATTCCATTTCGGTTGGATCGTCTTCTGTTTTGCTCATAATGCCTCGCTTCAGGCTAATTGTATAATAAAAAGCAGTCCGTAGTATGGACTGCTTTCACATATTGGTCCAAAATTACTTGAAAACAGGATCGATCAGACCGTAACTACCGTCACGTCGTCGGTAAAGCACATTGACGCGTTCGTTTTCGACATTATAGAAAACGAAAAAGGCATCGTGTCCAAGCAAGATCAGTTGTTCGAGGGCTTCATCCTCGTGCATTGGTTCAAGATTGAAGGTCTTGCGTCGGACGATCAAAGGCGCTGCTTCTTCTTCAACATCCTCTACCACTGGAGTTGCTTCGGTTTCAGGTTCACCAACGCGTTTGCGCCAATGTTTGCCTTTGAATCGATCGATCTGGCGGGTCATCTTATCAACCGTCGCGTCGATTGCGGCAAACATATTATCTGACCGCTCCTCTGAGCGCAGGATGAAACCCTTGCCTCGAATGGTAATTTGGGCGATGTACCGGTCGGAAGCGTTCCGTGCCGTCTTAGCATAGCTCAAATCAACCCGGCATTCCCCGATATCGTTTAAGAAGCGTTCAAGCTTACCAACTTTCTTTATCACGTAATCATGGATTCGATCTGTGAGTTCCAGGTCTTTAGTATAAATGCCAATTTCTACTGCCATAGTTAACCTCCTGGGATTTTCCCAAATTATACATTATTCGTTAATGAAAAATCAATTGAGTCTTGTAAATGATTAACCTTTGCTACAGTCAAGCAATAAACTTTCGCTGCACCAGCACCCATCAACTCTGCAGCTGCCGCTTCCATGGTGGCTCCACTGGTAAACACATCATCGACCACCAATACCCTTTTGCCCTTCACCTGAAGCGCTTTGGCGATAAAAGCCTGCCTAACATTCTCCCGGCGTTCTTCGTGGTTCAAACCAACTTGCGAAGAAATTTCGTTTATCCTGACCAGCGCGTCGCAACTGAGGGGAATGTTTAGCAAATCAGATAATGGTTTTGCAAGTCTTTCAGCCTGGTTATAGCCTCGTTCCTGTTTTTTCTGCTCCCCAATCGGAATTGGTACGATCAATTCAACATCCCAATCCGTCCGCTGGTAAACTAATTGTAACAATCCAGCCAGGTAACGACCAATCGTCAGGTCGTTCTGATACTTCAGATGGTGGATGGCTTTCCGGACGACACCATCATAGTAAGCGAATGCTCTAAAGCCAGCATAAGGAAGTTTCTTATCGTAGCAATTAGGACATTTTCCTTTTTTGCTCACATAGTCTCCGCAAAAGTTGCATACATCTCTTGGAACAAGCTTGATCTTGCTGAAACATTCGGGGCAAATAAAGACCCCCTCCTCACCACATCCAAGGCAAGTTGGGGGGAAAAGCCAATCCAAAGCGGTTCGGGCTACATCTTGACTGATAACTCTTAATTCTCGTAATGACATACTATTGGATTGTGTTTTGGTAAAAAAGTTGGATTGCAGGCCAGAATACTGTAAATACAGTAAATAAAATCATCATTACCAGGATGATGATCAAAAAGTATTCCAATGGTCCCAAACTTTTTAATGGACCGTTTTTCATGCAAGCTCCTTCAACGAGTAGTTTTATATCTATTATAATTAAGAGTTGTAAGTTGCAAAACCTTATATTTTCTACGGTAAGATCATCTGGCTGATGATAGCATTTTAAATTGCTTGATTAAAAAAGGAGAAAAATGACCGATATTTTCGATATTGTAAGTGGAGATCAGGACCCAATCAAAAAATTGATTGGGAAAATTCCTGGCTTCAAGGGCTATGTTGAACGCGGCGATCGCCGTATGTCTGACAAAATTTTACGCGAGACGGTTGCCAAGGAGTACGAGGCTCAATATCAGAGGATCTCTGCCTTACAGCGCGATCTCATTTCCAATGGCGGTTTGGCATACGTCGATGATCTTGAAAATGCCGCGATCAAAATCCGCCAATTTATTGACCGAATAAAAACTGCCTCTTATGGCTATGCCGGCATTTTCGACGCAATCAAAATCCGCGAAGAAGAACTGGCAAACATCTATCAATATGACCTGACGCTGCTTGAGCATGCCGATGTGGTTGGCAGTGCCATCGACAATGTCGCTGCTTCAATTGGCACAGACGGACTGCCTGCTTCGATTCGTCATCTGACTGCCGTCTCACAGGAAGCAATCGATGCTTTCAACAAACGCTCTGATGCTCTTAAAGGCATCACGCTTTAGTAATTGATCTTAGAGGAGGATTAATATGGCTAGAATTTTTGATGTCGTTGAATACCCCAGTGAGATGGTCGATGAGATCGTCCACCGCTTTCCAGAAACTGGCGTTGCTGATCTCCGCCTGGGTTCCCAGGTGATCGTTCGTGAATCACAAGCTGCGGTATTTTTCCGTGATGGTCGCGCTCTGGACGTTTTGGGTCCAGGCCGTCACACTATTACCACTGCCAATGTGCCCTTGTTGACCGGCTTGCTCGGCAAACTCTTTAGCGATCGCACTCCCTTTACTGCCGAGGTTTACTATGTATCCATGCGGGAGTTTGCTGATCGCAAATGGGGAACTCCTCAACCAATCATCGTCCGCAATACTGGTGTAGGTTTAGGGATTGCCTTGCTGCAAGGCTTCGGCACATATAGCTTCCAAGTCAATGACCCCCAACAGTTCGTTACCCAGATCGTTGGTCAATTGGGCGGTTTTCATACTGCGGATATTGAAAACCGACTTCGCACCATGTTGCTTTCACGCTTGCAGGACGTCCTCGGTGAAACAACTTCAGATAATAACGTTCTCGATCTGATTGGTCTGACCGATGAATTGAGCGCTGCTGTTCGCGCCAAGGCACAGGATGACTTCCTTGGAGTTGGTTTACTCTTGAAATCGTTCTATATTGGCAACCTGAAACCTTCAGATAAGTCCGCCAAAGAACTGCGCGACATGGGTATGCTGGATATGCAGACCTACACGCAACTACAGGCTGCAGATGCCATGCGTGACGCTGCCCAGAACCCCGCTGGTGGTGCTGGGTTGACCGCTGGTATCGGTGCCGGTATGGGTATTGGGAATGTTTTGTCTGGTTCACTGGCTAACATGACGCAAAACCAACAGTCCCAGACCCAACCAACAACCTCTGCTCCTTCTACATCAATGCCTGATGTGATGACCCCAACTGAAGCAGCGGGCTTCTTAAAGGTCTCCGAAGAAGATGTACTCGCAGCCATTAATGCCGGCGAACTGAAGGCTCGCAAAATTGGCAGTGCTTTCCGCTTGACCAAAGAAGCGCTCCAGGAATATCTCAACGGGTAATCCGAACATTGACACAAAACAGGCTGAAGATGTTCATCTTCAGCCTGTTTGTTTTGTTATAATGGGGGTGGAACAATCCATGAAACTTCAAGAATACCAGGCAAAATCGATTCTCAAGAAAGCAGGGATTCCCCTGCCAGCCTCTACGTTAGCGACCAATGCCGTACAGGTCAAACGAATCGCAGCTGAGATTGGTTATCCAGTCGTATTAAAAGCCCAAACATTTGAACCAGGTCGGGGAAAGGCTGGTGGGGTCCGCATAATTCAGACTGAAAGTGAGATTGAAAATATCAGTAATGAGATTTTCAAACTCGTCTTGAATCAGCACCCGGTTCAGTTCATCCTGGTAGAAAAAGCTTTCACATTTTCCAAAGAATATTACCTGGCGATCTTTTCGGATCTGGATGCCGGGACTCCTGTTCTCCGCCTTTCGGAAGCTGGCGGTGCTACCTACCTGGAGCCCGATTCTTTCAAAAATGCCCGGGTGGTTGACCGACCCATCAATATAAACCTCGGATTGCAGGATTATCAGATCCGGGGATTAGTAACGACGCTGGGTATTGACCCCTCTCTTTGGAAACAACTTCAACTAATTGCCCATAAAATATATGATGTCTATCGTCATTATGATGCCACCCTGGTCGAAATCAATTCGTTGGTCGTCACGCAACAAAACCAACTATTTGCGCTTGATACCAGGATCAGTATTGATAACCAATCACTCTTCCGCCAGGAAAGTCTTTCTGATTCATTGGACCAATCGTACTTTGGATGGGAGGAACGCCAGGCTTTGAAATACGATGTCGATTATCACAGTTTTCCTGGTGAGATCGGTTGCATGGTCAACGGATTGGGTTTGGCTTATTTGACGATTGACCAATTGATCAGTCTCAACACACTGCCAGCTGCAATGATCGATATTCACGGAGGTGCAACCAGCACATCGATTTCTTCTTCCTTGGAAATGCTGCTCCTGAATCCTCGGGTCAAGGCGATCATCATCAATATTTTTGGTGGGATGACTCGCTGCGATGAAACCGCCGATGGTCTCCTTCAAGCGCTAGATAAAGGTTTCCCAAAAAAACCGATCTTTATTCGCCTTGAAGGTACAAATGACGATTCCGGTCTCGATCTGCTGCACAAAAATGAAAATTTGAGCTTTTTTGGCACTACCGAAGCACTTGTCAACGCTGCGGTAGGCTGGCTGCGAGAGGAAGAGGAATGAGCATCCTGATTAGTGCCGAATCCCGGATCATGGTTCAGGGCATCACTGGTCGCAGAGGGCATTTTCACGCTTCGCAGATGCTGAAGTCTGGCAGCCAGATTGTAGGCGGAACATCCCCTGGCAAAGGTGGTGACTGGTCCCATGAAGGTCGTTTGCCAATATTTGATACAGTAAGAGACTGCGTTGACGCCACCAGTGCAGATGTAAGCGTCATTTTTGTACCACCTCATTCAACTGCTGATGCCATTTTAGAGTCGATTGATTGCGGAGTGAAGACGATCATATCAATAACCGGCTCAATCCCATTGCAGGATATGATGGTCGTAAAATCTGCGCTGAAAAATAGCGATTCAATTCTGGTTGGACCAAATTCACCTGGCGTGCTGGTCCCCGGAATTGCAAATGCGGGTATTTTCCCAAACGATATTGCCTTCCAGGGCAATGTCGGGGTAGTCTCACGATCTGGCACGCTTTGTTATGAGATCGTGGATACCCTCAAACGGGAAGGGATCGGCGTGAGTACCGTGGTAGGCATCGGGGATGATCCGATCATTGGTATCGACTACCCTACATGCCTTGAATTGTTTGAAGCTGATCCTCATACCGATCAGATTGTCCTTATCGGTGGTCCAGGCGGGGATAGCGAAATCAAAGCAGCTACGTACATCATGGAAAACGTGACGAAACCAGTCATTGCTTATGTTGTTGGTGAAAGCTTGGCAACGTCGATTTTGCGACCGTTTTTCTCCCGCAGTGGGAGCCTCTCGCTGGATTCTTTGGGTAAGAAGACTGGTGCCTTGATAGACGCCAGCGTAAGGGTAGCTGGCAAACTCAGCGACATCCCGGCAATAATTAAAAGCTAACTTTAACTAAATGTAGACAGAATTAAATCTTGAGTATTGTTTGGTCATAGGTTTAAGGTAAAAAAAGCTGCCAAATGGCAGCTTTTTTTTCGTTTATCTGAATTTACTTCAAAACTTCTTCAATTGCTCGGACGGCATCTCCAACAGAATGAATGCTGCGTGCAGCTTCATCAGTGATATTGATATCAAATTTTTCGCAGAAACCATCGATTAAAAAGAATTGATCCATCGAATCGGCTTTCAAATCTTCAATGAAGCGTGTTTCCATAGTGATGTCATCACCATCAATTTTCAAAACGTCTTTTACAACTTCTTTTACAATTTCGAATGTATTATCCATCGTTTTTCCTCACATGTCTTTTTGATGTTAAGATTATATCAATACTATCTCTGATTATGAAAGAGTAAACCCACAATGAACAAGCAAGTTACGAACATTTCTGCCAGAAAAGACGAGCATCTGCGCATCTGCCTCGAAGAAGATGTTTCCTCAGGCGTTCCAACTGGCTTTGACCAGGTGCATCTCAATGTTCAAACACTTCCTGAAATCGATTTCGACTCGATCGATCTTTCAACCAGTATTTTCGGCAAGAAGCTAAACGCTCCCATCCTGATCTCTTCTATGACAGGGGGTTCTGGCAAAACTAAGCTATTTAACCAGCTCCTCGGAAAAGCAGCCAATGAGTTCAATATCGCCATGGGCGTTGGTTCTCAAAGGGCTGCCCTTGTGCATGAAGGTTTGGAAGATACCTTTGCGATTGCCCGAAAAGAAGCACCTAACGCGTTGCTGTTCGCCAATATTGGTGTTGCCCAATTGAACGAAGGTTTCGAAGTTGCTGATTGTCAGAGAGCGGTCGAAATGTTGGAGGCAGACGCGCTCATCATCCATCTGAATGCTCTGCAGGAAGCCCTGCAGCCCGAAGGAAACCGTAATTTCAGCCACCTGTTGAGGAAGATTAAGACAATCACCTCAAAGTTACCAGTACCGGTAATTGCCAAAGAAGTTGGCTGCGGTATTAATCAACAGACAGCACAGTGGCTGGTTGAAGCTGGCGTGCGGGGGATCGATGTGGCAGGCGTAGGCGGCACCTCGTGGGCGGCTGTAGAAATGTACCGCCAAACCGACCCTGTTCGAAAAACACTCTGCCAGACTTATATTGGCTGGGGCATCCCTACCGTCCAGGCGCTGCGAGGGTTGGAAGGGCTTCCTGAGAATATCCTGAGAATATCATCAGGCGGATTGCGAAACGGTCTGGATGTCACGAAATCCATCGCATTGGGTGCTGACCTGGCAGGTTTTGCCCGGAAACTGATCTTGGCAGCGAACGATGGCTACGAGAAATTGAAAGAAACCATTGAATTGATCATTCTTGAACTGAAAGTAGCCATGTTCTTAACTGGTGCGACCAACCTGGAGTCGTTACGATCCAAACTCGAAAAAGAGCCGGCAAATACCAAGGAAATTGATATCTGAAACGAGGAATCGCTTTGAAGAATATTTCAAAGCAGTTGTTTTAGACAATTGCTCATCTGAAATCTTAGGTTTTTGGGATTCAGCCTCTTCCCATTTTGGATGGGATTATTCAGTAACTGTGCCAGGAAAACGTTTACGACCGCTATTCTTGATCTTTACCTTCTTCTCCCTGGGAGGCAAGCCTGATGATGCGTTTCAGGCTTCCAGCGCGCTTAAGGTCTTACACAATTTCATCCTGATCCATGATGACGTCCATGATAAAGGTGAGATGCGCCACGGTCATCCGGCTTTGTGGACCAGGGTTGGCATCCCCCTTGCCATCAACGTTGGCGACTATCTTACCGGGCTCAGCCAGAACCTGGTGGGAAGTTTGCCAAACACGTTCCCGATGGAAATTCATAAGGATGCTTTGTGTGAGTTCCAGGAGGCATCGTTGGGTGTCATCCAGGGTCAGCAATTTGATATCCTGTACGAAAACTCTGATCGAATCAGCGTGGAAGAATATTTGAACATGATCCGGTTAAAGACCGCCAGGTTATTCTCGGATTCCTTTGCGATTGGGGCAAAAATAATGGCATTTGATGGCGAATTCACCAAAGCGCACTCACAAATCAGCTGTTATCTTGGCTTGGGCTTCCAAATTCAGGACGATTCCCTGGGTGTATGGGGTTCATCCAACGAAACCGGGAAATCAGTCAGCAGCGACCTTCTCACCCGAAAGAAAACCTACCCTGCTCTGACCGGGTTGGCGAATTCAACGATTTTTCAGCAACTTTGGAAGCAAGAAAATCAGCCAGGTAACAAACTTTTATTCGAGATGAAAACATGCCTCGAACGAGCTGCTATCAGGGAGGACACGCTCAACCAGGCTCGCACTTATTACATTGACGCCCAGACCAGTCTGAACCAATTGTTACCGGTTGAGGATAAGTATGCTCAGGCTTTGATGTCGCTGGTGACTTCGATGTTCGCGCCGGTACTCTCGATTTCTTGAGGTGGATATTTCAGCCTTTCATTAGCCCACCAGCTTGCAGCAATCAATCCGAGTCCGATCCAATAATAAGGTAGCCCAAACGTATCTAGGCTGAAACCTTCAACTATCATAGCTATTATGATCAACTTACCAATGAAGCCCATTGATGAAATTAAATTGTCTGTTTTCATCCCTTCGACTTCTCCAGCATCTCGCCAATGTTGGATTAACCAGGAAATAAATACTGCAAAACCGACAATTCCTGTCTCTGACAATATCCTTACCCACAAGTTTTTGGCGTTAGGGATGTGTAAATCTATTAATAAAGTTCGAGTAATTTCAGGAAGCCTGTACCCATAAGCAGGGACACTTTGTGGGAAATAATATCCAGGCAAACCAAATCCAGCGCCAAGAATAGGGAAATATTGATACACATTGTAGGCAGCCAACCAATAAACAATCCTTTCAGCAAACCCGAGTTTACTTGCCCACCCCATAAATCCGCCATCAATTATCCTTTTAATATCAAACAAAGCTGCCATACGTGGGTCAATTGCTGAGAGAACTATACCTGCAAGAAAAATTATGCAAATGAAAAACAGAATTAACCTTCCCCAGGTCTTCAGAAAAAACAATCGTCTTTCCTGCTTCGAAAAATTTACATATTCTGGGCGTTGTGAGGTTTTTAACACCCAATTGAAGGTATAACGGAATCCTACGTATGCCAACAGAATTATTCCCGTTATCCAACCAATCCGTGAGAGACTAAGAAATAGTGATAGGAAGGCGAGTGCACATAATACCAACTCATAGGAAAATTTGTTGAAAAGTTTTCTTTTAAAAATGCTCATTCTCTTCACAGTCATACCTAACCAAAGCGGAATGTACAACATATTTAATTGGTGGGCTAGCCAGGAC